>NZ_JAUZMY010000002.1:0-432397 GCF_036327455.1 Nocardiopsis codii | reverse complement strand
CGGCCCCGCCCCCGGCTCCAGTCAGCCCCCTGCCACCTGCCACCAGCCCCGGCGGCGGCGGTGGCCGGCCGCGACGATCGTCGGCAGCGCGGCCGTCATCGCCCCGGCCTGGTCGGCCGCGACCGTGTTGTCGTCCTCGGCCGGGTCGTCGGCGCCCAGGTAGCTGATGGCGGTCCGCAGCACGTCCATGGGGTGCGCGGTCCGGGGGAGGCTCCCCAGGAGTTCCAGGGTGTGCCGGTCCAGGGACCGTCCGGCGCGCTCACGGGCGCGGGACTCCCCCAGCTCCACGGCCGTCGGCAGCTCGCCGTACCGGAGCAGGTGGGCGACCTCTTCGAACGAGCACGACGCGGCCAGGTCCTGCACCGGGTAGCCGCGGTAGGTCAGGGAGTCGGTCTCCTCGTCGACCATGGAGATCCGGGTGGTGTCGACCACCACCCCGGCCAGCCCCTTGCGGATCGCCGTGTCGGCCCTGCCCACCACATCCGTTCAGATCGTGAAGTTGAAGACGTCGCCGTCGAAGGCGTTGTAGGCGGGGTAGTCGAGCAGCTCGTACAGGCGCTTGCGGGTCTGCATCCGGTCGACGAGGCCCGCCTGGGTCCCCTCGTCGCGCAGGGTCCGCAGCCCGTCCTCGACCGCCCCCATGGCCAGGCGCAGCGTGGTGACCGGGTAGATCACCATGTTCATCCCGAGGGACTCCAGCTGCTCGGCGGTCAGGAGTTCGCTCTTGCCGAACTCGGTCATGTTGGCGAGCAGGGGGACGTCCACGGCGGCGCGGAACGCCTCGAAGTCGGCGGGGCCGCGCATCGCCTCCGGGAAGACCATGTCGGCGCCCGCGTCCACGTAGGCCCGCGCGCGCTCGATCGCGGCGTCCAGCCCCTCGACCCCGGCGGCGTCGGTGCGCGCGCACACGACGAACCCGTCGTCGCGGCGGGCGCCCACGGCCGCGCGGATCCGCCGGACCATCTCGTCCGTCCCCACGACGGCCTTGCCGTCCAGGTGGCCGCAGCGCTTGGGGTTGACCTGGTCCTCCAGGTGGCACCCTGCGAGCCCCGCGTCCTCCAGGGCCTGGACGGTACGGGCGGCGTTCATGGGCTCGCCGAACCCGGTGTCGGCGTCGATGAGGGTGGGCAGGTCGGTGACCCTGGCGATCTGGCCGCCCCGGGTCGCGACCTCGGTCAGCGTGGTGAGGCCGATGTCGGGCAGGGCGAGATCGGCGGCGACCACCGCGCCGGACACGTAGGCGCCGTCGAAGCCGAGCTCCTCGATGAGGACCGCGGTGAGCGGGTTGACCGCCCCGGGGACGCGCAGCAGGCGTCCCGAGGCCAGGGCCTCGCGCAGGGCGCGGCGCTTCTCGTGCGGGGCGGTACGGGCGTGCAGCATCAGAAGATCCCCTTCGATCCGGAGAGGTCGCCGGGCGCGGTCGCCCGGTCCCCTCGAAGGACAGCAGACGGACCTCCTCGGCGGTGAGCTCGGGGAGGCGGTCGACGAGGCCGAGGAACCGGTCCTGCTCCGGTCCGGAGACCACGCCGTCGGCCAGCTCCACCACCACGCGGCCACCGAACGCCTTCTCCGCCGGGTCGGTCGCGTGGTACCTCCTGGTCCACTCCGGGTCCTCGACCGTGCGGATCCTGTGCCACAGCTCGCCGGTGTCCGGGCGGCCACCCCGATCGGGCTCGGCTGCAAGGTGTGAGAGCGGTCGGCCCGCCCCCAGCGGGCGTTCCCGCCGGCGGGGCGCGCGCTGCTGGTCAACGAGAACGCCAGCACCGTCACGCCCTACCCGGTGGCGGACCCCTCGTCGCACGAGGGCGCGTAGGAGGACAGGGTCCGGGCGGGGGCGTCGTAGCAGAGCCCTGTCGGCGGGATCCCGGACACGTTCGGGACGTAGTCCGGGCTCGCGAGGACGAGAAGGCCCTGCTCAGGGGCCCCGTCGAAGGTGAGCGCGAACGTGCTGCCCGCCCCGACCTCTCCGCCGGCCTCCACCTCGGACGGCGCCAGGGGCTCCTCCCCGGCGGTCACCGCGAGCATCGACGGGACGTCGCCGCCGAGGTCGACCTCCATGCGGTCGACGGTGAACGAGAACCGGACGCCGCCGGGGGACGCGTCGACCGAGTCCACGGACATGCTGAACGAGCTCTCGAACGAGTCGGGCGAGGCGGCGAAGGACGGCCGGTCGCCGGGTGCGGCCCCGGCGGGGGCCACCACCAGGTCCACACCGGTCCGGGACTGGGTCCACCACTCGACGTTGTGCCCCTCCATACTGACGTCCGACCGCGTCCAGCCGACGTGCGCCTCCGCGTCGGCCCCGTCCCGCGCGGGTTCGTCCCCGGGTTCCGCTGCGCCGCCCGGCGAGGAGGCCCCGCCCGGTTCGGTCGCGATGACGCGGGCCGCCACCCCGCCCGCCACCACGGCCGACACGAGGAGGAGGGCGGCGCCCGCGGCGAGGAGCGCACGGGAGCGCGGGGGCCGGGGTGCGGCGGGGACGGCCGCCCCGACCTCCAGCCAGGAGCGGTCCAGGACCCTGCCGACGGACGCCGCCACCTCGTCGGAGGTCAGGCCGGGAGGGCTTCCCGTCAGGGACGACACCAACTGGGACGCGGTGGGCCTGCGTGCCGGGTCCTTGTCCAGGGCGGACGCCACGAGCGGGAGCATCCGGGCCGGGACCGCGGACAGGTCGGGTTCCTCCCTGAGCACCCGGTACACGAGGGCGTCCGCCGGCCCCGTCCCGAACGGCGGCTTCCCCGACGCGGCGTGGGCGACCAGCGCGCCCCAGGCGAACACGTCGGCGGCGGGCGAGGGCGGGGACCCGCGCAGCGTCTCCGGCGAGATCCACCCGGGCGTGCCGAAGAGCCCCCCGGTCCTGGTCAGCGCGGTCTCGTCCAGGGCGCGCGAGATGCCGAAGTCCAGCACCTTCGGCCCGTCGGGGGACAGTATGACGTTGCCGGGCTTGAGGTCGCGGTGGACGATCCCGGCGGCGTGGACGGCGCGCAGCGCCTCGGCGGTCCCGACCGCCAGCCCGTCGAGCGGGGGACCGGTGAGCGGACCGTGCCGCCGCACGTGGTCGGACAGGGTCCGACCGGGCACGAACTCCGTGGCCAGCCACGGGTTACCGCCGTCGACGCCCGACGCGACGAAGGCGGGAACGGTGCGGCTGCGCACGCGTCGGAGCAGGCGGACCTCGCGCGTGAAGCGGGCCCTCAGCGCGGGGTCCTCCGCCAGATCGGCCCGGATGACCTTCACGGCGGCGTACCCGCCCCGCCGCGCGGCCCCCGCGTAGACGGTGCCCATGCCGCCGCTGCCGATCCGGCCCACGATCCGGAAGGCTCCCACGGCGGCCGGGTCGCCGGGGCGGGTGGGTGCGAAGCTCACAGGCCGTCCTCCCCCGTCAGCTCGTCGAAGGCGGGGCAGGGGTCACCGTCGAACGACCCGTCCATGGTGCTCGTCGAGATCTGGGTCCAGGCGGTCCCGCACATGTAGGCGCCCTGGCTCCGGTCGGCCGCGTACTCCCCGCTCGGGGCCTCCCCGGGGTCGGGGCGGTAGGCGACCAGGACGGAGCTGGGCGCCTCGGGGACGTCGAACTCGAACTCGGCGGTGGGGTTCGCCGGCGTCAGTTCCGCGAGGGTCCGGCCCTCCACGCGGTAGCCCTCCCTGCCGTCGTCGGGGTCGTCGGGCACCGACTCCAGGCCTGGGCCGACCTCGTAGAGGGTGATGTCGTCGGAGCGCAGCGTGTAGCCGCCGCTGTCGGGCAGATAGGTGATCTCCCCGCTGACGGTGAGGCCGTCCGACTCCTCCATGGCGGCGGTGTCGAGGTAGGTGACGTAGATGTTCATGGTCGCGATGGCGTGGTCCTCGCGGGCGAACCCCTCGGGCGGTTCGTAGGTCCACCCGGCGAACCCGTCGGCGACCCCCATGCCCCCGGAGGCGTCCGCGAGGACCATCATCACGTTGTCGCCGGGGACGGTCACCGCCAGCTCCCCGTCGGAGGCCCCGTCGGCGGCCCCGGGGGAGGCTTCGCCCCCCTCCGCCTGCCCCGCCCGGCCGAAGCGGTCCCCCGCGTACCAGGCGCCCCCGACGACCAGCACGAGCGCGGCGAGCGCGGCCCCGGCCACCTGCCACCGGCGCCCTCCGCTGCCGGGCTGCCCGGACGGAGGCGTCACGCCCCGGGCGGGAGGCGCAAAGGAACGGGACGGGGGAGGGACGGGCGCCGTCGGGGCGGGTGGAGCCTCCCACCCGTCCGCGATCACCACGGTGACCAGGGCGGTCGTCTCCTCGGGGCCGGCGGTGTCCAGGCGCGGCCCGAGGAGGCCCGCCAGGAGGGCGGGGACGGTGAGGCGGCGGCCGGGGTCGCGGGCGAGTGCGCCCCGCACCAGGCCGAGCACATCGTCGGGCACGCCGTCGAGATCGGGGCGGCCCTCCAGCACCCGCAGGGCGACGGCCTCGGCGGACCCCGTCCCGAACGGGGCCCGGCCGGTGGCGGCGAAGGCCACCAGGCCGCCCCACGCGAACACGTCGGCGGCCGGACCGGGCGGCGCTCCGCGCAGGAGTTCCGGGGCGACCCAACCCGGAGTGCCGAAAAGGCCGCCGGTCCGCGTGATCGCGGTCTCGTCCAGCGCGCGGGCGATGCCGAAGTCCAGCACCTTGGGCCCGTCCGCGGCGAGGATGACGTTGCCGGGCTTGAGGTCGCGGTGGACGATCCCCGCGGCGTGGACGGCGCGCAGGGCCTCCGCGACGCCGGTGGCGAAGGCGTGGAGGGAGGCGCCGGTCAACGGACCGTGTTCGCCCACGTGCTGTCGCAGGGTCGGGCCCGGGGCGTACTCGGTGGCGAGCCACGGCTGGTCGGCCCGGGTGTCGCTCGCCACGAACCGCGGCACGCAGGGGTTGACCACCCGCTGGACCAGCGAGGCCTCCCGGTGGAACCGGGCACGGAAGTCGCGGTCGGCGGCCAGGTCGGCGTGGACCAGCTTGACGGCGACGAGCCGGCCGGAGGGGTCCGCGGCGGCGTAGACCGCGCCCATGCCGCCGCTGCCCAGGCGGCCCACGGTGCGGTAGCCCCCGACGGTCCGCGGGTCGCCCGGGAGGAGGGGAGGGAACGGGGGGCTGTGGGACGTCACGGGACTCCGTCGGGACCGGGGAGGGGAGGGAGAGGGTCAGAATGCTACCTCCGGCGCCGGGGGAACGTGGTTGTGGCCGGGGGCCGCGCCGTCCCGGCCGCGGTGCGGGCCGTCCCGGCCGCGGTGCGGGCCGTCCCGGCCGCGGTCCGGGCCGGCCGTCTCCTCCGCGGGGCAGGCGGCCCACGGGCCGGGTGACCGGGACCTCCGGGCGGTCGGATGCCGGTCCGGGCACCGGGGCCTGCGGCTCCTGGCCGGGGGAGCGTCGGCCCGCCCGGGACGGCCCCGCGGTCCTTGGCTCACGGGCGTGCGGGTGTCCCAGCCGGATCCGGGCCACCTCTCGGCCCGGCGAGTCCGGTGCCGCCGCCGGGGAACCACCGGCTGAGGCGGAGCCCGGCGCCGCCCGTGAGTTCTCCGCGCACGGGGTCGCTTTCCCAAGTGCCACAGGGGCAGTGAAGCGGTCCGGCGGTGGCCCGGCCTCCGAGGGGGCCGGACCACCGCCGTGTCGGCCCGTCCGCCCTCCCAGTCGGGCGGACGGGCGAGGGGCGGCCACCCCGCTTTCCCGTGGGGGCGGCCGCCCCGGTCCGTGGGGCCGGCGGGCTCAGCCCGCCACGAAGGCCCGGTACGGCTCCGCGCCCAGCAGGGTGACCCCGATGACCGCGCCGCGCGGGGAGGTGAACGTGCGCCGCTCACCCTGCCGGGCGCCCAGCAGGGACGCCCCCAGCGGCGACTCCGGCGAGTACACGGTCATCCGGTCCGCGACGGACGCGTCCCGCAGGCCCAGCAGGAACTCCTCTGTCGCGTCCTCGCCGTCGTAGCGGATGGTGAGCACCTTGCCCGGAGCGGCGATCCCGTCGTCGGGGGCGGCCTCGTCCACCACGGCCTCGCTGAGCAGGCGCTCGATGGTGTGGACGCGCGCCTGCCGCACCGCCGGGTCGTGAATGTAGCGGGGCGCGGGGACTGTGCTCCCCGCGCCCCGGTCCGCCCCGGTGGTGTCCGGGTCGTCGTCGGGGAGGCCGCGCAGCACTCGCAGCTCCTCCTGGAGGCGTTCGTAGCCCTCCCTGGTCATCCATCGGTCGGTGGTCCTGGTCATGGAACGTTCCTTGTCTTCACGGGCCCACGCCACGGATCGGTCCGTGGGTGGAGAAACACAGCGAGGGCCGGCGAGGGGGGTGCTGCCGCTCATCACCGAGTGTGTCCACGGCGGCGGGGGTCGGGGTTATCCTGAGCCGACATTCCCGTGACCTGTTTTTGTGCACTCGCGACAACATCACGGTGGGAGGGGGAGCGGGAGATGATCAACCTCGACCGGCTCGTCAACGTGCTGGGCGGGTACGGCGCCCGCCTGGTCGGCGCGGAGGGCCTGCGCCGCAGGGAACTGCGCAGCGTCGCCATGCACGACCCGACCGACGACGCCCCGCCCCTGGGCGACGCGTTCCTCGCGGTCGGCGTGGACTCCGCGGGCGAGGCCGTCCACCTCGCCGAGCAGGCCCGCGCCACCGTCGTCCTCCTCCGCTCCGCCACGGACCCCGGGGAGGACGTGCGCGCACACCTGCGGGAGCGCGGACTGGCCCTCCTCGTCGTCGACCCCGCCGTGTCGTGGAGCCAGATCTCCGGCGTCGTCTACGGGCTCGTGTTGGAGGGCCGCGAGACCGAGGCCGGGCGCGGACCCAGCGACCTGTTCACCCTGGCGGACACCGTCGCCGCCGAGGTCGGCGGACCCGTCACGATCGAGGACCGGGCCTCCCGCGTCGTCGCCTACTCCGCCTCCCAGGGGGACACCGACCGCGTGCGCAGGGCCACGGTCGTCGACAGGGCGGTCCCGGCGCAGGTCCGCGAACGGCTCGACGCAGACGGGGTGTTCGCCGGGTTGGCGTCCTCCGCCGAGCCCCGCTTCGTGCCGGGAGTGCCAGAACTCGGGTTGGGCGGGCGCACCGCCGCGCCGATCAGGGTGGGTCGCGAGCTGCTCGGGTCGCTGTGGGTGGTGTGCGACGCCCCGCTGGGCGCCGAGCGCTCCCGCGCACTGCGGGAGGGGGCGCACACCGTGGGGCTGCACATGCTGCGCGCCAGGGTGAGCAGCGACCTGGAGCGGCAGGTGGAGTCGGAGTCGGTGATCGACCTGCTGGAGGGTTCGGCGGATCCGGCCCAGGCGGCCGGCCGCCTCGGGCTGCTCGCCACCGGCCTGCGGGTGATTGCCTTCCAGGCGTGGGCCAGAACCGAGCCGGAGGCGGCGATACTGCACCTGTTCGAGCAGGTCACCACAGGTTTCGGGTGGTCGCGGCCCGGGCGCAGCACCCTGCTAGGCACGACCGTGTACACGGTGCTGCCGTGTGGGAACGACCCCTCACCGGCCGTGGAGTGGGTGCGGTCGACGGTGCGCGGACTGCCGGACCAGCTGGGGGTCGTCGCCGGGGTGGGAGGCGCGGCGGACCCGGCCGGGCTCCCTGCCAGCAGGCAGGAGGCGGACGAGTGCCTGACCCTGCACGCCCAGGGCGTGCCGGGAGCGGCGGACCGGCGGGAGGCGCGGGTACGGCCGGGAGCCGGGCCGGGCACTCCGGGCGGTGCGGGGCCGGTGGTCTACGACGACGCCTGGCACGCGGTGCTGCTCCGCCGACTGAGACTGGTGGCGGAGGCGGGGAGACTGCCCACGCGCAACCCCGTCGTGGACCTGGCGCGCCACGACGCCGAGCACGGGACGGACTACGCGCGCACCCTGCGGGCGTGGTTGTACGTGCACGGAGACCTGGGGCGGGCGGCGGAGCTGCTGGAGCTGCACCCGAACACGGTGCGGTACCGGCTGCGCCGCATGGGCGGGGTCGCGGACCTGCCGCTGGACGACCCGGAGGCCAGGGTGGCGATGACCATCGCGCTCGCCGCACTGGTGGACGACCCGCCGGACCTCCCGGCCGGGCACCGCTCCCCGCACGCGTGAGGCGGTGCGGCGACCGGACGCGGGCCGGTCGGCCCCGGACCGGCGGACGTCCGCACTCACCGCCGCGCCGGTGGGCGGACGGGACACCCGCCCGCGCCGTCGGACACGGAAGGGGCCCGGCCTCCGGAGAGCGCTCCGCGGGCCGGGCCCCTCGCCGCCGTCACTCCGGCCGGGGCCGGTGCTCCCCGTCAGGGGGAACGATGGTGACGCCGTAGCCCTGGTAGCGCGCGTCCTCGACCGCGGGTGCGGGGCCGGGCGGGGGACCGGCCGGTGCGGACGGCCCCGGCCCGGGGCCCTGCCCGCCGCCGGGCGCATCGGCCGCCCTCCGCGAGGCCTCCTCGCGCAGGCGGCGCTCGCTCCGGCCCCGCCTGACCGCCGTGACGACGAGGATCGTCGTCCCGGCGACGACCCCGGCCAGGGTCGTCAGGACCAGGGCCGCGATCCCGGAGTTCCGGCGGGAGTGCGCGGCCTCCGCCGTGGCCGTGTCGCCCACGGCGTAGGAGACGCCGGCGTCCCCGTCACAGACGAGCGTGTACTCGCCCGGCGTGGGGGTGTCGATGGTCTCGACCAGCTTCCAGCCGTCGGACTCGTAGACGACGCCGGGGAAGCTGAAGGGGTACTCGTGCGCGGAGCTCCCCTCCAGTTCGCAGTCGTAGTGGAAGGAGGCGTCGCCGGGCGACACCCACAGCCCCCAGGCCGCCGTTTCGCCCTCGGCCACCTCGAAGGTGATGCTGCCGCGGGTCTCGACCTCCCCGGCGAAGTCCGGGAGCGCGCTGCCGGAGGACATCACGGCCCACATCGCGACGGCTCCCACCACGATCCCGCCCGGGACGGCCAGCCCGCCGAACCAGAACCACCGGGCGCGCGGGCGCACCGCTCCCGGGTCGATCCGCGGCCGGAACGGGGGAGGGGGCGGCCCCCCGTGGACGGGTCCCGCCCCGTACGCGGCGTGCCCCCCGTACGCGCCCTGCTGCGGGTGCGGGCGCGGGTACCGCGCACGGCGCAGGGCCGCGATCCGGGAGGAGCGCACCAGGAAGACGACCAGGAGGGCGGTCATACCGACGAAGAAGCCGAGGATCGGTGTGACGATCCCGAAGAAGATCTCCGCGGGGCTGTCGTCCTCGGGCGCCAGGAGGAGGATGCCGAAGGCCAGGGTGACGGGGAAGATCAGGCCGCCCACCCAGTACCAGTGCCTGCCCGGGCGCACCGCGGGTTCGGGGGCGGCGGGCGCCGGCCCGCCCTCCGTCGGGACGGCGCCGCCCGGGGGCCGCTGCGGGGCGGGCTCGACCACGCTGTACGGGGGCGGGGGAGGGGTCGGGGGGTGAGGAGAGGACATGGCTCGCATTGTGCCACTCAGTGACGACAGGGGTCCGTTTTCCGAACAACGAGGGGCCGTTCGGATCCGATCCGGGCGGTCCGCGGGGTGTCGGCCCCCGAACCCGGACGCGCGGTCGGTACGTCGGCACCCCGTGGACGGCGGCGGCCAGGGCCGGGGCCGCCCCGCACCGGCAGGCCCCTCTCCCGCCCTCCGGGGACCGGCACCCTCCGTGCCCCGGTCCGGCCGCGCCGGGACGAGGGACGCCGCCCCGGTCCGGCGCCCGGCCGTTCTCACGGATCCACTTGTCAGGAGGGGCGGGCACGGATTCAATCGAGGATGTCGGGGCGGGGCACGCCGGAACGGCCGCCGCCGTCCCGACGAAGGGGAGCGCCGTGATGTCCGGGACGTGGAACGCGTGGTCGTGGGACGCCGATCCCGAAGCCGTGTGCCGGGACGTGGCCGCCGCCCACGAGCGCTTCACCGACTCCGGCCGGGTCAGCGGCCCCGTCAGGGCCGTCGTCGGAGAGTCCTGGCTGCGCAGCGTCCTGCACGGCGTCGACCCCGACACCACCGTGCCCCGGATCGAGCTCACCGGCCATGCCCTGCGCGACCACCGCGACGCCCACCCGCTGGCCGCCGCCATGCCGCTGCTGCGCAGGCTCCTGGTCGACGCGGCCCCCGGGCCGCAGATCGTCGCGGTCGGCGACGCCTCCGGACGCCTGATGTGGGTGGAGGGAGACCACGTCCTGCGCGCCAGGGCGGAGGCCGTGCACTTCGTCGAGGGCGCCAACTGGCACGAGCGGTCCGCCGGGACCAACGCCCCCGGCACCGCCCTCGCGGTCGACCACGAGGTCCAGGTGTTCGAGAGCGAGCACTTCGCGAGGGGGGTGCAGCGCTGGAGCTGCTCGGCCGCGCCCCTGCACGATCCCGCCACCGGTGCGGTCCTGGGCGTCCTCGACATCACGGGGGAGCAGCACCTCGCCTCTCCGCAGGCCCTGGCGCTGGTGCGAACGGCGGCCGCCGCCGTGGAGATGGAACTGCGCGCCCTGCGGCTCAGCGGGCGCCCATCACCCCTCCGGCCCACGGGCACGCGCGCCCCCGGCGACGAGGGAGGGGCGCACCCGTCACCGGACGCGGGGACGGTCCCGTCCCCCGGGCCGGTGCTGCGGGTCCTGGGGCGGGAGGGGGCGGGGCTCGTCCTCGACGGCCGGGAGGTGGAGCTGAGCATCCGCCACTCCGAGATCCTCCTCCTGCTCGCACGCAGCCCGCGCGGCCTGACCGGTGAGGAGCTCGGAGCCAGGCTGCACGAACGCGACGCCTCGCCGGTCACCGTCCGCGCGGAGATGTCCCGGCTGCGCCGCCTGCTCGGTCCGGGCATGCTCGCGTCACGCCCCTACCGGCTGCTCCGCACCCCGGCCACCGACATCGACGAGGTACGGCGCCACCTGGCGGAGGGCTCCTACCGGAGGGCGCTGGAGCTCTACTCCGGGCCGGTCCTCCCCCGCTCGGAGGCGCCGGGGGTCGCGGAGATCCGGGACGGCCTCCAGGCGGAGGTGTGCGAGGTGCTCGGCGCGAACGCCCCGCCGAGTGTGCTCCTGGCCTGGTCGGAGGACCCCGAGTGGCGCGACGACCCCCGTGTGGTGACCGCGGCGCTGCGCTCCCTCGACCCCGGGTCCCCCCGGCACGCCGCCCTCCGGGGCAGGCTGCACTGGCTCGGCCGCTGACCCCGGTACACGCCGCAACGTGGTCGCAACGTCGTTGTGACTAGCGTCACGGCCCTCAGCTCTCTCCCTGAAGCGTTCGCCCGGCCACTGCCGGTGACCGCGTGAAGAAGGAGGCCTCCATGACGGTCTACGCTCCCCCCGGACAGCCCGGCAGCATCGTCGAGTACGCCCCGCGGTACGACAACTGGATCGGCGGAACCTGGGTCAAGCCCGTCCGGGGACGCTACTTCGAGAACCCGACTCCGGTGACCGGGCAGACCTTCACCGAGATCGCCCGCAGCGGGGCCGAGGACGTCGAACTCGCCCTCGACGCCGCCCACGGGGCCGCACCCGCCTGGGGCCGCACCTCGCCCGCCGAGCGGGCCGTCGTCCTCAACCGGATCGCCGACCGGATCGAGGAGAACCTGGAGCGGCTCGCCGTCGCGGAGTCCTGGGAGAACGGCAAGCCCGTCCGCGAGTGCCTGGCCGCCGACCTCCCGCTGGCCGTGGACCACTTCCGGTACTTCGCCGGCGCGATCCGCGCGCAGGAGGGGCACAACTCCCAGATCGACGGCGACACCGTCGCCTACCACTTCCAGGAGCCCCTGGGAGTGGTCGCGCAGATCATCCCGTGGAACTTCCCCCTGCTCATGGCCACCTGGAAGCTCGCGCCCGCGCTCGCCGCGGGCAACGCCGTGGTCCTCAAACCCGCCGAGCAGACCCCGGCGTCCATCCTGCTCCTCGTCGAGCTGGTCGCCGACCTGCTGCCGCCGGGCGTCCTCAACGTGGTCAACGGCTTCGGCGTGGAGGCGGGCAAACCGCTGGCCGGAAGCTCCCGGATCCGCAAGGTCGCCTTCACCGGTGAGACCACCACCGGGCGCCTGATCATGCAGTACGCGTCGGAGAACCTCATCCCGGTCACCCTGGAGCTGGGAGGCAAGAGCCCCAACATCTTCTTCGCCGACGTCGCCTCCGCCACGGACGCGTACTACGACAAGGCGCTGGAGGGCTTCACGATGTTCGCCCTCAACCAGGGCGAGGTCTGCACCTGTCCGTCCCGCGCACTCGTCCAGGGCTCCGTCTACGACCGGTTCATGGGCGACGCCCTGGACCGGGTCGGGAAGATCGTGCAGGGCAACCCGCTCGACACCGCCACCATGCTCGGAGCGCAGGCCAGCAACGACCAGCTGGAGAAGATCCTCTCCTACATCGACATCGGTCGGCAGGAGGGCGCCGAGGTGCTCACCGGGGGCGAGAGGGTCGACCCGGGCGGGGAGCTGTCCGGCGGCTACTACGTCGCTCCGACCGTGTTCGCGGGCCGGAACGACATGCGCATCTTCCAGGAGGAGATCTTCGGCCCCGTGGTGTCCGTCGCCCGCTTCGACGACTACGACGACGCCCTCAAGATCGCCAACGACACCCTGTACGGGCTGGGCGCGGGGGTGTGGACGCGCGACGGCAACACCGCCTACCGGGCCGGCCGCGACATCCAGGCCGGGCGTGTGTGGGTGAACAACTACCACGCCTACCCCGCGCACGCCGCGTTCGGCGGCTACAAGCAGTCGGGGATCGGCCGCGAGAACCACAAGATGATGCTCGACCACTACCAGCAGACCAAGAACCTGCTGGTCAGCTACTCGGACCAGGCGTTGGGGCTCTTCTGATGGCCGCCTCCGGCGGCGCGGAGCCGGAGCGGGTCGCCGTCACCGAGGCGGCGGCCTCCCTGCTCCGCGAACTGCGCGACGAACACGGACCGCTCATGTTCCACCAGTCCGGCGGGTGCTGCGACGGCAGCTCACCGATGTGCTATCCGGCGGGGGAGTTCCGCACGGGGGACGCGGACGTCCACCTGGGCGACCTGGACGCGGGCACGCCCGAACCGGTACCGGTGTGGATGTCCCGCTCGCAGTTCGCCGTGTGGAGCCACACCCACCTGACCATCGACGTCGTCCCGGGGCGGGGTGCGGGCTTCTCCCTGGAGGCGCCGACGGGGCACCGGTTCCTCATCCGTTCGAGGCTGATGACCGACGGGGAGGCCGAGAGCCCCACCCGGTGAACCCGTGCGCGCGGACGCCCGTCCGCGCGCACGCACGGCCGCCCGCTGGGGCGCGGTGGGCGGCACGCGGAACGGCCCGGGAGGTCACCCTCCCGGGCCGTTCCCGTGTCCGGTGCGGACCGGAGCCCGCCCCGGATCAGGCCTCCGTGTCGGGGGTCCTCCCGCCGGCGTCCGCGCGGCGCTTGGCCTCCAGCCTCTCGGCCAGCTCGTCCCGGACGATCAGGTCCTCGCGGATGCGCCCGGTCCGGTAGCCCACCCGGGCCGCGATGTGACCGGCCACGGGGACCGTCACGACCTGGAAGAGGCCCACCAGGAGCAGGGTCCCGACGTTGAACACGTTGGTCTCCTCCGGGATCAGCCGGATGCCGATGCCGACCAGGACCAGCAGGAGCCCCAGCACCTGGGGCTTCGCCGCTGTGTGCATGCGGGAGAGCAGGTCGGGGAAGCGGATCAGGCCAACCCCCGCCACCAGGGAGAGCAGAGCCCCGGCCAGCAGGCACAGGATCGCGATCCAGTCCAGGACGGCGACGAGCTGGTCGCTCATGACGACCTCCCCTCCTCCGGCGACGGGTCCACCGGTTCGGTCGGCGTGGCCACGTGCTCCTCGGGCCGCCGGGCGACGAACTTCGCGATGCTGATCGACCCGATGAAGCCCAGCAGCGACAGCACCAGCAGGGTCGGCAGGACCGTCGGGTCACGGTGGAAGGCCGCGTAGGCGCCGATGCCGGTCAGCGTCGAGGCGAGCAGCACGTCCACGGACAGCGCACGGTCGAGGATGCTGGGGCCGATCACCATCCGGATCACGCCCAGCAGGACGGCCGCCGCGAGCAGGAGGCCGATGGTGATCCACAGGACGTTCACGCGTCCTCCCCTCGGGTGGCGTCCGTCCGCCCGGAGCGGAGCGCGTCGACGTCCTCACGGGTGCCCAGGGCCTTCACGATGCGCTCCTCCAGGTTCCAGATGTCCTGCCGGCCCTCCTCGATGCCCTTCTCGTCGTCCGCGCCGAGCAGGTGCACGTACAGGACGTGGTTCGGCTGGGAGACCTCGACGATGACGCTGCCGGGGATGATCGAGCTGGCGATCGCGGTGCACACCAGCATCAGGTCGGAGCCGGTCCGCAGCGGTACCGCGACGACCGAGCTGCGCACCGTGCCGGGGGTGAGCGTCTGCAGGGTCACCCGGAAGCTGGCCACGGCCATCCTGCCAGACACGAACACCAGCATGCGGAGCAGGTACAGCGGCCGGAACCGGAACCCCGGGGTGATCGGGGGGAGCGGGAAGACCAGCATGATCAGCACCGACACGAGGAACCCCAGGACCAGCAGCCCGAGGGACTCGAAGCGCGGCTGGAAGCCGTCGAACAGCAGCAGCCACACCAGCGTCATGCCGAGCGCCACCGGAACCTGGACCTTGCCCAGACGCCGGCGCAGCGCGTTCATGCCCATCTTCTTCTTCGTCTTCAGGTCGATCATCGGTCGCCTCCGAGAACCGCCTCGACGTAGGGGGTCCGGGCGA
Organism: Nocardiopsis codii; assembly: GCF_036327455.1. Lineage (NCBI taxonomy): Bacteria > Bacillati > Actinomycetota > Actinomycetes > Streptosporangiales > Nocardiopsidaceae > Nocardiopsis > Nocardiopsis codii. The sequence goes on along the minus strand of NZ_JAUZMY010000002.1, from coordinate 417,768 downwards.
TCAGCTCCACCGCGGCCTCCGACGAGTACTGGATCAGCGGGCCCGCGAACACGGTCAGTGCCAGGCCGAACGCGACCAGGGCGACCGTGGCGCCGACCATGCTCTTGGGCAGGACCACGGACGTCACGACCGGACCCGCCAGGGTCGAGGTGTCGCCCAGGCGGGAGGACGGGCCGACCGCCTCGCCCGGGCCCAGGGCCGCGGTCGACGCGTCGTCGGCCTCGACGTCCTCCAGCACGGTGCCGGGCTCGGCCACCATGCCCTCGGAGGGGGTCCGCCAGAACGCGTAGTTCCACACCCGCGCGATCACGTACAGGGTGAGGAGGCTGGTCAGGACCGACGCCGCGACGAGCGTGTACGCGAGCGGCGTGCCCGCGTCGACACCGGCCTGGAGCAGGCCGATCTTGCCGAGGAAGCCCGACAGCGGCGGGATGCCGCCCAGGTTCATCGCGGGGATGAAGAACAGGACCGCCAGCACCGGCGCGATCCGCCCCAGCCCGCCCAGCTGGTCCAGCGACGTCGATCCGCCGCGGCGTTCGATGAGCCCCGTGACCAGGAACAGCGTGGTCTGCACGGTGATGTGGTGCGCGACGTAGAACACCGCCCCGGCGAGGCCGTGCTCGCTGCCGAGCGCCACACCGAACAGCATGTAGCCGATATGGCTGATCAGCGTGAACGACAGCAGACGCTTGATGTCGGTCTGCGCGACCGCGCCGAGGATGCCCATGATCATGGTCGCCAGGGCCACCCACATGAGCAGGTCGTTGAGGACCTGGCCCGGGAAGAACAGCGTCTGCGCGCGGATGATCGCGTACACGCCCACCTTGGTGAGCAGGCCCGCGAACACCGCCGTGACCGGCGCGGGGGCGGTCGGGTAGGAGTCGGGAAGCCAGGCCGCCAGCGGGAAGACCGCCGCCTTGATGCCGAACGCGAACAGCAGCATCACCTGGAGGACGACCCTGAGGTCCGGGGAGATCTCCGGGAGCCGCTCGGCGAGCTGCGCCATGTTGACCGTGCCCGTGGCGCCGAAGATCAGCGCGATGGCGATCAGGAACAGCACCGACGACACCAGCGACACGACCACGTAGATGGCGCCCGCCCGCATCCGGGACTGGGTGCCGCCCAGGGTCAGCAGCACGTAGCTGGCGGTCAACAGGATCTCGAACCCGACGTACAGGTTGAACAGGTCACCGGCGAGGAAGGCGTTGGAGACGCCGGCCACCAGGATCAGGTAGGTGGGCTGGTACACCGACAGCGGCGCGACCTCGGCCTTGCCCGCCATGCCCTGGCCGATCGAGTAGACGAGCACGGCGAGCGTGATCGCCGCCGAGACCGTCACCATCAGCGCGGAGAGCTGGTCGGCGACCAGGGTGATGCCGATCGGCGCCTCCCAGCCGCCCACCTGCACGGCCTGCGGGCCGAACTCGGACGCGCCCAGCATCAGCGCGAAGCCGATGAGCAGCACCAGCGCCAGGGAGATGACGCTCAGCCACTGCTGCACCCTCGGCCAGCGGATGCCGAGCGCCAGCTTGACCCCGGCCGCGAACAGCGGGAGCACCACCGGCAGGGGAATGAGGTAGTGCACGAAACCGACGAGGTATTCCCCATCCATGATCAGTCACTCCCTTGCAGGTCGCTGTCCTCGGCGCGGGCCAGGCGCTCACGCTCGGCCGACATGGTCTGGCGTGCCTGGCGCCGCTGCGAGCGGATGCGGCGGCGCAGCTCGCGCCACAGTTCGCGCTCGGCGGCCCGGTCGGCCCGGCGGTGCTCGCGCAGCCGCCTGCGGCCCATGCGGATGCGCCCGCGCAGCTCCTGCACCTGGGCGGTCATGCTCTCCGTGCGGTCGGTCAGACGGCGCATGGTCTCCTGCGACTGCTCGTCCGGCCCGCTCTCCTCGGCCTCGACCTCGTAGCGGGCCAGTTCGGCCTGGGCCGCCGCGATCTCCGCCTTGATGCGGGCCTGCTCGGCCAGCTCCTGGGCGTCGGCGGCGGCGATGGTCGCCTGGAGTTCGGCGCGCTGGCGGCGGATGTCGGCCTGGAGCCTGCGCCGCTCCTTGGCGAAGCGCTGCCGCACCGCGCGGCGGCCCTCGCCCTGCACGATCCTGATGTCCTCGGCGTCGTCCTGGACCTCGTCGTTGCCTTCGAGCTGCCAGTTCCGGTACGCCATCGCCAGCAGGAACGCGGTGATGCCGAGGGTGATGACGATCGCCGTCAGGATCATCGCCTGGGGCAGCGGATCGGTCATCTCCTCCGGCTCGGCCAGCCACAGGATCGGCGGCTGGCCGGGCTCTCCCGCCATGGACAGGATCATCAGGTTGACGCCGTTGCTCATCACGATGAAGCCGAGCAGTACACGGGTCAGGCTGCGCTCCAGCAGGAGCACGACCCCCACGGCGACGAGTACGCCGACGAGGATGACGAGGATCAGGCTGGGTGACTCGTTCACGAGGTGACCTCCTCGGCCCGTGCGGGCGCTCCGGCCCCGGTCGCCTCTTCCGCGTGGGCGGCGTCCCGTTCGATCTGTTCGTCGATACGGGCGCCGAGGCTGCGCAGGATGTCCAGGATCAGGCCGATCACCAGCAGGTACACGCCGACGTCGAAGAGCATGGACACGGTGACGTGGGCTTCGCCCAGGATCCAGAAGTCGATGTAGGCGTCGCCTCCCGCGAGGACGTCGGTGCCGAAGATCGCCCCGCCCAGAGCGGTGCCGGTGGCCAGCGCCAGCCCGGCGCCGATGAGGGCGCCCGGCTGTACCCACGCCGTGGCGTACAGCTCGAACCTGCCCCCGGCGAGGTAGCGGACGATGAACGCCAGACCGGCGACGATGCCGCCCGCGAAACCGCCGCCGACCGCCGTGTGGCCGGTGAGCAGCAGGTACACGGAGATGACCATGATCACCGGGAAGAGGAAGCGCGAGACGACCTCGAAGATGACCGATCGCCGCTCGGTGGGCAGCGCGTCGGCCCCCGGGAGCCAGGCGTTGTTCCACCGGGGCTTGATGTGGAGGCTGTCCGGCGCCATCCGCAGGTTCCCCAGGTCGATCTTCCCCTGTCCGGTGGACGGCTCCGGGGCCTTGGTGACCGACACCGCCATCACGCCGCCCGGCGCCTTGCGGGGCTGGACGCGGCGGCGCACGAACATCAGGCTGGCGACACCGGCGGCAGCGGCGGCGAGCACCGAGATCTCGCCCATGGTGTCCCACGCGCGGACGTCGACCAGCAGCACCGAGATGATGTTGTAGCCGCCGGCCTCCTCGGCCGCGGCGGGGTACCCCTCGGAGACCGAGGGCGCCTGCCGCGCCGCGAGGGCGTACCAGGTCATCGCGGCGACCAGGACACCGGTGGCGGTGCCGATGGCCATGTTCCACACCCGGCGTCCGCGCAGGGCGGGCGCCGAGAAGTGGGAGGGGAGCCGGCGCAGCACCAGGACGAAGACCACCAGGCTGACGGTCTCCACCAGGAACTGGGTGAGCGCGATGTCCGGCGCGCCCATCAGGTAGAAGAGGGCGGCGATGCCGTAGCCGCCGGTGCCGACGAGGATCACCGCGAAGAGCCGCCGCCGTACGAACAGCGTGAGCAGGGCCGTGCCGGCGATGATCACCGCGGGGATGACCTGGACCGGGGTGTCCCAGAAGCGGACCTCGGGGTGCGGTCCCTCCCAGATGCGGCCGCTGATCATCCACCAGCCCGCGGCGACGACGAGGGAGACCAGGATGGTGCCGAGGTAGACCGGCAGCGAACCGCGCTGGGTCCGTCCGGTGACCTGCAGCGCCAGGTTCTCCAGCGCCGCGAGCATCCGGCGGTAGACCCGGTCCGGCTCGACGACGGAGGTGCGGACGCCGATCCACACGACCTGGTGGCGGAAGTAGAACAGCACCAGGCCGCCGACGACGCAGACCGCGGACAGCAGGAGCGGCAGCTCCAGGCCGTGCCACAGCGCCAGGTGCGTGGCGTACGCGCCGGGCGCGAGGGGGACCGTGTCCGCGTAGTGGGCGAGGAGGATGTCCAGCGCGTGGGAGAGCGGGCCTCCCAGGAGGCTGAGCGCCGCCATGATCGCGGCGGGCGCCAGGAAGAGTGCTCCGGGCGCGTGCACCGGTGTGGCCGGGACGTCCTCCTTGACGGCGAACGCGCCCCACAGGAAGCGCAGGCTGTAGGCGACCGTGAGGGTGGAGCCCACGACCAGGCCGATGAGGGCCGGGGTGGCGAAGGAGCCGCCCTCGGTGAACGCGCCGAAGGCGAGTTCCTTGGCGGCGAAGCCGAGGGTGGGGGGCAGGCCCGCCATCGAGGCGAGCGCCACGACCGAGATCCAGAAGGTCGCGGGCATGGAGGTGCGCAGCCCCGAGAGCTCCCGGAGGTCGCGGGTTCCGGTGCTGTGGTCGATGATGCCGACCACGAGGAACAGGGGCGCCTTGAACAGCGAGTGCGCGATGAGCATCGCGATGCCGGCCAGGGCGGCGGCGCGGGTCCCGGTGCCGAGCAGGGCGATGAGGAAGCCGAGTTGGCTGATGGTGCCGTAGGCCAGGACGAGCTTGAGGTCGTACTGGCGGAGCGCCTTCCAGCCCCCGAGGAGCATGGTGAGCACGCCGAAGAACAGCGCCGAGTAGGTCCAGACGGCGGAGTCCGGGAACGCCGGGGTGAGCCGGGCGACCAGGTAGACGCCGGCCTTGACCATGGCCGCGGCGTGCAGGTAGCCGGAGACCGGCGTGGGGGCGCGCATGGCGGCGGGCAGCCACAGGCTGAACGGGAACAGCGCCGACTTGGACATCGCGCCGACCATCACCAGGGCGAGCGCCACGTTGACCACGGTGCCCGAGGGCGGGGCCGCGACGATCTCGGAGATCACGTAGGTCCCGGCGGCCTCGCCGAGCATGATCATGCCGACCAGCATGGCCAGGCCGCCGAACGTGGTGACGGTCAGGGCCGTCATCGCCGAGCGGCGGCTCTCCTTGAGCTCCGTGTTGTGCCCGATGAGCAGGTAGGAGAAGACCGTGGTCAGCTCCCAGTACACGAAGAGCTGGATGAGGTCGTCCGCGAGGACGAGGCCGAGCATGGCCCCGGCGAAGGCGACGAACACCCCGGCGAAGCGGCCGAGGCCGGGTTCGGAGTCGTTGAAGTAGCGGGCGCAGTAGACCAGGATCAGGGTGCCCACGCCCGCGGCGATGAGCGTCATGACCAGGCCGAGCGTGTCCATGTACAGACCGAGCCGGAGAGAGAACTCGGGGGCCCACTCGACGGCGGTCGACAGTTCACCGCCGCGCAGGACGGTGGGCATCTGGAGGAGGGCCCAGACCGTGGACGCGCCGGGGACGACGGCGAGGGCGAAGAACGCGTTGCGGCCCCACTGGCGTACCAGTAAGGGTGCGATCGCCGCTGCGATGAAATGCGCGATCAGCACTGTTGTCAATGCGCCCCTCCCGGACCGGTCCGGGCCCGCCCGGTTCCGGGCGGACTTCCAGTGCCCCCTACGGCGGTCCTCTTCGTCCACATTCGGACGCATGAACGGGGTGTCGCTACGGTTTGCGGGGGCATGGATGCTTATGAACTTGCGTGCCCAAGCTATTTAATAGTTAGACTACACAAACGTCAAACCACCGCGCGGGTCGGAGGACCCGCGGCGCCCGCCCAGCCTGCGAGGACCGTTTCGTGCCCGACGAGACCCACGAGCCCAGTGCCGAGCAGCCAAGTGCCGAGCTCGAAGAGTTCCAGCGTGCCTGGACCGAACTGATCAACGCGGCGATACACGCGCGCTCCCGCAGCGGGCACGGACATCGGGGTGCCGAAGAACTCACGTTGACGCAGGCTCTGCTCATGGAGGCGGTACGGGGCATGGACAGCCCGAGCGTCGGGGCCGTCGCCCAGATCGTGGGCGTTTCCTCTCCTTCCGCCACCCGCATGATCCAACAGCTGGAGCGCAAGGGCATGATGGCGCGCCGTCGCTCGGAACGTGACGAACGGAGCACGGTGGTCGCCCTCACAGAGGAGGGTGAGAGAGTCCTCGCCATCCGCCGCAAGGAGATGGAGCGCAAGCAGCGGCAGGTCTTCGACGCCATAAGGCCGTCCCTGCGGCCCACCGTGCTCACGCTCCTGCGGGACCTGCGCGCGGCGGTGGACGACACCTGATCCGCCCCGCCCGGGGACGCATACGAGGGACCGGTTCCCCTTGCCGGGAGGAACCGGTCGCCGCCGCGGGGGCGGCGGGCGCGCGGGTGCGGCCCGTGGGGAAGGGCTCAGCCGGAACCCCCGGAACCCTCCTGTGCCCCCTCGTGCGATGCGCGCGACACGGCGGCGGGCTGCCGCCCCTCCACGAGGTGCAGTCCGGCGACACCGGCCAGGATCAACAGGACGAAGCCGAGCCGCAGCGGGCTGACGGCCTCCCCGAGGACCGCGATCCCGGCCAGGACCACCCCGGCCGCGCCGAGCCCGACCCACACCGCGTACGCCGTGCCGACGGGGAGGTCGCGCAGCGCCAGGGAGAGCAGTGTGAAGCTCGTCGCGGCGGCGCCGATCGCCAGCACGCTCGGCCACAGCCGGGTGAAGCCGTGCGACTCCTTCATCGCCAGCGCCCACACCACCTCCAGGGCGGCGGCGACCAGGAGGAGCAGCCAGGAGAGAGGAAGCCAGTCGGGCGGGTGCGGTGCGCTCACGCGTTCGCCCCGGCGTCGACCAGGATCGATGTCCCGGTGATGCTGCGCCCGCCCGGGCCGGCCAGGTGGGCCACCGACGCCGCCACGTCCTCCGGGTCGGCGTAGCGGCCGAGTGCGGTCAGTGCCCGCTCGGCGTCGGCGCCGGGTCCGTCCGCCGGGTTCATCTCGGTGTCGGTGGACCCCGGGTGCACGAGGTTGACGGTGATGCCCCGCGGGCCCAGCTCCCGTGCCAGCGAGTGGGTCAGTCCCACCAGGGCCGCCTTGCTCGTCGTGTACAGGGTGGCCTCCGGCAGGGAGGCGCGCTCGCTCAGGTTGCTCCCGACGCTGATGATCCTGCCGCCCGTCCCCATGTGCCGGACGGCGGCCTGGGCGGCGACGAACGCGGCGCGGGCGTGCACGGCCATCACCCGGTCGAACTCGGCCGCGGTGGCTCCGTCGAAGGGACCGAAGACGGCGGTCCCCGCGTTGTTCACCAGGATGTCCGGGCCTCCCAGGTGTGCGTGGACGCGCTCCACGGCGTCGCGGACCTGGGCCGGGTCGGCGGAGTCGGCCCGGAGGGCGAGGGCGCGGACCCCGGTCGCCTCGGTGTCGCGGACCAGCGCGTCGGCGCGCTCCCTCGCGTGGAGGTAGGTGAACGCCACGTCGGCGCCGTCGGCGGCGAGTCTGCGGACGATCGCGGCGCCGATCCCGCGGCTGCCGCCGGTGACGAGGGCGACCCGTCCTGCGAGGGGTGTCCGAGTGCTGTCGTGTGCCATGCCGGGCTCCTGTGTGGGTGGATGCGGTGGATGCGATGGGTGGGGCGGTGCGCAGGGGGAGGGCCCCTGCGGCGATAATAAGTGGAATTAATTCCACTTACAAGGGGGTGGCGGAGGTCTGGCTATACTCGCCGCGTGTTCGCAGGTCACCAGGAATCCCCGGAGACGGCTCCGTGAGCGGCCCCGCGCCCCGGCGCCGGGCGCTCCCCATGGCGGGGGCCGGCCGCCCCGAGCGCGCCGACGCCGCGCGCAACCGCCGCGCCCTCGTCGCCGCCGCCCGCGAGCTCCTCGCCGAGCACGGCACGGGCGGACTCACCCTGGAGGCCGTGGCCGCCCGCGCGGGCACCGGCGTCGGCACGGTCTACCGGCGCTTCGGCAACCTGGCCGGACTCACCCACGCGATGGTCGACTCCCAGGAGTACGAGTTCCAGCGCGGCTTCCTGGAGGGCCCGCCGCCCCTCGGACCGGGAGCTCCGCCCCTCGACCGGCTGCACGCCTTCGCCGACGCCTTCGTCGACCGCCTGGAGGACCAGGCCGAACTCCTCGCCGTCGCCGAGACCGCCTCCCCCGAGGCCCGCTACCGGAGCGGGGCCTACGCCGCGCACCACGCGCACCTGGTCTCCCTGGCCGCGGAACTGCGCCCGGACGCCGACCCCGCCTACCTCGCCGACGCCCTGCTCACGCCTCTGGAGGCCGCGCTCTACCTGCACCAGCGGCGGGTGCGGGGGATGGCCGAGGAGCGGATCCGCGCCGGGGTGCACGAGGTGGTCGCCCGCCTCGCCCGCACCTGAGGCCGCCACACCCGGATCCACGACGAGGGCGGCTCCCCGCCGGCCCCGGGAGGCCGGGCGCTCCCGGCCGGCCCGGGCGCACGGGCCGGGTCTGCCAGGGGCAGATCTGCGGCGGGCCGAAACAGTGGAAGCCGCAGGGGCCGCCGCCGCAGGCTGGAACCACCGGCCGGGCGGGCGACCACCCCGCACCCGAGTGCCGGATGAGGAGGGTTCCATGTCCATCCACGCACTGCCCGCCGCCTCGCACGAGGTGGCGGGCGCGGCCTTCGACGACCAGATGGCGGCGCGCCTGATGCGCAGCCGCATCGTGCTCCTGGGCACCCAGGTCGACGAGACGAGCGCGAACCGCGTCTGCGCACAGCTGCTCCTGCTCGCCGACGAGGACCCGCACAAGGACATCACGCTGGCCATCAACAGCCCCGGCGGAGTCGTCTCCGCCGGCCTGGCCGTCTACGACACGATGAACTTCGTGCCCAACGACGTGTCCACCCTGGTCATGGGGTTCGCGGCGAGCATGGGCCAGTTCCTGGCCTGCGTCGGCGCGCCCGGCAAGCGCTACAGCCTCCCGCACGCCCGCATCATGATGCACCAGCCCAGCGGGGGCCTCGGCGGGACCGCCGCCGACATCGCCATCCAGGCGGAGAACCTCGCGCACACCAAGCAGACCATGGTCCGGCTGATCGCCCGGCACACCGGGCAGACGGAGGAGACCGTCTCCAGGGACCAGCACCGCGACGCCTGGTTCACGGCGGAGGAGGCGCGGGACTACGGGTTCGTCGACCACGTCGTCACGTCGGTGTCCGAGGTCGCCGGCAGCGGCATCCGGCTGGGCGCGCACGCCCCCGGCTTCGCCACGGGCACGACGGGAGGAGCACGATGAGCGGGCGGTACACGGTGCCGATGGTGGTGGAGCGCACGCCCCACGGCGAACGGTCCTTCGACGTCTTCAGCCGGCTCCTGTCGGAGCGGATCGTCTTCCTGGGCACGCCGATCGACGACGACGTCGCGAACGTGATCATGGCGCAGATGCTCCACCTCGACTACGAGTCCAGCGACGCCGACATCCAGCTGTACATCAACTCCCCGGGCGGCTCGAACACCGCGCTGACCGCCGTCTACGACACCATGCGGTTCGTGCGCGCCGACGTCGCCACGGTGTGCATGGGCCAGGCCGCCTCCGCGGCGGCGGTCCTCCTCGCGGCGGGCGCGCCGGGCAAGAGGCTGGCCCTGGAGCACGCGAGGGTCCTGCTGCACCAGCCCTCCGGGGAGGGCCAGGGCGTCGCCGCCGACCTGGAGATCCAGGCGGGCGAGATCCTGCGGGTGCGCTCACAGGTGGAGGGGATCCTGGCCCGGCACACGGGGCAGTCGGTGGAGCGGCTGCGCGCCGACACCGACCGGGACAAGATCTTCACCGCACGGCAGGCCGTGGAGTACGGCCTGGTGGACGGGATCATCACCACGCGCGAGACCGCGCCGAGGGCAGTGGAGGCCGCGCAGGCGTGAGGAACGGGGGCCTTCGGGCCCCGGCGGACCGGGCGCCGCCCCCCGGAGCCGGTCCGCCGGGGCCCGGGTGATCCTGCGCAGGCGGGTTCGCGGAGTGCGCGAACCCGCCGGGGGCGTCGGGGCGACGCCGGGTCCGGGAGGACACCGGGGAGCAGGTGGAGCGGGCGGAGCGGGTGGTCCCCGAGGACGCCCGTCAGGCGGCCAGGGACATGATCCGGGCCTGGTGCGCGGGGGCTCCGACGGGAACCGTCCGCGCGGGCCGGTAGTCGCCCAGCCGGCCGCCTGCCCGCTGGAGCGGCGCCGCCACGGTCCGCTCGTACATCGCGGCGAGCACGTCGGCCATGCTCAGGCCGAGGGAGCGGTACACGGCGGCGAGGACCTCGGAGGAGGCCTCCTTGCGCCCGCGCTCGATCTCGGACAGGTAGGGGAGCGAGACCTGGGAGTCCTCCGCCACCTCGCGCAGGGTCCGGCCCTGCTCGGTCCGGGTCCGCCGCAGGAGGTCGCCGATGAGGTCGCGCATGAGCGGCTCCGGCGGTTCCTGGGCGCGGTGACCCCGCCGGGCCTCGTCCAAGGAGCGTAGGACGTCGGTCATCGGGGCCTCCCGGTGGGTGAACGGTGGTCTCCCCCGAGCGTACGCCGCGCCCGGCCCGGCGGGGAGGGAGCCGGGGCCCTTCTGCGGACGGCAGAACCTCGCGGAGAGGACCGGCGGCGCGGCCGGCTCCGTGCCGCCGGCCCGGTCGGCGTGCGGGCTCGGCCGCCGTGCGCCGCGCCTCCCCCGGACCCCTGGCGCCCGGCCTTCGGCGCCCCTGAGGACACCCGATTCCGATGCTTTTGCGTGGAGAGGGGGCAAAAAATGCGGCAAAAGACTAGTTCAGGGGATGTACTGGCCGCGTTTTCCCTTCCCGGCAGCGGGAACGGGGGGAGGGCATCCACGTCAGGGAGGAACCTGTGGCTATCACCGGAATCATCAGTGCGATCATCATCGGCCTCATCATCGGAGCGCTGGGCCGCCTCATCGTTCCCGGAAAGCAGCACCTGCCGATCTGGCTCACCCTGCTCCTCGGTATCGTCGCCGCCTTCCTCGGCGGCTGGATCGGGGCGATGATCTGGGACCAGTTCCTGTTCATCCTGGTCATCCAGGTCCTGGTCGCCGCCGGAATCGTCTACCTGGCGGACGGGATGTACTCCAAGAACGCGAGGGGAACCGCCTGACCGCACCCGTCCCGGCCGGGGTGCCCGGCCGGGACGGAGCGGAGCCGCGGCTCCCATGAGCGTCGGGCCACCGGGCTCCTACCCGGTGGCCTCGTCCACGCCCACGGCCCGTCCCAGGGACACCGACCTCTCGGCGGCCTCCAGCACAGCGACCACGTCCCGTCCGAAGCGCACGTCGCACGGTTCGTCCGCGCCCCCGACGACCTGGGCGGACAGCCGGTCGACGGCCGCTCCGAACGCCTCCACCGCGGTCCGGTCGCCGCCCGGGACCGGGACCCAGCCCCGTTCGCCGTGCAGGACGATCTCGAAGGTCTTCGCCTCCGGTGCGGCGTCCAGGGTGACCGCGAACGAACCGACGGCCCCGTCCTCGTGCTGGGTGAGCAGGTGCGTGGTGTGCCGGGGGCCGGCCAGGGCCGTCACCCGCGTGACCGGGCCGAGCACCGGGAGGACCACCGACAGCACGTGCGGCCCCACGTCCCACAGGCCGCCCCGCTCCCTGCGCCAGGGAGAGGCGCCGTACGGGTTGCCCGGTTGGAAGATCGACGCGAACAGGGTCGCCCGGACGCCGTGCCACCCGCCCTCGGCGGCGGCCGAGCTCACGAACTCCTCGACGGTGTCGGAGAAGCGGTTCGTGAAGAACACCACCGACGCCAGCCCCCGCGCGGCGACCTCGGCGGCGAGTTCGCCGGCCGCCGCGGACGACAGCGCCACCGGCTTGTCGAGCAGGAGGTGCTTCCCGGCCCGGGCCGCGCGCAGTGCCAGGTCGGCCTGCACGTCGGGCGGCAGGGCGATCGCCACGGCGTCCACGTCGGCCAGCAGCGCGTCGACGTCGTCGTACGCGCGGGCGCCGTAGCGGTCGGCGAGCGCCGCGGCCTTGGCCGGGTCACGGCCCCACACCCCGGCGAGGGTGGCGTCGGGGTGCGCGTCCAGCGCGGCGCCGTGCGTCTCCGCCGCCCAGTAGCCCGTGCCCAGCAGTCCGAACCTGAGGCCCATGCCGTTCTCCCTTGTTCTGGATCAGCCGCCATTGTCCATGGAAGCGCTCCCGGCCTCCTCGGCCGGACCCCCTCCCACGGAACGGGCGGGCTCAGGCGACGCGACGGGCCCCGGCGGAGGGGACCGCCTCGAAGACCGCCGGTTCTGCGAAGCCCCGCTCCCGGTAGGCCTCCCGCACCGTCTTCACACAGGTCCGCACCGCGTCGGCCCCGACGAGGACGATCACGCACCCGCCGAACCCCCCGCCGGTGATCCGCGCGCCCAGGGCGCCGGCGGCCAGGGCGGCGTCCACCGCGGTGTCCACCTCGGGCACCGTGACCTCGTAGTCGTCGCGCAGGGAGGCGTGGGAGGCGGTGAGCAGCGGACCGACCGCGCGCACGTCGCCCGAGCGGAGCAGCGCGACGGCGTCGAGCACCCGCGCGTTCTCGGTCACCACGTGGCGCACCCGTCGGCGGGACAGGTCGTCGGGCAGGGCCGACAGGGCCCCCGGCAGGTCGGTGACGTCGCGCAGGGCCGCCACCCCCAGGGAGCGGGCGGCCTCCTTGCAGGCCCGGTGGCGGTCGGCGTAGTGGCCCTCCACCAGCCGGTGCGGCGCGCGGGTGTCGACCACCAGCAGGGAGAGCCCGTGCGCGTCGGGGGCGAAGGGCACCTGCTCGGTCTCCATGGTGCGGGTGTCCATGAAGAGGGCGTGGCCCTCGGTGGACAGCATGGACGCGGACTGGTCCAGGATCCCGCAGGGCATCCCCACGAAGTCGTTCTCCACCCGCTGGGCCAGGCGGATCACCCGGTCGGGGGCGAGTTCCGTGCCGTGCAGCGAGGCCGCCGCCATGACGACCGCGCACGTGAGCGCGGCCGACGAGGACAGGCCCGCGCCGGTCGGGACGGTGCTGTCCACCAGCAGGTCCAGCCCGCCCACGGGGTATCCCCCGTCCCGGAGGACCCACAGCGCCCCCGCGGGGTAGGCGGCCCACCCCTCCACCGCCCCGGGGACCAGCTCGGACAGCGAGGCGCCGAACTCCCCGGCGGCCTGCCGGGACCGGAAGCGCACCGCGCCGTCCGGGCGCCGGGAGGCGGCGGCCGTCAGCGCGAGGGGGAGGGCGAACGGAAGCACGAACCCGTCGTTGTAGTCGGTGTGCTCCCCGATGAGGTTGATGCGGCCCGGTGCGGTCCACACCCCTTCCGGCCCGTGGCCGAACGCCGCGCGGAACGCGGACGACACGTCGCTCATGTGGTGGTGCCCTCTCGTCTGTCGGCGGCCTCGCGCCCCGTCCTCCGCGATCCCCGTCCCCGGCCCGGCGCCGACCGGCCCCGGCCCGGTCGGCGCCCGCTTCCCGGGTTCACGTGCGGGGGAGTCCGCGGGCGAACTCCCACGCGTCGGCGACGGTCTCGTCGAGCGTGCGGGTCGGCGCCCAGCCCAGCTCCCGCCGGGCCCGCGCGTTGGCGGCGACCAGGACGGCCGGGTCGCCGGGGCGGCGCGGGCCGTCGACCGCCGGGACGGGGAGGCCGGTGACCCTCCGGACGGCGTCGAGGACCTCGCGCACGGTGTGCCCGCCGCCCGTGCCCAGGTTGATGACGCGGTGCGTCCCCGGCACCACGCGCTCCAGGGCCCGCAGGTGCGCGTCGGCGAGGTCGGCGACGTGCAGGTAGTCGCGCACCGCCGTCCCGTCGCGGGTCGGGTAGTCGGTGCCGTACACGTCGGCGCTCTCCTTCTCCCCCGCGGCCACGCGGAGGAGGTTCGGCACCAGGTGCGTCTCGGGGGCGTGCCGTTCGCCCAGGCCGAGGTGGGCCCCGGCCACGTTGAAGTAGCGCAGGCTCACCGCGCCCAGCCCGTACGCGCGGGCCCAGGACTCCAACATGTGGTCCACGGCGAGCTTGCTCGCCCCGTACGGGTTGGTGGGCACGGCCGGATCGGTCTCCGCGATCGGCTCGGGGGAGGCGGGATCGCCGTAGGTGGCGGCGCTGGACGAGAACACCATCCGCCGGACGCCGTGGCGCCGCAACGCCTCCAGGAGGGCGAGGGAGCCTCCCGCGTTGGTGCGCCAGTAGGGCTCGGGGGAGTCCACGGACTCGCCGACCAGCGACTTCCCGGCGAAGTGCAGGACGGCGTCCACCGACGGGTCCAGCACGTCGGCGGCGTCGGCCAGGTCGGCGACCACCAGCCGGGCGCCCTCGGGCACGGCGTCGCGGTGCCCGGTGGACAGGTCGTCCAGGACCGTCACCTCGTGTCCGGCCCCGAGGAGCAGGGCGGTCACCACACTGCCGACGTATCCGGCTCCGCCGGTGACGAGCAGTCTCACTGTGCGACCTCCCGAAGGCGCTGGGCGGTGGTCTCGGGCGCGACGTCGTTGATGAACACGCCCATGCCGGACTCGGTTCCGGCGAGGTACTTGAGCTTGCCCGGCGCGCGCCGGACGGAGAACAGCTCCAGGCGGAGGCGGGCCAGGCCGCGCCGGGGGTCCCGCACGGGGGCCTGGTGCCAGGCGGAGATGTAGGGCAGGGGCGCGTCGTACAGGGCGTCCAGGCGGCGCAGGACGTCGAGGTACACGAGGCCGAAGTCGTCGCGTTCGGCGGGGGTGAGGGAGGGCAGGTCGGGCACCGCCCGGTGCGGGTACAGGTGCACCTCCACGGGCCAGCGGGCGGCGGCCGGGACGAACGCCGTCCAGTGCGCGGTCCGGGCGACGACGCGGATCCCCGCCTCCTGCTCGGTCCGCAGGACGTCGGCGAACAGGTCGCCCCCGGTGCGCGCCCGGTACTCCTCGGCGGAGTCGAGGGTGCGCAGGGTGCGGGGCGTGACGAAGGGGAAGGCGTAGATCTGGCCGTGCGGGTGGTGCAGGGTCACCCCGATCTCCGGTCCCCGGTTCTCGAAGCAGTACACCTGCTCCACGCCGGGCAGCGCGGACAGGGCGCGGGTCCGGTCGACCCAGGCCTCCATCACGGTGCGGGCGCGTCCGGGGGTGAGGTCGGCGAACGACGCGTTGTGGTCGGACCCGAACACGAGGACCTCGCAGCGGCCCGCGCCCACCCGCCGGGACGGCTCCAGTTCGCCGACGGCCTCCAGCTCCCGGCCGTCGTCGGCGACGAGGGAGGGGAAGCGGTTCTCGAACGCGACCACGTCGTAGGAGGACGCCGGGATCTCGGTGGTCCGCCCGCCCGAGGAGGGGCACAGGGGGCAGTCGTCGCTGGACGGCAGGTGGGTGCGGCCCTGCCGGTGGGACGCGACGACCACCCACTCCCGCAGCAGCGGGTCCAGGCGCATCTCGGACCCGGTGGCGGACGGCGGGAGGTCGCGCCGGTCGGGCGCGGGCTCGCGGACGGCGCCGCCCTCGTCGAAGTAGACGATCTCCCGGCCGTCGGCCAGTCTCGCGGAGGTCCTGCGCACCGGGGGCGGGGGCTGCGTGCGGCCGGGGTCCGCGGCGTCCGCGTGCCCGGTGCCCGACGGGCCGGTGCGTCCTCCGGTGCGGTGCTCCGCGGGGCCGTCCTGCGGGACGCTCCTCATCCCCGCTCCTCTCGGGGGCGCGCGTCGGTGACCACGAGGCGGTCCACCTGCTCGGTGAGGACGGCGCGTGCCGCGTCGGGGAGGCCGGAGTCGGTGACGAGCACGTCGCAGCGGTCCAGCGGAGCGATGGTGCTGATCCCGACGGTGCCCCACTTGCTGTGGTCGGCGGCCACGACGAGGGTGGCGGCGGCGTCCACCAGGGCGCGGTTGGTCTCGGACTCCATGAGGTTCGGGGTGGTGAACCCCGCGCGCTCCTGCATGCCGTGCACGCCCAGGACCAGCGTGTCCAGGTTGAGTCCGCGGATGGAGGCGAGTGCGAGGGGACCGACGAGCGCGTCGGAGGGGGTGCGGAACCCGCCGGTGAGCGCGACCGTCTGGTCGGGCCGGGCGGTGCGGTGGAACACCTCGGCCACGTGCAGGGAGTTGGTCACCACGGTCAGGCCCGGGGTGGCGGCCAGGTACTCGGCGACGAGGGCCGTCGTGGTGCCCGCCGACAGGCCGACGGCGCTGTGCGGTTCGACGAGGTCGGCGACGGCGCGCGCGATCGCGTGCTTCTCGTCCTCCTGGCGGGTGGACTTGGCCTCGAAGCCCGGCTCCTCGGTGCGGGCGCCCTCCGGTGCGACGGCGCCGCCGTGCACCTTGCGGAGGGAGCCGCGGTGTTCCAGGACGTCGAGGTCGCGCCGGACGGTCATGTCCGAGACCGCGAGGCTCTCGACGAGGTCGGCGACCCGGACGCCCCCGGTCCGCCTGACCTGTTCGAGGATCAGCTCCTGCCGTTGCGCGGCCAGCATCCGTCCCCCAAGCGATGAGTGGAAATGTTGAAACGTGTTTGATCCAGTGTTGCAGGTTCCACGTTTGTGTCAATAGGGAGAAACAAACGTGGTTCTCTGTTCGGAAAAGTTGATAAGTGTTGACAAGAGGGAGTGTCATCCCGAACATATGGAGGACTGTGATCGCCTTCACATCTGTTCGAAGGAGTCCTCGATGCACCACAGACCTCCGGGACCACCGGGCCTGCGGCGCCGCGCCCTGCTGGGCGGCCTGGCCGGGGCCGGGACACTCCTGGCCCTGCCCGGCCTCGCCGGGTGCGGCACCGGGAGCCGCGACGACCCGACCGTGGTCACGATGGCCTCCAACCGTGCCAACCCCGCCCAGCGCGTGGCCGTCGAGGAGAGCCTCGGGCTGTACGAGGCCGCCTCCGGCCGCACCGTCGAGGTCAACACCTTCGACTCCACCTCCTTCCAGGAGAGCGTCAACAACTACCTCCAGGGCACCCCCGACGACGTCATCGGATGGTTCGCGGGGTACCGGATGCGCTTCTTCGCCGAACGGGGCCTGATCAGCGACGTCTCCGACGTCTGGAGCCGCCGCTTCGAGGGCGCCTTCACCGACCAGGTGAGGAGCCTGTGCACGGCCCCCGACGGCAGGCAGTACATGGTCCCCGACTCCACCGCCCCTTGGGCGGTCTTCCACCGCCGGAGCGTGTTCGAGCGCCACGGCTACGAGGTCCCCGCCACCCGGGAGGAGTTCGTCGCGCTGTGCGAGCGGATGCGCGCCGACGGACTCGAACCCCTCGCCTCCGGCATCCGCGAGGGCTGGCCGGCGATGGGCATGTTCGACCACCTCAACCTGCGCCTCAACGGCCCCGAGTTCCACCTGGAACTGCTCGACGGCGACCACTCCTGGGACTCCTCCGAGGTCAGGAGCGTCTTCGGCGCCTGGGCCGAACTCCTGCCCCACCACCAGCCCGACCCCCTGGGGCGGGGGATCAACGAGGCCCAGACGGCCCTGGTCCGGGGCGAGGCCGGGATGATGCTGTGCGGCATGTTCATCACCCACGTCTTCCCCGAGGGAGAGGACCTGGACGACCTGGACTGCTTCGCCTTCCCCGAGTTCGACCCCGAGATCGGGGCCGACGTGGTCGAGGCCCCCATCGACGGGTTCATGGTCTCCGGGGACCCGCGCAACGCGGAGGGCGCCCACGAGCTCCTCGGCCACCTGGGCTCCCTGGAGGCGCAGGAGATCTACACCGCGATCGACCCGCAGGCGCTCCCCACCCACCTGGACGCGGGTACCGGCGGGTTCAGCCCGCTCGACGCGAAGGTCAACGACATGGTCGCGAGCGCAGGGGCGCTCACCCAGTACATGGACCGCGACACCCGGCCCGACTTCGCGTCCGTCGTCATGATCCCCGCCCTCCAGCGCTTCCTGCGCCAACCCGACGACATCGCCGACCTGACCGACACCATCCAGCGCCAGAAGCTGTCGATCTTCGGCCGGTGAACCAGAAGTGAAGGAGACAGGCATGGCGTCGAACGCCCCCCACCGCCCCCTGCCGTCCGGTCCGCCGGCCCGCCGGCCCCGCCCACCGGTCCGACGCGGCGCACGGGACGCGCCCGGCGCCCGGGGACGGGTCCCCGGCACGGGCGCGGCGACCGCGCCGCCCTCGCCCTGATGCTCGGTGTTCCCGCGCTGCTCGTGGTCGGCCTGGTGTGGCTGCCCGCCATGGCCACGGTCCTGCTGTCGTTCACCCGGTGGGACGGCATCGGGGGCCTGGAGACCATCGAGTGGATCGGCGTCCAGAACTACACGGACGCGTTCACCATCTACCCGCCGTTCGAGCCGGCGCTGCGCAACAACCTCGTGTGGCTGGTGGTCCTGTTCACGGTCCCCACACTGCTCGGGATGTTCCTGGCGGTGCTGCTCGACCGGGAGATGCGCGGCGGATCGGTGTACCGGAGCATCTTCTACCTGCCGGTGGTGCTCTCGCTCGCCCTGATCGGGTTCGTCTGGCAGCTCATCTACTCCCGCGACCAGGGCCTGCTCAACGCCTTCCTCGCCCTGGTGTCCGACGCGCCCGCCGTCGACTGGTTCGGCAACCCCGACATCAACCTCTACGCGGTGCTGGTCGCGGCCGGATGGCGGCACACCGGGTACATCATGCTGCTCTACCTGGCCGGGCTGAAAGCCGTCGACCCGTCCCTGCGCGAGGCCGCCGCCATCGACGGCGCCGGTCCGGTGCGCACCTTCACCCGGGTCGTGTTCCCGGCCCTGCTGCCCGTCAACCTGGTCGTGGTCGTCGTGACCGTCATCGACGCGCTGCGCGCCTTCGACATCGTGTGGATCATCAACCGCGGCCGGAACGGCCTGGAGCTGATATCCGCGCTGGTGACCTCCAACGTCATCGGTGAGGCCAGCAGGGTGGGCTTCGGCTCCGCGCTGGCCGTGGTCATGCTGGTGATCTCCCTGGTCTTCATCGTCGTCTACGTGTCCACCATGCTGAGAGGGGCCCACCGGTGACCGCCACGACCCTCCCCGAGTCCCCGGACGAGTCCCCGGACCGGGAGGCCCGGAGCCCCGCGCCCGGACGCCCCGCCCGCCGACGGATCCGCCCGGCACGGGCGCTGCTGCACGCGTTCCTCGTCGTGACGGCGCTGGCCTGGCTCTTCCCGGTGCTGTGGGCGGTGGTCAACTCGTTCCGCGACTACGACTACACGGCCCTGCACGGCTACCTGTCCCTGGGCGGGTTCACCCTCGACAACTACGCCGACGCGTGGACGCAGGGAGAACTGCCGGGCTACTTCCTCAACTCCCTCGTCATCACCGTCCCCGCGGTGCTGCTCACCCTGTTCCTGTCGTCGTGCGCGGCGTTCGTGCTCTCCAGCTACTCGCGCCGCTTCAACCTGGTGATGCTCGCGGTGTTCCTCGCCGCGAACCTCCTGCCGCCGCAGGCCCTCCTCGTCCCGCTGTTCCGCCTCTACAACGCCATCCCCCTGCCCTACTGGATCAGCGAGTCCGGGTCGCTCTACGACAGCCACCTCGGGGTCGTCCTCATCCACACCGCGTTCCAGATCGGCTTCTGCACGTTCGTCCTGAGCAACTTCATGAAGGCGATGCCCACGTCGCTGCTGGAGGCCGCGAGGGTGGACGGGGCGACCGTCTTCCAGCAGTACCGCAAGGTGGTGCTCCCGCTGTGCCGTCCGAGCCTCGCGGCCCTGGCCACGCTGCTCGTGACCTGGATCTACAACGACTTCTTCTGGGCGCTCGCGCTGCTGTCCAGCGGCGACAAGCTGCCCATCACCACCGCGCTCCAGAACCTCCAGAGCGCGTTCTTCGTCGACTACAACCTGCTGTCGGCCGGGTCGGTCATCGTCGCCCTGCCCACACTGGTCGTGTTCTTCGTGCTGCAACGCCACTTCGTGGCCGGACTGACCCTGGGAGCGAGCAAGGGATGACGTACCGCACCATTCGCCTGAACGCGGCGGGAACCGCACTGGTCGTCGGGGTCCCCGACGACGGACTTCCCCACGTCCTGCACTGGGGCGCGGACCTGCCCGACGACACCGGGATCGCCGCGGCCTCGGCGCCGCCCGCCGCCCACAACGGGGTCGACGTCCCCACCTGGGTCTCCCTGGTGCCCACCCAGGGGGAGGGGTGGCGCGGCCACCCCGGGATCGCCGGACACCACGAGGGCCGGGTGACCTTCCCCGCGTGGACCGTGCGGTCCGTGGACGTCGACCCCCTGGAGGGGGCGGCACCGGACGGCGGGAGCGGCACGGGCGGGGCGGTCACCGTCCGCGCCGTGACGGACGGGCTGGAGCTGCGCTGCGAGCTGAGGCTGGAGGCCTCCGGGCTGGTCCGCGCCCGCAACACGGTCACCAACACCGCCGGCGCCCCGTGGACCCTGGACACCCTCCGGGTGACCATGCCCCTGCCCCGCGAGGCCGCCGAGGTCCTCGACCTGACCGGGCGCTGGTGCCGCGAACGCGCGCCCCAGCGGCAGGACCTCTCCATGGGCACGCGCATGCGAGCCTCACGCCGGGGCCGTACCGGGCACGACTCCACCCTCCTGCTCACGGCCGGGTCCCCCGGCTTCGGGTTCGGGCACGGAGAGGTGTGGGGGATGCACACCGCCTGGAGCGGTGACCACGTCCACCTGGCCGAACGCCTGCCCGAGGGGGCCGGACACGCCGACGCGGTCATCGCGGGCGGCGAACTCCTCCACCCCGGAGAGGTCCGGCTCGCCGAGGGCGAGTCCTACTCCACGCCCTGGGTGTTCCTCTCCTGGTCCGACCGGGGACTGGACGGGATGTCGTCGCGCTTCCACCGGTGGCTGCGGGCCAGGCCGGGCCACCCGGCCCAGCCGCGCCCGGTCGTCCTCAACACGTGGGAGGCCGTCTACTTCGACCACGACCTCGACAAGCTCAGGCGGTTGGCCGACACGGCCGCCCGCATCGGCGTCGAGCGGTTCGTCCTGGACGACGGCTGGTTCCGGGGCCGCCGGGACGACACCGCCGGGCTGGGCGACTGGACGGTGGACACCGGGGTGTGGCCCGACGGCCTCCACCCGCTCTTCGACCACGTCCGCTCCCTGGGGATGGAGGTCGGTCTGTGGGTCGAGCCGGAGATGGCCAACCCCGACTCCGACCTGCTGCGCGCCCACCCCGAGTGGATCCTCGCGGCCGAGGGCCACCTGCCCCCGCCCAGCCGCAGCCAGCAACTCCTCGACCTGTCCCGGCCCGAGGCCTTCCGGTACGTGTTCGAGCACCTGGACGCCCTGATCACGGAGTACCGGCCCGACTACCTCAAGTGGGACCACAACCGCGACCTGCTCGAACCCGTGCACGCCCCGACCGGCGCGGCGGGCACGCACCGCCAGACCCTCGCCGTCTACGAGCTCCTGGACCGGCTGCGCGAACGCCACCCGGACCTGGAGATCGAGTCGTGCTCCTCCGGCGGCGCCCGCGTGGACCTGGGCATCCTGGAGCGCACCGACCGCGTGTGGGCCTCCGACTGCAACGACCCCCTGGAGCGCCTGGCCCTCCAGCGCTGGACCTCCCTGCTCCTCCCTCCCGAGCTGGTCGGCAGCCACGTGGGCGGACCCGTGTCGCACACCACCGGCAGGGCCGCGGACCTGTCGTTCCGCTGCCTCGCCGCCCTCCTCTCCCACACCGGCCTCGAATGGGACATCACCCGGTGCACCGAGGACGAACTCGGCGCCCTGACCTCGTGGATCGCCCTCCACAAGGAGCTGCGCCCCCTCCTGCACTCGGGCGACCCCGTGCACGCCGACTCGCCCGACCCCTCCGAACAGCTCGACGGGGTCGTCTCCCCCGACGGAGGGGAGGCGGTCTTCCGGTACGCCCGCCTGGCCACGTCGGCGCGTGCCCTCCCGGGACGGGTGCGGCTGCCGGGACTGCGCGAGGACCGCACCTACCGGTTGGTGTGGCGCAGGGACGCGGGGCTGCCCTCGACCCTCCAGCACGCGCTCCCCGCGTGGTGCGCCGAGGGGGAGGCCACCGTGTCCGGCGCGGTGCTCACCCGTGCGGGGGTGCAGCTGCCCAACCTCAACCCGTCCCAAGCCCTGCTCCTGCACCTGACGGAGGTCTGACGTGCCCGCGACCCGCAAGCCCGCCTACCTGGAGGACTTCGCCCCCTCCGCCGGGACCCGCGCGCCGCGCGCCCGCTTCGACAGCGACGCGCCCGCACTGGACCTCAACGGCACATGGCGGTTCCGCCTGCTTCCCCGGGCCTACGGCGACACCGACGGCTTCGAGGCGCCGGACTACGACGACTCCGACTGGGAGGGACTGCCCGTCCCCGCCCACTGGCAGCTGCACGGACACGGGACCCCCGCCTACACGAACGTCGTCTACCCCTTCCCGGTCGACCCCCCGCACGTGCCGGACGAGAACCCGACCGGCGACCACCGGCGGGAGTTCGACCTGCCCGGGGACTGGCCGGAGGGGGCGGCCGTGCTGCGCTTCGACGGGGTGGACTCCTGTTTCCGTGCGTGGCTGAACGGCACCGAGCTGGGCTTCTCCACCGGGAGCCGCCTGGCCGCCGAGTTCGACGCCGGCCACCTGCTGCGCCCCGGGCGCAACGTCCTGGCGGTCCGCGTGCACCAGTGGTCGGCGGCCAGCTACCTGGAGGACCAGGACATGTGGTGGCTGTCCGGGATCTTCCGCGACGTCACCCTGGTCGCCCTCCCCGAGCAGGGCCTCGGCGACGTCACCGTGCACGCCGCCTACGACCACGCCGACGGCACGGGCACCCTGCGCGTCGACGTGGCGGGATCGGCCGACGCGCTGGTCAGCGTCCCCGAGCTGGGCCTGGTGGACGCCGCTGTCGGTGTGGAGCACGCGGTCGGCGCGGTGGAGCCGTGGTCGGCCGAGATACCCCGCCTCTACGACGCGGTCGTCGCCGCCCCGGGGGAGCGGGCCCCGCTGCGGGTCGGCTTCCGCACGGTGGAGGTCTCCGACGGCCTGCTGCGCGTGAACGGGCAGCCGCTGCTGCTGCGCGGGGTGAACCGCCACGAGTGGCACCCCGACCACGGACGCGCCGTGCCCCGGGAGACCATGCGCGAGGACGTCCTGCTGATGAAACAGCACAACGTCAACGCCGTGCGCACCAGCCACTACCCGCCCCACCCGGACTTCCTCGACCTGTGCGACGAGCTGGGCCTGTGGGTCGTGGACGAGTGCGACCTGGAGACCCACGGCTTCGAGCTGGTGGGGTGGCGCGGCAACCCCTCCGACGACCCGCGCTGGCGGGACGCCTACCTGGACCGGATCGCCCGGACGGTGGGCCGGGACCGCAACCACCCCAGCGTCGTCCTCTGGTCCCTGGGCAACGAGTCGGGGACCGGGCGCAACCTGGAGGCCATGGCCGCCTGGGTGCGCGGGCACGACCCCTCCCGCCCGGTCCACTACGAGGGCGACCGCGACAGCTCCTACGTGGACGTGTACTCGCGCATGTACCCGCCGCACGACGAGGTGGACGCGATCGGCCGGAGGGAGGAGGAGACGACCGGCGACCCCGGGGCCGACCCCCACCGGAGGGGGATGCCGTTCGTCCTGTGCGAGTACGCGCACGCCATGGGCGCCGGGCCGGGCGGACTGGAGGAGTACCAGGAGCTGTTCGCGCGGCACGAGCGCATCCAGGGAGGGTTCGTCTGGGAGTGGATCGACCACGGGGTCCGCCGCCGCGAACCGGACGGAACCGAGTGGTTCGCCTACGGCGGCGACTTCGGCGAGGTGGTGCACGACGGAAACTTCGTCGCGGACGGCCTCCTCCTCCCCGACCGCACGCCCAGCCCCGGGCTGCACGCCTACAAGAAGACCGTCGAACCCGTGCGGGTCGTGCCCGACCCCGCCGCGGGGACGGTGGAGGTCACCAACACCTGGGACTTCCGGGACACGTCCGGCCTGGTCTTCCGGTGGCGCGCGGAGGAGGAGGGCGTGCCGTTCGGGGAGGGCGAACTGGCCGTGCCCGTGCTCGGCCCCGGCACGGGCACGAGAGTGCCCCTTCCCGCGGCGCCCGCGCCGCCGGGCGGCGGCGAGGCGTGGCTGAC
Organism: Nocardiopsis codii; assembly: GCF_036327455.1. Classification (NCBI taxonomy): domain Bacteria; kingdom Bacillati; phylum Actinomycetota; class Actinomycetes; order Streptosporangiales; family Nocardiopsidaceae; genus Nocardiopsis; species Nocardiopsis codii. The sequence continues at coordinate 394,023 of NZ_JAUZMY010000002.1, read as the reverse complement.
GGTGTCCGTCCACCTGGGCTCCGACCAGCCGTGGGCCCCGGCCGGGCACGAACTGGCCTGGGGCCAGGCGCGACTCCCCTCCGGGGAGCCCGCGCAGGTGTCCGCCCTGTCCGACCGGACGCCGGCCCCCGCTCCACCGCCGGTGGCCGGTGACGGCCCGGAAGGGGAGTCCGCGGTCCGGCGCGACCCCGTGCCCGCCGTCGGCGCCGCGAACGCCCTGTTCCGTCTCGGGCCGGGGATCCTCGACGCCGGTACCGGCACCCTGTGCTCCGTCGGCGGGCTGCCGGTGGAGTCCCCGGCGGTGGACCTGTGGCGCGCCCCGACCGACAACGACCAGGCACGCCACGGTGTGTCCGTGGAGGTCCCGTGGCGGGAGGCCGGGCTCGACCGGCTCACCTCGCGCCGCCTCTCCGCCGGATGGGACGGCGACGCGTACGTCGTCCGCGACCGCCTGGCCCCCGCGGGCGGGGACTTCGGGATGCTCGTCGCCTACGGCTGGACCGCGGAGGCCGGGCGCCTGGTCCTGACCGTGGACGCCGAGGCCGAGGGGGAGTGGCCCTGCACCCTGCCGCGCTTCGGCGTGCGCATGGCCGTGCCCGCCTTCCTGGGCGGGGTCGAGTGGTTCGGGCGCGGACCGGGCGAGGCCTACCGCGACGTGGACCAGGCCGCGCGGGTCGGCCGGTTCACCAGCTCGGTGGACGGCCTCCAGACCCCCTACCTGCGGCCCCAGGAGAACGGCAACCGGGCGGACGTGAGGTGGGCCGTCCTGCGGGCGGCGGACGGGTCGGGCCTGCGGATCGACGGAGACCCGGCCTTCGGCCTCTCGGCCCGCCGGTGGGCGACGGCCGCCCTCGACGCGGCCCGGCACCCGCACGAACTGGTGCCGGACGGGCGGGTCCACCTGCACCTGGACACGGACCACCAGGGCATCGGCTCGGCGTCCTGCGGTCCCGGCGTGCTGCCCGCGCACCGGCTGGCCGCCGGACGGCACCGGCTCCGGCTCGGGTTCTCCGAGGTGGCGCCGACCCCCGGACGGCGCGGGAACAGGGGTGGGCAAGGGGCGGGGAACGCTGCTGTCATAGGGGTTCCCGCTCACGAAAGGCGCCCCCCGCCCATGACCGACACCACCGAACCCGAACGCGCCCGCCCCGGGCGCAGACCCTCCCGGATCGACGGCGCGGCACTCCGCGCCGACCTGCGGCGCGTCATTCCGGACAGCTCCGCGGCCCTTGTCGTCACCCTTGTCATCTTCTTCGTCGTCTACGTCCGCATCGAGGCCGGAACCTCGATGACGCTCATGGTCATGCCGTACCTGTCCGACGCGAGGGAGTACTGGCTCTACTGGCTCTGCCAGGCCTTCGGCTGGTCCGGGCTCCTCTGGGCCTGGATCACCGTCATGCTCGGGCTGCTCCGCTCCACCGCCCCCCTGGCGCGGGCCCCCGTCCCGCACGCCCGCATCGAACGCTGGCACCGCGTCACCAGCCTCACCACCATCGGCCTGATGTTCGCCCACGCGTTCGCGTTCTTCCTCGAACTGGTGCGGGGCAACGAGGAGGGGCTGGCCTGGGGAGGCCGCCTGCTCTCCGCGTTCGTGGACGTGTTCGTGCCCGGCGGCTACGCCACGGGGACCGGCCAGGTCGCCATCCTCATCGGGCTCATCGCCCTCTACCTGGCCGTACCGCTCAGCCTCGCCTACTACGTCCGGTTCTGGACCGGGACGCGCACGTGGCGGGCGCTGCACAGGTTCGTCATCGTCGTGTACGCGCTGAGCGTCTGGCACACGCTGCTCTACGGCACGAACGTGTGGTTCGACGGCTGGTTCCGCACCGTCGTGTGGGCCCTCCAGCTCCCCGTCGCCCTGCTGCTCCTGGCCCGGCTGCTGGCGCCGCTCCGCGCGGACGAGCGCTTCACACTCCGCGACCTGGGAGGCGGACGCGGGATCAGGGCGTTCGCCCGGCTCGGTGCGCGGCTGGCCGTCGCGGCGACCGTCGTCGTCCTGCTCGTCGTGACCGTCACCGGCCGGGACGGCGGCCGCACGCCGGGGGCCGAGGGCGGGGAGATGCTGATCGGCGCCGACATGGTCTGGGGCGGGTTCGCCGTCCTGCTGACGGTGATCGGCGCGGTCGCCCTGTCCCTGCGCGGGCGCGAGACCCGGGGGGAGCGCGTCGACGGATAGTGCGGTGGGCCGTGCCCCGCCGCCCCTCACCGTGCTCCGGAGACGCCGGCGTCCGGAGACGGGGCCGAGCGCCGCACGGACCCGCACACACACGGCGGTGGGGAGGCTGAGCCTCCCCACCGCCGCCGTTGGCGCCGGAGCTACACGTCCTTGGGTTTGTCGTCCGGGGTGAGGGCGTCCTTGGCCTTCTCGCCGGCCTGCTTGAGCTTGGACGCGGTCTTCTCGGTCTTGCCCTCCGCCTGCCACTGCTCGTTACCGGTGGCCTTGCCGAGGGTCTCCTTGGCCTTGCCCTTGTACTCGTCGGCCTTGTTGCTGGCGCGGTTGCTCTCGGACATTCCAACCTCCTGCTCGGCATTCGGTCCTGGTCTCTGCCCTCACCGCTGTGAGGGATTCCAACCATGATTCGCGAAAAAAACCGGCTCAAAAGGGACGAATGTGTGCGAAGGCACTCCGCTGGGGGCGACGGCCGGGTCAGTCGCGCGGGGCGACCGGCACGACCGAGGCGAACGGCGCGTGCGTGGTCAGACGCCTGCTGATCCCCTCGCGGACCATCGCCTTCGCGGTTGCGACGGCGGCGCCCACCTCGGCGCCCTTGGCCAGTTCGGCGGTGATCGCGGCGGCGAAGGTGCAGCCGGCGCCGCTCACGCGCTCCTCGCCGATCTTCGGGGCGCTGAGGACCGTCACCTCCTCGCCGTCGAAGTACACGTCCACCGCGTCCGGGCCGGGAAGCTCCGTGCCGCCCTTGACGACGACGTGCTTCGGACCGAGCTGGTGGATGCGGCGGGCGGCCTCGACCAGGTCGTCCACCGAGTCGATGCTCTCCATCCCCGCGAGGGTGCGCGCCTCGAAGTGGTTCGGCGTGATCACCGTGGCCAGCGGCAGGATCTGCGCGGTGAGCGCCTTGTCGGTGTCCAGGGCGGCACCCGCCTCCTGGCCCTTGCAGATCAGGACCGGGTCCAGGACCACGTGCCGCCACGGCTGCCGCTGGAGGGCCTCGGCGACGACGTCGATGGTGTCGGGCGTGCCGAGCATGCCGATCTTCACCACGTCGAGGTCGTGGCAGGCGGTCGCGGCCTCGATCTGGTCGGCGATGACGTTCGGGGCGACGGGGACGAACCGGTGGCCCCAACCGTTGTTCGGGTCGAAGGAGACGATGCAGGTGATCGTCCCCATGCCGTAGACGCCGAGCTCCTGGAAGGCCTTGAGGTCGGCCTGGATGCCGGCGCCGCCGGTGGCCTCCGATCCTGCGATCACGTACGCGCGGTCGGTCATGGGGGACCAACCTCCCTCTGTCGATGTGCTGTTGCCGGTCTCGGGAGCCCTCACGGATTCACGAACCCGTTGATATTGCATCACAACCCCAGGTCCCGGGCGTTCGCGGAGTCGGTGTCGGGCGTCACCGGCCCCGAGGCGCGATCGGTTCGGGGCGCAGGGGCCCTGCCGGTGGCCGGAGCCGGACCGGACACGGTCGCCACATTTAAAATAGTGCCGTATTATTTTTTCATGGCGAGGACGGCGGACCACGAACAGCGGCGACGGCAGGTCGCTCACGCACTCCTGCGCTCGGTGGGGAGGCGGGGGCTTGCGAGGACCACCCTCGCCGACGTCGCCGACGAGGCCGGAGTCTCGGTCGGGCTGGTACAGAGCTACTTCCGCACCAAGTCCCAGCTGCTCCGGTTCGGAGTGGAGTACATGTACAAGCAGGGCGAGGCGCGCCTGCTGGCCCTCGCCGAGGGGGCGGGGCCCGCCTCCGTCCGCGACTGGACCCTCCGCGCCTCCGAGACCCTCCTCCCCCTCGACGACGAGCGGCGCCTGGAACTCACCGTCTGGTTGGAGTTCCTCCCGGTCACGATGGCCGACCCGGAGATGTCCCGGCTGCACAGGACGACGACACAGCAGCTCCTCGACGCGTTCGCGCACGCGTTCGGCGAGGGCCGCAGGCTGGGCGAGCTGCCGCCGTCCCTGGACGCGCGCGCCGAGGCCGCCGCCCTCGTCGCCTTCGTGGACGGCCTGACCCTCCACCACCTCGTCACCGGCGGGGACTTCGCCGAGGACGCGATCCGCACCTCACTCGCCACCTACGTCGACCGGCTCTTCACGGCCCCTGAGAGCTCGTGACCCACGTCCGCCCGAGCGTAAGGCGATCCGTATGACCACCACCGATCCGCAGACCACCGCACCCGTCCGGGCGGGCGCGCGCCTCCCCCTGCTCGACGTCCTGAGGGGCGTCGCCATCATGGGCACCCTCGCCACCAACGTGTGGCTGTTCACCGCGCCGGGCTCCGAGGCCGGTCTGCTGTTCGGAGCGGACTCGCTCGGCACCCTCGCCGACGTGGCGGAGTCCCCCTCGGCGGCCTCCCTGGGGGAGGGGCTGTTCCTCTTCCTCGCCAACGGCAAGTTCCTCGCCCTGCTCACCCTGCTGTTCGGTGTGGGGCTGGCCATCCAGTTCCGCTCCGCGGCCAGGCGCGGCGGGCGGTGGCCCGGCCCCTACATGTGGCGGGCGCTGTTCCTGTTCACCGAGGGGCTCGTGCACTTCACGCTGGTCTTCGCCGCCGACGTGCTCATGGGGTACGCGGTCACGTCCCTCGTGGTCGCCTGGTTGCTGACCCGCTCCCAGCGGGCGCAGAACGCCGTGATGTGGACGGCGGCCGCCGTGCACGCGGCCTTCATCGGGCTCCTCACGGCGGCGCTCGTCCTCGACCCCGCCCCCTTCGGCGGGGAGACCCCGCCCGAGGTGGTGGACCTCTACGCCCACGGGAGCTATGCGGACCAGATCGCCTTCCGGCTCGACCACGCACTCCTCTTCCGCGCCGAACCGATCATCACCTTCGCCCTGATGGTGTTCATGTTCCTGCTGGGCGTGCGGCTGTTCCGCGCCGGGGCCTTCGGCGCCGACGACACCGGCCGCCGTGTCCGCGGACGCCTGCTCGCGTGGGGCCTCGGCGTCGGGGTGCCGTTCAACCTGGCCACGTCCCTGGCCGGTCCCGACCTGGCGCTCCTGGACCGCTACGTCGCCGCCCCCGTGGTGGCGCTCGGCGTGATCGGCCTGGTCGGGTGGGTGCTGGACCGGGCGAACCCCGGGGGCCGCGCCGTCACGGCGGTGTCGTCGCTCGGCCGGATGGCCATGAGCGGCTACGTGGCGCAGAACCTCGCCTGCGTGCTGGTCCTCTACGGTTTCGGCCTGGGGTTGGCGCCCCGCCTCGCGGACGCCGGCCCCTGGTGGGTGATGGGCCTGTGGGCCACTCTGTGCGCGCTGCTCCTGGCCGTCTCGACGCTGTGGCTCCGCCGGTTCCGGGCGGGCCCGCTGGAGGCCCTGCAGAAGGCGGTGCTGGCGCGGGTCCCCGAGCGCCGCCGCTGACCCCCCGGAGCGGATCCGCCACCGGGCGGCCCGCGGTGGGCTCCCCGGGGAAACACGGAGGGGCCTCCGGCACCGGGACGGCGTCGATGCCCGTCCCGGTCCGAAGGCCCCCGGAGGGGTTCCCCGACCCGGTCAGCCGACCGGGTACTCCGCCAGCGCCCTCGCCTCGATCTTGTCCTTGATCAGCCCCATCTCGATCGGCGCCTCCCGGGTGATGTTGGCGGTGATCTGCTCGTCGCTGAGAGGGGAGTCCGCCTTCATCGTGAACTCGTTGCGCCAGGTCATGAGGATCCCGCTCGGCACCTCCTCATAGGTCCAGTGCAGGTTGATGAACTCGAACGCACCCGTCTCCACGCGACGCGCCCGCACCTCGCCCCTGGCGCGGTCCATGACGCGCTCGGACACCCAGCTCCACACGCGACCCTGGTCGTCGGGGAACTTGGTGATCCGGAACCGGACCGTGTCGCCCTCGCGTTCGAGGACCTCCACCGAGGCGTACTTCGGAAAGAACTCGGTCCACGAGCCCAGGTCGTTGGTCATCTCCCAGACCAGGTCGTAGGGCGCGTCGATGACGATGCTGTTCTCGGTACGTGAGGGCACGGCCGTCACGCTCCTTCCACGTAGGCGGATGAGTCCTCGTTGACGAGGGCGACGAGGGCGGCGGGCGAGGGCACCAGCTCCGCGTCGGCCCCCAGCTTGCGGCCGGTGCGGCGCTCGATCTCGGCGATGATGCCGAGGACGCCCAGGGAGTCGACCCCCAACTCGTCGAAGGTGTGCGTGGACGCCGTCTCGACGTCGGTCCTGATCCCGGCGCAGGCGGACATCAGTTCCACCTGTTCCTCGATCGTGATGCGGCTGTCGGCCATGGATCTCCTTGATCTCGTGTGTCAGACGTGGTCGGGGTGCTGGAGGACGAGAGCCGACGTCCCGCCGCCCAGGCCCCGCGACAGGACCAGCGCGGCACGCAGACGGGCGGGCCGGGCGACCCTGACCACCAGGTCGAGGCCCAGGGGCGCGTCCGGAACGTGCGGGGTGGGAGGAACGACCTGGTGCTCCAGGCTCAGCACGGCGGCGGCCACGTCCAGGGCGCCCGCCCCCGCGTAGGCGCGTCCGAAGCCCGCCTTGGGCGCCGTCACGGCCACACCGTCGGGAAAGAGCTGCCGCAGCGCGGCGGCCTCGTCGGCGTCGGCCTTCGGGGTGCCCACGGCGTCCGCGAAGACGACGTCCACCCCCTCCGGGCCGACCCCTGCGCGGCGCATCGCCTCCCGGGCCGCCTGCAGGAGGCCCTCACCGCCAGGGTCGAAGGCGCCGACCCCGCCGAACGTGCTCGCGTGGCCCGCGACGACGGCCCGTACCCGGACCCCGCGCGCCCGCGCGGTGGCCAGGTCCTCCACCAGTGCGACGGCCGCGCCCTCGGCCGGGACGAAGCCGCTCGCCTCCTCCGTGAAGGGCACGTACGCCGAGAGGGGGTCGTCACTCTCACTGAGCACACCGCTGCCCAGCTGGGTGGCCAGGGCGAACGGGGACCCGAGTGCGGCGTCGCTGCCGCCGACCAGCATCGCCGAGGTCCCGCGTCGCAGTGCCTGCGAGCCCTGGTCCAGGGCGTCGAGCATGCCGGGTTCGTCGGTGGTGAGGACTCCGCACATGCCCTTGAGGCCGTTGCTGATGGACACCTGGCCGGTGCTGGCCGCGTAGAACCAGGCGATGGACTGGTAGGGGCCGACGTAGCCCGGACCCTTGCCCCACAGGGCGGCGAGCTCGCGCTGCCCGAACTCGTTGCCGCCGCTGCCGCTGCAGATGAGCACCCCGGTGGCGAAGGGGTCGGCGGCGGTGTCGACCCCCGAGTCCCGCAGCGCCTCGTCCGAGGCCACCATCGCGAACCAGCTGAACGCGTCGGTCCGGACGACGTAGCGGCCCTCGATGTGGTCGAGCGGATCGAAGTCGGGCACCCTGCCGCCGACGCGGACCGGGAGTCCCCGGGCGCCGACGTCGGGCAGCGGCGCGATGAGCGTGCGCCCCGCCACGAGCGCGGACCAGTAGGCCTCGGTTCCCGTTCCCGCCGGTGAGACCGTGCCCAGCCCCGTGATCACCGTGGTCATGGCTCTCCTCACTCTCCCCGGTCCAGGACGACCGCTGACTGGAATCCTCCGAAGCCGCTGCCCACGGACAGCACCACGTCGGTCCTCTGCTCGCGGGCGGTCGCCGGCACGTAGTCGAGGTCGCACTCGGGGTCGGGCGTGGCCAGGTTGGCCGTGGGCGGTACGACGCCTGTGTCCATGGCCAGCACGCAGGCCACGAGTTCGATCGAGCCGATCGCCCCGAGCGAGTGCCCCACCATCGACTTGATCGAGGTCATCGGCACCCGGCGGGCGTGCTCGCCCAGGGCGCGCTTGACCGCGTCGGTCTCGTGCCGGTCGTTCTGCACGGTCCCCGACCCGTGCGCGTTGACGTAGTCCACGTCGGTGGCCGGACGCCGCGCCTGGTCGAGCGCGGTGGTGATGGCGCGCGCCATCTCCGTCCCCTCGCGGCGCAGGCCGGTCATGTGGAAGGCGTTGCCGTGGTTCGCGAAGCCCGCCACCCGGCAGCGGATGCGGGCGCCGCGACGCCGCGCCGCCGACGCCTCCTCCAGGATGAGCACGGCGGCGCCCTCGCCCATGACGAAGCCGTTCCTGTGGCGGTCGAACGGCCGGGACGCGTGTTCGGCGTCGTCGTTGCTGTCCGACGTCGCCTTGATGGCGTCGAAGCAGGCCATGGCGATGGGTGAGACCGGTGACTCGGCAGCCCCCGCCACGACCACGTCGGCGAGGTCGTCCTCGATGGCCTGCGCGGCGTAGCCGACCGCGTCCAGCCCGGAGGTGCACCCGGTGGAGACCGTGCGCACCGGGCCCCGCGCGCCGACCAGCTCGGCGATCTCCCCGGAGAGCGTGCTCGGCATCAGTGCCAGGTTGAGGTGGGGTTCTGCGGCGGTGTGGTCGACCACCCATTCGGAGCCGCCGCGGCTCATCACCGCGTACTCCCGGTCCAGGCGGGTGGTGCCGCCGACCGCCGTCCCCATGCTCACGCCGACGCGCCAGGGCAGGATGTCGGCCAGGGGCGGCCCGCTGTCGGCGAGGGCCTCGGCGGCGGCGACGGCGGCGAACTGGGTGTACCTGTCCATGCGCGCGGTCTGGCGCTCGTCCAGCCCGTGGGCGGCGGGCTCGAAGTCCACCTCGGCGGCGATGCGGGAGCGGTATCCCGCGGGGTCGAACAGGGTGATGCCGCGGGTGGCGGTGCGTCCCGCGGTGAGCAGGTCCCAGAACGCGGTGACGCCGACGCCCCCGGGGGCCACCACGCCGACTCCGGTGATGACGGCCTCACGCCTCATGACGCCTCCCCCCGCAGACGGGGCCGCGGTCGGTGCCGTGGTGCGCACGCGGGCGGGAGCCGCGGCTCCCGTGAAGGGCCTGTTGGGATCGGCTGGGCTGTGGGGTGACGGGCCTTGGCGTCGCCGAGGCACGGCAGGTCTGGGTCAAGGGTGTCTCCACGAGTTCAGGGATGCCGCATGGGGCCGGCCGCGGGACGGGCTGCCGAACGGTCCGCGTGTGCTGTGCCGCGCCTCGGGCGGGTCGGGCGCCGGACAGCTGTCGAGAGTGGCCGCGAAGGGACTGGTCAGGGCAGGTGGGGCCGAGAGCGGGAGCCCCGCCTCGGCCGGTATCACTACTTTCTGTGCTTGTCATACCACGCTCGGGAGCTGACTTCCCGTTGGTGGGGCCCCTGTCGGCGACCTGGCTGGCCAGCTTCACCGTTTTCCGCTTCACCGCTGTCCGGATCGCCCGACAGGTCGGTCTTTGTTCCCCAGGAGCAACGCTGACCAGGAGAGCAGGGAACTCCCAGGTCAAAGACCTGGGAGTGGGGGTGATCAGGGGTCGGGCGGGGCTCCGTCCCTCCGTCCCTCCGTCGCGTGGTCCGATCCGCGGTGCGGGGGGCGCGGGCCCGGGCGGAGCCCCGGCCACCGCCCTCGCGCGGTCGGTGGCGGGACCGGTGATGCGGATGCTCCCCGGCCTCGCCGGCTTCCGGACGGCACGCGCGCGTGGGCGGCTCCGTGCACGGATGCGGCCCCCGCCGTGGGGCGGGGGCCGGCATCTGATGGACCGGGGTGGTGGGCCGGTCAGGCGCTCCGGGGAGCCTTGTCGGTGTTCTTGATGAGGCGCTTGGTGGAGCGGCGGAAGGCCCAGATGACGACGACGGCGGCCAGGGCGGTCAGGGGGATGCCGGTGACGGTGTCGGCGATGGCCAGGCCGGTGGTGGAGTCGGCGAGGTAGAGCCACTGGCGGACGATGAACCGGCCGGCGAACAGCGCCATGACGGCGAGGGTGGCCAGGTCGTGGATGCGCAGGGTGGGCCGGTCCTGGCGCCAGGGGTGGGTGCCCCCGTGCACCGCGTTCCAGATGACCCCGGTCAGGGGGCGGCGCAGCACGAGCGAGACGAGCGTGAGGACGGCCCCGGCGAAGGACGCCCAGATCCCTATCAGGAAGAAGTCGTTGGCCGACCCGGTCATCGCCGAGACGCCCCCGGCCACGGCGACGCCGAAGACGCCTCCCAGCGCGGCCGTGAGCTTCTCCCCGCGCCACATCCGGAACACCGCCAGCACCGCGGCGATGGCGATCGCGGCCCCGATCGAGGCGGCCAGGGAGGCGAAGGGCACCACTGCTGCGAAGACCACGACGGGCAGGGTCGTGTAGACCATCCCGGACGTTCCGCCCAGCTGGTCCAGCACCGCCTGCTTGGTGCTGACCGGCTGTTCGGTCCCGGGGGTCTGCTCGGCGGTGGGGGCGTTCTCGGCGGTGTCGGCGGTGCGGTCGGTGGTCATTCCGTCCTCCCGAGGGGGTGAGCGTGTGCTGATCGGCTGATGGGTCCAGAAAAGACCATGCCGTTACGGCACACTCAAGCTCGGGTGACGTGACCTGGGTCACTCGCGGTGCGGTGTGGCATCGGGGGATGCCGCGCACGGGATCGCGCCCGCCCCTCCGCCGAGCGGCCGACCGGCGGGTGTTCAGGCGGGGGCGCTGTCGGTGCCGGGGAGCACGGCGGCGATCTGGCTGCGGATGTCCCCGACGATCGCCTCCACGCCGGACGCCGTGTTCACCGACGCCGCCATGCTGACGAACATGACGGCCGACACGATGCGAGCCAGTGTCGCGGCCTCGGTTCCTGTGTCGCGGCCGATCACGGCGGCGATGGCCGCCTCGGTCCGGGCCGTGATCATGAGGGCGTCACGGTGACGGGGCTCCTCGGGGTCGCCGAACACCATTTCGCGCAGGTAGGTGCGCCCGTTCTCGATCTGTCTGCGATTGCACTCCACGATCGGGCGCACGATGGCCATCACGGCGTCCAGTGTGTCCACGGTGTCCTCGGCGTCCCTGATCCCCCGATCCAGGGACTCGGAGTAGTGGGAGTTCTGGACCAGCAGAAGCAGTTCGCCCTTGCTCTTGGCGTAGAGGAACAGGGTGCCCGTGCCGATGTCGGCGCGTTCGGCGATCTGCTGGGTGGTGACCTCGTCGACCCCGTACTCAGCGAAGAGCTCACTGGCCGCGGCGGTGATGCGTTCGAGCTTCTGCTGCTTGTTGCGCTCGCGTCGCCCCTGCGCCCGGGAGGCGGATGGCATCGCCCCTCCTTGGGGAATAGAGACTGACCGTGCTCAGTTATGAGCATAGTCATTAATGTCTGGGTTCGGATATGCCCGGGTTCAGTCTCCCACGCAGGGGTGGAGCGCTCACGGCCGGTCTCGGAGCGACGCTCACGACCGGACACCGGGCGCCGGCGGCACTCGGTGTCACCACCCGGGCACACCTCGATCCTCGGCCCACCGCAACCCGTACGCGGCGAACAGCAAGGAGAGCGAAAATGCCCACACTCGACGGATCCGTCGTCCTGGTCACCGGGGCCAACGGAGGTATCGGCACGCAGTTCGTCGACCAGGCCCTGGCACGCGGCGCGAGCAAGGTCTACGCCACCGCGCGCAGGCCCCGGACCTGGGACGATGAGCGCGTCGTCCCCCTTCGTCTCGACGTCACCGACCAGGCCTCCGTCCAGGAGGCCGTCGCGGCGGCCGGTGACGTCACCGTGCTGGTCAACAATGCCGGGGCCTCGGTGTCCAGCCCGGGCATCCTCACGCACACCGACGAGGAGATCCGCGCCAACGTCGAGACCAACTTCCTGGGACCGCTCTTCCTCGCCCGCGCCTTCGCCCCGATCCTGTCGGCGAAGAAGGCATCGGCGATCATCGACATCCACTCGGCGCTGAGCTGGTACGCCGTCGCGGGCATCTACAGCGCCACCAAGGCCGCCCTGTGGTCCGCGACCAACTCCCTGCGCCTGGAGCTCGCTCCCGAGGGAGTGCACGTCGTCGGAGTGCACGTGGGCTACGTCGACACCCCGATGGCCGCTCACACCACCGATCCCAAGACCGACCCCGCAGACCTGGTGCGCGCCGTGTTCGACGCCACCGAGGCCGGGCAGTACGAGGTTCTCGCCGACGAGGTCTCCGTCCAGGTCAAGGCAGGGCTCAGTGCCCCGATCGAGGCCCTCTACCCGCAGCTCGGCGCGACGAAGTCCTGAGTACCCCCGCGTCGGCGCCGCCGCCGTGACGCACGGCTGCGGCGCCTTCGCCATGGCCGGAGGGCCGTCGTCGTGCAAGGTGTTCGGCCACGCGTCCCTTCCGCACTCCGACCGTTCGAGGGCGGAGTGCGGGGACTCCCGTGGCGTCAGCGGGTGAGGAACTCCACGGCGACGGGGGCGAACTCCCGGTGGTACTGGAAGATGCCTCCGTGGCCGGAGTCGGGGTAGACGACCAGTTCCGAGTCGGGGATACGGCGGTGCAGGTCCTCGGAGAGCACCGAGGGCACCATGCGGTCGTTGTCCCCGTTGGCGATCAGGGTGGGCTGGGTGATCCCCGACAGGTCGGCGGGTTCCGAACGCCCCCACCTCGTGATCGCCTTCAGTTGGGTCCGGAGGGCCTTGACCTTGATCGGCTTGTCACGGTCCGCCGTGCGTTCCCCAAGTCGCTCGACGAAGGCCCTCCCGGCGCTCCTTCCGGTTGTGTTGCGGTTGAAGAACAGGTATTCCTTCGGGTCCGACCGGGTCAGGGCCGCCCGCGCCATGTCGTAGTAGGTCGTTCCGGCGACCTTGTCGATGCCCTTGCCCCCGGCGGGCCCCGTGCCGGTGAGGACGAGTCTGCGGACCAGCTCCGGGTACTCGCGCACCAGCACCTGGGCGACCATGCCGCCGAGGGAGAAGGAGAAGACGTCGATCTCCTCGAACCCGAGCGCCCTGATGAAGGCGACCGCGTCGGCGGCCATCGCCTCCACGGTGTCGGGCACCTCTCCCGTCGACGCGCCGACACCGCGGTTGTCGAACGCGATGACGTGCCGCTCCCCGGCCACGGGATCGACGATGCGCGGGTCCCAGTTGTCCAGAGTCGCGGCCAGGTGCGTGAAGAACACAACGGGGATGTCACCCTTGGGCCCGAGTTCCCGGTAGGCGTAGGTCACCCCGTCCGCGGTGATCGTGCGGGTCGGCGCCTTCGTGTAGAAGGTGTTGACCGACTCGTCGCTGGTGTCGCTCATGACGGCTCCCCTGATGGTGCGCGGGCGGTATGCCCCGACGGTGATGGACGATGTCCTGGTGAGGGATCAGGTGTGGCTGATGACTGTCTTGCCGCGGACGCCTCCCCGAGCCAGTGCCTGGAGGGCCTGAGGCGTCTGTTCGAAGGGGAACACCCTCCCCACGACGGGGCGCAGCTTCCCGGCGTCGACGAGGGCGCTGATCCGGCGCAGCTGGTTGCCGTCGGCGCGCATGAACAGGAACTCGTACGTCACGCCGAGCTTCTTCGCCTGGCGGCGGATCCCCGCGCTCAGACCGGTGATCGCCAGGCGCAGCAGCGGGTTCAGGCCGATCTCCCGGGCGAAGTCCGGGTCCGGCGGTCCGGAGATCCCGATCGCCTTGCCGCCGGGCCGGAGCACTCGCAGCGACTTCTCCAGGTTCTTGCCGCCCAGGCTGTCCAGGACCAGGTCATAGCCGTCCAGCAACTGTTCGAAGTCCTGGCTGCGGTAGTCGATGACGGTGTCCGCACCCAGCTCACGGACGAAGCCGGCGCTGGAGGCACCAGCGGTCGTCGCCACGTGCGCACCGAGGTGTTTGGCGAGCTGGATGGCGATCGACCCGACGCCACCCGCGCCCGCGTGGATGAGGACCTTCTGCCCCGGCCCGACGTTGCCGCGTTCGACGAGTGCCTGCCAGGCGGTGAGCGCGACCAGCGGTAGTGAACCCGCCTCCACCATGGAGATCGACGAGGGCTTGAGGGCCAGGTCGGCCTCGGCGACGGCGATGCGTTCGGCGAAGGTGCCGATCCGGTCCTTGTCGGGTCGGGAGTACACCTGGTCGCCGGGTTCGAAGCCCCGGACCTCGGCGCCGACATCGATGACGGTTCCGGCGACGTCGTGTCCCAGGATCAGCGGGAGGCGGTAGGGCAGGATCTGCTTGAACTCACCGACGCGGATCTTCTCGTCCAGCTGGTTCACGCCGGCGGCCTCCACCCGCACGAGCACGTCATGTTCCCCGACGCTCGGCTCGGAGACCTCAGCCGCCCGCGGCTCCTCCTTGTACTTGGTGATGACGAACGCTCTCATGCGCTGTTGCCCTTCTCCGTGATGCCGGGTGCGGTGGCGCGGCCCCCCGCGCATCGCGCGAAGAGGACCGGCGCGGCGACGAACGCGCTGCGCTTCGGGAAGCCGGTTCCGCCTCCTGGCCGCCACGGGCATGGCGGGTGGCCGAGGCGCCGAGGTTGCGGATGCCGCTGTCCTGTGCGCCGTAGGCCGTTCTTCTCCCGGTCTCGCCATACCCAACTTTAATGAGGATGATCAATAATGAGTGTACTCATTTATTGCGCGGAGGGGGCACGGCTCTCGCCATGGCGCGCGGCCTCCGGTGGACTCTGTCGTGTCGGGGTGGTTCAGGTGTTGCAGGGAACTGCGCCGACAGGCATTCCCAGGTCAGAGGGGTCTGCTCAGGGATCTTCGTGGCGGTGGGGAGTCGTCGGGTGTGCTCCCCGGCCAGTGGGGGCGACCCGTTCCCCTAATATAGTGAATGATCACTATCATTTGGTTGGCGTCGACTCCGGGACCGATGGTTCGGCACGGGTGATGGCGCCGCCTTCGCAACGCCGACTGCTGGGTCCTGCATGAGAGGGAAACAACGATGACTGGCAGCTTCAAAGCCAAGGCGGACGACGTGCTCCGTCGAACCGTGAGTTCCATGCCCGGGGTGCCGGGCGTGATCGCCGGTGTCACCGACGAGCACCAGACCCTGTACCTGAGCGCGGAGGGGGTCCGACGAGTCGATGGCGCCGAGCCGGTGACCCCAGACTCACCGGTGGCCCTCCTGTCGACGACAAAAGCGATCACGGCGACAGCGGCACTGCGCCTCGTCGAACAGGGCAGGCTCGACCTGGACGCCCCAGCCGGCCGATACGCCCCGGACCTCGAGCGGTTGCGGGTGCTGGCGGGCTTCGACCGGACCGGCGAACCGATGCTTCGGCCCCCCGCCAGTCGGATCACGACCCGTCAGCTGCTCACGCACTCCTCCGGGCTCGGGTACGAGTACTTCAACGCCGACTACGCCCGTCTCGTGGGCGAGGAGCGGCAGCCGCCCATCGCGACCTCCACCCGGGCGGCACTGGACACACCGCTCCTGTTCGATCCCGGAGCCCGTTGGGAGTACGGGACCGGAATCGACTGGGTGGGCCGGGTCGTCGAGGGCGTCACCGGACAGAGCCTCGGCGAGGTCCTCGCCCGTGAGGTCCTGTCACCGCTCGGGATCACGACGATGACCTTCGTGCCCGGCCCCGAGCAGCGCCGCGCACTCGTGGGCACCCACCTGCGCACGCGGGAGGGCGACCTGGTGCCCCTGGACGTCGAGCCGCCCACCTCACCCGAGATCGAATCCGGCGGGCACGGACTGTACGGAACCGTGGGGGACTACCTCAGGTTCATCCGCATGTGGCTGAACGACGGGGTCGGAGACCACGGACGCGTGCTGGAGGCCGGGACGGTACGCGACGCGGTCCGCCGGCACCTCCCGGACCATGTGGAGGTCACCCCGTTCCGGAGTGCGATCCCCACGGCGACCAACGACGGCGAGTTCTACCCCGGCGTCCGCAAGTCATGGTCCCTGGCCTTCATGATCAACCAGGAGGCGACCCCGACGGGACGACCGGCGGGCGCCCAGGGATGGGCGGGACTGGC
This sequence comes from Nocardiopsis codii, assembly GCF_036327455.1. NCBI lineage: Bacteria > Bacillati > Actinomycetota > Actinomycetes > Streptosporangiales > Nocardiopsidaceae > Nocardiopsis > Nocardiopsis codii. The sequence goes on along the minus strand of NZ_JAUZMY010000002.1, from coordinate 378,209 downwards.
GAACCTCTACTACTGGATCGATCGGGAGAACGGCATCGGCGGGTTCTGGGCCACCCAGGTGCTGCCCTTCATCGACCCCGCGTCCTACGGCGGATACCTCGAGTTCGAACGAGCCGCCTACGACGAGTTGGTGCGGACTCCCGACCCGCGTTGACCGGCCGTGTACCCGCCCTGTTCGACAGGGGCCGGACCGAGTGAGCGCGAGGCCCGGATCAGGGAGGTGATCCGTGGCCTCGCGCTCACTGTGCGAGGGCGTTCACCGCTTCACCGGCACGATGCCGGAAGTCAGCGAGTGGTGCGGGTGAACGGCCTCGTGGTCGCGGTCGGTCAGGCCGCGTGCTTGCCGGGTGCGGCGCTGCCGAGGTACTCGTCGAGGTTGTCGATCAGCTCGACGAGGTCGGGGTGGGCGTCGAACCGGCGCTGGTGGATCGCGGCGATCTTCTCGCCCATCTCCGGGTCCGGGTCGTCGGTGATGTCGAACGAGGCGAACTTGGAGATCAGCGGAAGCCCCATCCGGTCGACCTCCAGGTGCGCCGGGTCGTTCATCATCTTCTCGTAGGTCTCCAGGTCCTGGGCGGCGTTGACGGCGCCGTACTCGTACTCGCCGCCGAAGTCGCGGCCGAAGACCCCCGTCGGGTCGTCCGTGTTCTGTCCCGTCATGCCCTGGACGATGGCGTCCGCGGTCTCTTTGGGGACGTCGGGCCGGATGGTGAACCGGATGCAGTGGTAGATCATGGAATTCTCTCTCCTTGGGTGTTCACCTGAGTGGTGAGGCTTGGGTGGGGTGGTCTGGGTGGGGTGGTTCAGCCCCGGGTGAAGGCGCCGGCGTGGTCGTGAGCGAAGTCGGCGATGTCGCGCGCGGGTGCTCCGGTCAGGTCGGTGACGACGTTCTCGACACCGGGCACGGCTTTGAAAGGGCTGCGGATCATCGCGCGGACGGTGGCGCCGCGGGCCTTCAGAGCAGGCGACAGCGCGGAGCCCACGGTTCCTGTCGCGCCGGTCACGAGCACGGTGGGGTTGGTCATGGCGAACTCTCCGTTTCGTGGTCCCGCCGGGGCTTGTTCCTCGGCGGAGTTCCTGTCGGGGGTCAGGGCCGTGGGGAGGCGGCCCGAAGGCGGTCCCTCCCCGGAGCGGATGCGAACGAGAGGGCGAGCGCCACGAAGACGAGTGCGCACTGGCCCAGGAAGACGGTCGTGAACGCGATGCCCCCGCTCGCCCCCGCGGTTCCGATGGCCACCCCGGCCAAGGCCGCGAGCCCGATCGCGCCACCCAACTGCTGTGCGGTGGTGACGAGCGCGCTGAGCAGGCCTCCTTCGCCCTCTCCGCTGTCGTGCACCGCCATCGTGACGGCGTTGACGGAACCGAGTCCGAGACCCGCGCCGATCAGTGAGAAGGCGCCCAGAAGGTGCGGGGTGAAGCCGGTGGTGGTCGGGTTCAGGACCAGCCACAGCAGACCGAGAAGGAGCAGGACCAGAGCCGCTCGCAGTGCTCGGGCGGGCCCGACCCGCCTGGCCGCCCAGGGGGCCGAGCCACTGCCGACGATCATCATGAGGGCGATGGGGGCCTGGGTCAGGCCGGTCGACAATGCGCTCATCCCGAGCACTTCCTGCTGGTACAGGGGCAGGAAGAAGAGCAGGCTCGCCAGGGTGGCGCCGATCAGCATCAGCACCGCGCTCGCGGTCACCACCGGCTTCTTGCGGAAGACGTCGAGCGGGACGAGGGGGTGTGCGGAGCGCCGTTCGACAAGGACGAACGCGACCAGGGAGGCAGGGCCGACCGTGAGGCTGATCAGTGTGCTCGGCGCGCCCCAACCGGCCTCCGAGGCGGTGATCATGCCGAGCGCGAGGGCGGAGATGCCGAGGGTGATCGTCACGGCGCCCGGGACGTCGAATCGTCCGGGCCGGCACGGTGCCGGTGGGACCGAACACCACACGACGATCGCGCTGAGGACGCCGAAGGCCAGCGGGGCCCAGAACACCGACTGCCACCCCAGTGCGTCGGTCAGCGAGCCGCCGAAGAACACCCCGAGCAGACTGCCGATGCCCGAGATGACGCCCCAGAGGCCCATCGCACGGGTGCGTTCCGCGGCGGACGTGTAGAGGGAGAGCATGAGCGCGAACGAGGAAGGCATCAGGGCCGCGGCTCCGATTCCCTGCCCGACCCGCCCGGCGATCAGCATCGGGCCGGTTGCGGCCAAGGCGCAAAGGACCGATGCCGTGAGGTAGACGGCCATGGCGGCAAGGAACACCCTGCGGGCTCCGAGCACGTCGGCGAGACGGCCTCCGAGTAGCAGCAGGCCCGCCAGGGCGACCAGATAGCTGCTCGCGACCATGGAGAGTTCGGCCGCCGAGAGCCCCAGGCCCTGGCGGATCGCCGGGCCGGCGAGATTGACCATCGCGGTGCCGAGAACGACCAGGAACATGGAGGTCGCCAGCCCGGCCATCGCCACACCGCGCGGAACCCGTGAGCGGGCGAGTGGGGGGATGCGGGCGGTGTCGTTGCTCATCTCGCCTTTTCCTTGTCCGGAGAGGGGGTGGGCTTGCAGTCCGAATAGATAGTGAGTCGTCACTATCAAAAGGCCGGAAGGGGCCGAGGGGTCAGACCTGACCAGGGTCAGGAGCCGGAGGCCAGAAACCGTTCGGCCCACGGGTCGTCTCCGGCCCGGCCGGGCAGGTCCATGGAGGCCGCGACCAGGTACAGCATGCCGGCGGCGAAGAAGTCGTGCGCCAGGTCGGAGTCCACCCCGGGGAGGGCTTCGGCTCGCTTGAAGACATCCTGTGTCCACCGGTGCATCAGGTCGCGGATGTCGGGGTCTTCGCAGGCCGCGTAGCCCTGAAGCAGGATGAGCATCACCTCGCGGTTCCCCATGAGGGCGCCCCAGCCGTTCGCCATCGCCCACAGCTGGTCGTTGTCGGCGTCCTCGCCGCGAACGAGCATCTCCTGTTCGATCGTCGCGAACGTGCGTTCCAGCACCGCGATGAAGAGCCCCTTCTTGGTGGAGAAGACTCGGAAGAGGTTCGGGTGGGGGAACTTGACGTCCTCGGCGATGGTCACGGTCGAGCCGCCATGGAATCCCTTGTGGCTGAACTCCCTCAGCGCCGCGGCGAGGACCTGCTCGCGACGCCGCTCGATGCTGACTCGTGGTCTCCGCCCTGTCGTCATGTTTGATAGTTAACAGTCACTACGAGATGGGTGTCAACTCGTGCCTCGCGGGACGGGGGCGGGGTCGAAGTCGACGTTCGCGCGCCAGGGGTCGGCTCGGAGTGAGCTGGGCGGCGGTCGCGAGGCCGGAGTCCCCCGTGTCGGGTTGCCCGGTGCATCATCACGCCCTCGCCGGAGGAAAGGTGACGCACGTCACCGAATTTCCTTCGGGTGTGCTCCAGTTGTGGTCGGCGAGCGCAAATTCGCAGTTCACGGCTGCGATCCGAGCCCCAGGGGGCGTTTCTGTGCAAAGAAGGGCCCTCTCCTTATCGGCGCCGAAAGTCGATGGCCGCGCCACGAACGGCCAGTTCAGCGGCGCGCAGTCGTCCGGGGGAGTCCTGGTGTGCGACTCGGGGTGCGGGGTTGACGCGCGCTTTGTAGTGACTGTTAACTATCAAACATGACGACAGAGCGAGAGGTGCAGGGCCAGGGCGCGCCGCGCCGAGAGCAGATCCTTGCTGCGGCACTGACGGAGTTCAGCCACAAGGGATTCCACGGCGGCTCGACCGTGACCATCGCCGAGACGGCAGGCAGTTCGCATCCGGGCCTCTTCCGAACGTTTCCCACCAAGAAGAGGCTCTTCCTCGCGGTGCTGGAGCAGGCGTTCGCCACGATCGAGCAGGAGTTGGCCGTCGCGGACCGGGCGGCGGGGGGTGACCGGCTCCAGGTCGCGGTGACGGTCTGGAGGTCTCTGATGGAGAAGCGCGAACTGATGCTTCTGCTGATTCAGGGGTACGCCGCCTGCGAGGACTCGGACATCCACGATCGGATGTACCGGTGGACGCGGGAGACCTTCGGTCGCATGGAGGCCTTGGCGAAAGCGGGCGCCGAGCCGGAGAACCCCCTCTTCGCCACGGCCATGCTGTACACGGTGGCCTCCTGCATGGACCTGTCGGCCCGCGCCGAGGGTGAGGCGTGGGCGGGGAGGCTTCTGGCCTCCAGGGCCGGGCCCTGGAAAGTTCCTGACATTTGACCTATTGATAGCGAGCACTCACTATCATTGGCGGCCGCAAGCCGAGGAACTCACCTGTGTAAGAGCCCCGGACCCGCACGCGCACGGCAGCCGACCGGTGCGGAGAGAGAACGGTTCGGCCGTGTCGTGCACCGTCCCCCGATGACACACAACCTGGAGAAGAAGCTCATGACCAGTCAATACGACGCTGACGCCATCGTCGTCGGCAGCGGCTTCGGCGGCGCGGTGGCCGCGGCCCGCCTCGCGCAGGCGGGGTTCTCCGTCATCGTCCTCGAACGCGGCCGACGGTGGGGGCTCGGAGAGTTCCCCCGCGCGTCCAAGCTGGACGACGGCTGGCTGTGGGAGCTCGACCGGGGGCTCTACGACATCCGCTGGCTCGACTCGATGGCCAGTGTCCAGGCCGCCGGCTGGGGCGGCGGGTCACTCGTGTACGCGAACGTCTTCGCCCGCCCCTTCGAGGAGACGCTGGACCACCGGTGGCCGGACCACCTGCGCCGCAAGGAGCTGGACCCGTACTACGACCTGGCCGCGCACATGATGGGGGTCGGGCCGGTGGGCGACGACCCCCGGACCGGGAAGACCCCTCCCCGCACCCAGCTCCTGGAACAGCTCCTGGCGCATTCGGACAAGGCCGAGGCCACCGTGCGGCCCAACCTGGCGGTGACCTTCGGCGACCCCGACACCTGGCGACCCAACGTCCACGGCGCGCAGCGCCGCGGCTGCGCGTTCGTCGGAGAGTGTGTCATCGGCTGCAACCACGGGGCCAAGAACACCCTGGACCACACCTACCTCACCGCCGCGGAGAACGCTGGAGCGCGGGCCGTCACCGACGCCCAGGTCCAGCGGATCGAACCGCGGGACAACGGCTACACGGTGTTCACCTCGACCCCCTCCGACCCGGACGCACCGCGGCGCGAGTGGTCCGCCCCCAGACTCGTGCTCGCCGCCGGCGCGGTGGCCACCAACGAGCTCCTGCTGCGCTCCCGTGACATCCACGGCACCCTGCCCCGCCTCTCCCGCAGCCTCGGCCACGGCTTCTCGGGCAACGGCGACTTCCTCACCCTGGCCGAACTCCGCGGCGACCGCGAGGACATGACGACCGGACCCACCATCACCACCAACACGGTGCTCGACGTTCCCGAAGGGCGACGCCCCGTCTGGTACCAGGTCCAGGACGGCGCCTTCCCGCCGCCCCTGAACGACCTGCTCGACAGCCTCCTCCCGGCCAGGAAGGCACGCGACTGGTGGCGGCGCAGGGTCCGCGGCACCAACCCGCGCCAGACCTTCGCCGTCCTCGCGATGGGCAAGGACTCCGGGAAGGGGAGGCTACGGCTGGACGCCGGCGGCGACGCCACGCTGGCCTGGGACAACCGGTGGCAGGCGGCCCTGTACCGGTCCCAGGTGCGCGTGGGCCCCGCGGTCGCCAAGCTCCTGGACGCGCGCCTGTACAACCCCTTCACCTGGTCGGTTCTGCGCCGCACCATCACCGTCCACCCGTTGGGCGGGGTACGCCCCGGTCCCGACCCGGCCACCTCGGTCGCTGACGAGGCAGGAGAGGTGCACGGCTACCCGGGTCTGTTCGTCATGGACGGTTCGGTACTGCCGGCCGCAACCGGGGTGAACCCCTCCGCCACGATCCTCGCCGCCTCGGAACGCGCGATCGAGACCGTCATCCATCGCTCCGGACAGCCCGAGTGGCGCGCCCCCGAATGGGACGCGGTCGTTCCCGCCCCCGTCCCCGAGGACGCCGCGTTCACCTCCCAGTCCAAGCTCCGCAACGCCACCAAGGGCGACGGCCTCGTCTTCCAGGAACGTATGACTACGGGCCGGGGCAAGCACCCCAGGGTCGTCCTGACCCTGAAGGCGGAGATCCCCGGCATGGACCCGTTCCTCGCCGACCAGGCGCACACGGTGCCGATGCGGGGCTCGATCGACGTCGAGGACGTCGCCACGCGGGCGCCCATCGCGGGAACGCTGTCCCTGTTCCCGCGAGGAAGACACGAGGCCATGTCCTACGCGCTCGACTTCCACGACGACGAAGGCAACGCGTGGCAGCTCACGGGAACCAAGACCGTGCGCTCCCGCAACCCCGTCGAGCTCCTGACCGGACTGACCCACCTGCGCACCGAGATCACCCCCCTCGACCCCGGGACGGGCGAGAGCCGGCGCCTCGTGCTCACCATCGGCGCCGCCGACCTGGTCCGGCTGGGCACGTCGATCTCGGGGAAGGGCTTCACCCTCACACGCCGCCTACGCGCGTCGGCACGGTTCGCATCGTTCTTCGCGGGCTCTGCCCTGCGACGACGGAGCCCGGCCCCGACAGACGGTCCGCGCACCACCACCAGTCCCGGCAAGGGGCCGTCCTCACGCCGGTAGTCCCCGACGGCTCCGACTGCGACCCGACGCGGTCAGGCCCCGCAAGTCCTCGATCACCAGAAGTTCCCCTATCCAGTACGAGAGCGCTGCTCTCCTTTCCCGCAGGGAGACATCCTGTGTCCGCACACCTGATCGTCGGCGCCGGCATGGTCGGCTCGACCACCGCGCTCCAGCTCGCAGACCTCGGCGAACACGTGAGGCTCGTCAGCCGCTCGGGCCGGGGGCCGACCCATGAGCAGATCGAGCTGATCTCGGCCGACGCGAACGACGCTGATCGCCTCAGCGAGCTCGCGGACGGGGCGGCAGCGATCTACAACTGCCTCAATCCCGCCTACCACCGCTGGCTCACCGACTGGCCGCCGATGAGCGCCGCGCTGCTCACCGCCGCCGAGCGCTCCGAAGCCCCCCTCGTGATCGCCGGTTGCCTCTACGGGTACGGCGACGTCACCGGCCCCATGACCGAGGACACCCCCCTTTCCGCTACCCAACCCAAGCTGAAGGTGCGTGCCGACATGTGGCGGGAGGCCCTCGCCGCGCAGGAGGCCGGTCGGATCCGCGCCGTCACCGAGGTGCGCGCCAGCGACTACATCCAGGCCGGATCACTCCTCAGCCTCTTCCTGGCCAAGCCGCTGCTGTCCGGCAGCCGCGCCCTGGTCCCCGCCCCGCTCGACGTACCGCACACCTGGACTTCGATCAACGACGTGGCGAGGATGCTGATCACCGCGGCCACCGAACAGCGGGCGTGGAACCGTGCCTGGCACGTGCCCAGCGCGGATCCGCTGACGGTCCGTCAACTCGCCCACCGATTCAGCGAGGCGGTCGGAACCCCGGCTCCGAGGATCGGCAAGTTCCCCGACTGGATCTTCAAAGCCACCGGCTCCTTCGTCCCGATGGTGCGCGAGTTCCAGACCACGGCCTATCAGTTCTCGGCGCCGTTCGTCATGGACTCCTCGGCGGCCACCGCCACCTTCGGCCTGCGCCCACAGCCGATCGCCGAGGCATTGCGCGAGGCGGCCGAACTGAGTGGCGGCACCCCGAACAAGGCCTCCGGGCCCTCCAGTACCCGCCGGGCCGCTTCCTGACCGGACCCGTGTCCTGTGGCCCCCCGCCCTCGGGGCCACAGGGCGTGGACCGGCATCCCGGTCCCTCCGTTTTCCAGGCTTCGCCCACCATGACTCATGCGCGCACACGAGACCCCGACCGGAGGCTCACCATGTCCACCACACCTTCCGTCGCCGCAGACGACACCGCGAGCGGCGTTCGCCCCAGCCCGATCGACAGCCGGTTCGCCTACCGCAGCTTCGCCTTCGCCTTCGTCTTCGGGCACGGCGCCTTCGCTGTCTCCGGAGGCCCCGACCCCCTCGTGGCCCTGCCCCTGTGGGTGCCCCTGACACTGCTGGCCTGCGGCATCGTGCCCGGAGTGGTGTCCTCCCTCATGGCCGCCAAACGCGCTCAGAAGGGTGCCGGACCGGCGGACGTCCTCTCGGAGAAGCTCCTGGGCAACGCCTGGGCCACCGTCTTCATCGCCCTCACCCTGGGCATCACCGGACTGACCACCACCTTCGACATCCCCGCCGAAGCCCAGGACGTCCTGTGGCCCACCGGTGCGGTGTTCGTCGTCGGCCTGATCAACATCGCCGAGGGCGCCGCCCGCCGCAACGTGCTCCACTACAGTCTCGGCACTGCGCTGGCCCTCATCGCCACCGCGGCGCTCCTGTTCCCCCCGCCCGGCCCGTTCTGGGTCCTCTCCCTCGCCGGGAGCATCGCCTACCTCCTGGCGGCCTTCTTCGAAAGCCGCCGCATCGCCGCCCTCGGCTGAGCCTCCGCTCCGTCCAGCGGGAGGAGTGCGCTCGTGCGGAGGGCAGTGAACGCGGTGGTTGCTCCGAACCACCGCGTTCACCCCACGGAGACGCCGCTCATGGATGTCGAAGCCGGCTGTATCCGGTCTCGCGACGTCGCCCTGGGCCGCTCGTGCGACGCTCGTCCATCGTGGGTGCGCGGAGCCGCCCCGGGAAGCACGCGCAGTCGTGTCCTGTTTCGCCTCTCCAGATTTGCTGAGTGTAGACTATCAAGCATGACGGAAATTCGGAGGGAACGAAGGCCGCGCGTCAGTATCGAGCTGCGTCGTGAGCAGATTCTCGCTGCGGCTTTGAAGGAGTTCAGCCATAAAGGGCTGCACGGCGGTTCGACGGTGACCATCGCCAAGGAAGTGGAGATTTCCCACCCCAATCTTTTTCGTGTCTTCTCCACCAAGAAGGAACTCTTCATGGCGGTTCTGAGGCAGACCTTCGCGCAGGTTGAAAAAGATATGCTCATCCCGGGGGAAAAGGACGAAGAGAATCCGCTCCAGACAATGTCCGATGCCTGGGGTGTGCTGATGGAGCACCGTGAGCTGATGCTCATCCTCCTTCAAGGATATGCGGCCGGCAATGATCCCGACATTCGCGACCTCATGCAGGAGTGGACGCAGGACGTGTTCGAGCGATTCGAGGCAATGCCCGGAGTCGGCACGAACCTGGCGCACGACTTCTTCGCCGCGGGCATGTTGTACATGGTGGCGGCCTCCATGAACTTGCCTTCTCGCGCGGAAGGGGATGCCTGGGCGGACCGTTTTCTGGCTTCGGGCTCCTGACGGTCGTATTTCCATGCCATCGCCTCCGGGGCTGGAACTCGCGTGGGCCCTCCATGTACCGTTTCGCAACGGCAGGAGTGTGGAAGCTTGCGTGCAAGCGGTCGCTTTGCGACCGTCCGATATGACCAAGTGGTTTCCTTTTCCTGTGGTGTCATGATGAGGACCCGGACGCACGAATTCCGGTAGGGCTGCAGTGGTGCACCCTGACTGATCGCCCGACTGGGCGAGTTCTTTGTCAGGGGTGAAGCCCCTGGCCTTCAAGCCCGCCGGCAACCTTTTTCAGGCTTGGACAGTGAACACTCACCACCAGCATGAAGTGAGTGTTCACTATCTTCTCGGCGGCGACCTCCGGAGCTCGACAGCACGCTCGCGTAGAGGTACCGCGCCGAAAACTCAGCAACGCGACGACGCAAGGGGATCCCGACCATGACCACGGAGCAGTCGACCGCGCCGGCCCGGCAGCCCCGACGCCCCACAGCGATGGCTCGCGGGCCAGGACGCCGAGGTCGAGCCGCCGTGCACGCTGGTTCGCTCCAAGTCCCTCCGCGCCGCAGCGGTGCAGGCGAGCGTCACCGCACGTAGGCGCGATTCGAGCCGCCGCGGACCGAACCGGTCCGTTCCCCCGCTCGCCTCGCTCGTCGTGGACCAGTACCGGCGCTCACGTGCAGTTCGTCGCCACCGGCGAGCGGGGCCGCCTTCGCCCTGAAGCGGCCCGGATCTCCCGAGGAGTCGGGGGCTGTGAGCATCGACCGGCTGTGACCGGCTGCCGCACTGAGCAGTGCGACACCGCGTTGGAGTACGACGCGATGCATGTGTGGTTCGTCGACCGGTGCGCTGCCGATGTCACCGGCCACGCGTACCCGGTTGCCGGACAGCGGCACGAACAGGAAGGCCACCGGGATCGCAGGCTCCCTCCGGAGCCGCGCCGCCCGGGGGCCGGTCCGCGGATGCGCTGTGACCCCGTGAAAAACAGCGTGCGGGCCGAGACTCGTCTCGGCCCGCACGAAAGCTGCGCTGATCCCCGTAGGGAGATGTTGTGTGTCCGAGGGGGGACTTGAACCCCCATACCCTTAACGGGCACTAGCACCTCAAGCTAGCGCGTCTACCTATTCCGCCACCCGGACCGGGTGTCCGGCGCCCTCGCGCCGTACAGGTCAACCATAGCAAAAGTCTGGGGTGCCACGAACCAGGTTTTCCGCCGAGGGGCCGCCGTGGCAGGGTCGGGGGGACAGCAGGGCAAAAGGTGCGGCTGGACGGGAGCGTCAGATGGCAGAGCCAGACAAGGTCCTGAGCGCGGCGGAGGTCGAGGTCGTCGACCTGTGCAGGGAGCTCATCGAGTTCGACACCTCCAACTACGGCGACCATTCGGGCCCGGGGGAGCGCAAGGCGGCGGAGTACGTGGCCGCCAAGCTGGACGAGGTCGGCGTCGAGTCGAGGATCTACGAGAAGCACCCGGGGCGCAGCAACGTCGTGGCCCGGATCGCGGGGGAGGACTCCACCCGTCCTCCGCTGCTCATCCACGGACACCTGGACGTCGTCCCCGCGGCGCCCGAGGACTGGACCCACCACCCCTTCGCGGGCGAGGTCGCCGACGGGTGCGTGTGGGGCCGCGGCGCGGTCGACATGAAGAACATGAACGCGATGGTTCTCGCCATGCTGCGCCAGCGCCTGCGCGAGGGGCGCCGCCCTCCGCGCGACATCGTGCTGGCCTTCCTCGCCGACGAGGAGGCGGGGGGCACCTGGGGCGCCCAGTACCTGGTGGCCGAGCACCCGGAACTGTTCGCCGACTGCGACTCGGCGATCAGCGAGGTCGGCGGGTTCTCGTTCACGGTCAAGGAGAACCGGCGCCTCTACCTGGTGGAGACCGCGGAGAAGGGCATCGCGTGGATGAAGCTCACCGCGCGCGGCACCGCCGGGCACGGTTCGATGACCAACAGGGACAACGCGGTCACCGAGCTGGCGGAGGCGGTGGCCCGGCTGGGCCGGCACGAGTTCCCGCTCCACCTCACCCCCACCGTGCGGACCTTCCTGGAGGAGATCTGCGAGGAGTTCGACATCCCCTTCGAGGAGAAGGACGTCGAGGCCACGGTCGCCCGTCTTGGGCCGATCGCCCGGATGATCGGCGCCACTCTCCGTAACACCCTCAACCCGACGGTGCTGGGGGGCGGGTACAAGGCCAACGTCATCCCGGGCGAGGCCACCGCCCAGGTGGACGGCCGATTCCTGCCGGGCACCGAGGACGCGTACTTCGCGAAGATCGACGAACTGCTCGGCCCGAAGGTCGACCGCGAGTTCATCCACCACCTGCCCGCGGTGGAGACGCCCTTCGACGGCGGACTGGTCAACGCCATGTCCGAGTCGCTGCTGGCCGAGGACCCGGGAGCGAAGGCCGTTCCCTACTGCCTCTCCGGCGGGACCGACGCCAAGAGCTTCTCCCGCCTCGGCGTGCGCAACTACGGTTTCGCGCCGCTCAAGCTCCCCCCGGAACTGGACTTCGCGGGCATGTTCCACGGGGTGGACGAGCGCGTTCCCGTGGACGGTCTCCAGTTCGGCGTCAGGGTCCTGGACCGTTTCGTCGGATTGAGCTGACCTCGCCGCGTTTTGCGGTGTCCTGCCTGGTGAACCGCGTCGAGAAACTTTCTCGGCGCGGTTCTCGTTCGGGTGCGCCATCACCCAACGTGATGCTACGGTTGCTTTGAGTTCGAGGGTGTCTTGGTTCTCCTCCCGCCTCCGTGCGGTGGGAACCGGCACCGGTGTGACCGTGGCGGCACCGCCGCACGGGACCGTCCAGCAGTAGCGAAACGAGGAGCATCATGGTGCTCACGGGCAGGGGGTGGCTGGTGTCGACCGGTCGCGCTGCCTGTGTGTCCCGGAGTGCCTGCGCTCGCCTACTGCTCCTGTCCGGCATCGTCGCCGTCGCCTGGCTGGCCGGAGGGATCGGTGTCGCCCACAGCGAGACCGCCTCCGGAGCAGACGGCCTGGTCGACCGTGTCATGGACCTCGGCGACACCGCCGAGGAGACCGGCCAGACCGCCGCCCAGGAGATCCGGAGCACCCGGCTCTCCGACACCGCCGCCCACGCGGGCTCCGCCACGGAGACCCTGACGGGCCACGTCGTGCCCCAGGCCGCCGCGCTTCCCGCGAACGCCCTGCACGAGACCGGTGTCACGTCGGCGCTGGAGGACACGAGGACCGGAGCCGCGGCCGGCAGGGTCGTGGGCGACACCGCTTCCACCGTGGACGGGACCGCGCGCGGCGCGGGGAACCTCGTCGGCGGCATCGCCCGCACAGGGCAGGACGTGGTCCGGTCCACCGACGATTCGCTGCGTGACGGCGGACTGGTGGGAACGGTCGCCGAAGGGCTGACCGAGTCCACCCGCGCCGTTCACGGGGGGATCAGCGAGGCTGCGAACGTCACGGCCCCCTTGGGCCTGCCCGTTCTCGGCGCCACGGACGAACTCACGACTGACCCGGCCGGTCCCGCGGTCAAGCGCACCTCCACCGAGTCCGGTCGCGGCACGCAGGTGCCCCGTCCCGGTACGTCGGCGGACACCGGCGTGCACGCGGCACCGACCGCTTGGAGCTCGGCCGCCCTCGAGGCAGCCGAGCGTGTGCACGACGACGACCCCGGTGAGCGCATCCGCCTCATCGGCGGCGGCGGCTCGCACCACTCGGCCGGAGCGGACGCCACCGGCGCCACCGCCCCGTCCTTCCCCGCTCCCGGCGCTGCCGGGTTCCTCATGGCTCGGGCCGGCCACCTGGCTCCCCGTGCCCAGCGGGTCGCCCTTCCCGGCGACCCCACCCTGGTCGTCCGCGACGCCGCGGACGACCCCAGCTTCGCTCCCGACTAGCCGCGTCTTCGACCGCGGCCGGTCCGTGCGCTCCCGCACGCAGCCGTCCTGCCGACTCCGGCGGACGTGCCTTCACCCCGGCTTTCCCAGAGCGTGAAGCTCTCCGACCGCGGTCACACGTGTAGCCAGCCGACCTTCCTGCTGACAAAGGACACGCGATGACCCACGAGACTCAAGCACGTATCGCCGCACTGGTGACCGCCGGCTTCATCGCCGCCACCGCCGCCACCACCGCCGGAGCCGCCTACGCCGACACCGCCACCAGCGGGAACGGCTCCATCGGCGGGGGCAACCAGCTCATCGCCGACCTCGACGTCCCCGTGAACGTCTGCGGGAACGCGATCGCGATCCTCGGCCTCGCCGGCGCCCAGTGCACGGACTCGGGAGCCTCCGTCACCGACTCGTCCTCCGTCCGGGGACCGCAGGGCGGCTACGAGGAGCCCGAGGAGTCCGAGGGTGAGACCCCCGGTGGGGAGTCCCCCGAGGGTGAGACCCCCGGAGGCGAGTCGCCCGAGGGTGAGACCCCCGGTGGGGAGAAGCCCGAGGGTGAGACCCCCGGTGGGGAGACGCCGGGTGGAGGGGACCCCGGGGAGGAGTCCTCGGAGGGTGAGACCCCCGGCCAGGAGGTTCCCGAGGACCGCGAGGGGCTCTCCGAGGAGAGCCCGGCGCCGGTGGACGAGCAGGCCGCGCCCGGCCACCCCGGCTCCTCCTCGGCGGAGGCGCCCGGTCAGCAGACGTCCGAGCAGCTCTCCTGGCCGTCGTCCGAGCAGCCCCCCGCGTCGGAACTCGCTGTCACCGGCACCGACTCCACCGGCCTGCTCGGCATGGTCGCCGCCGCGGCCGCCGCGGTCGCCGCCGGGATCGGCCTGGTCGTCGCCGGCAAGCGGCGCCGAGCCCGCGTCTGATCGGCTTCCCGGGCCGCTTCGCGCGGCCCGGGGGCTGACGCGAGTCCCGTAGCACCGGCCGAGGCCATGTGCGCGGGGTTCACGCCAGCCGCCGCCCCACCAGGGCGGAGCTGATCGACGGGGCGCGCGCGTCCGACCCGCAACCAGCGGGACGCGACCGCGGCGCGCCCTCCTGAACCGGCCGACACGCACCGCCCAGGTGCGTGGCCGACCGGATGATCCCCGGCCTTGGCCGAAGGCCCACACCCCACCCAGGGATGTGGAACGGCCTGTGGACCGAGCACCAGCACGCACAAGCACACCTTCTCTTCCACACCTGTTCTCGAAAGGACTCCCCACATGCACAAGTGGGCCAGCACCTCCGCGAAGTCCGTGCTCATGGCGGCCGGATTCGTCGCTCTGGGCAGCGGCGTGGCCTTCGCCGACACCGACGCCGCGACCTCCGGCAACGGTTCGGTCCTGGGCGGCAACCAGGCTGTCGCCAACGCCGACATCCCGGTCAACCTCTCGGGCAACGCCGTCAGCGCCATCCTGGGCACGTCCGGCGCGTCGACCACCGACACCGGCGCCGCGGTCGTCGACCACCACCACAACGAGGTCGCGACCTCGGGCAACGGTTCGGTCCTGGGCGGCAACCAGCTCGTCGTGGACGGCGACGTCCCCGTGAACGTCACCGGTAACGCGATCGGCGCCGTGGGCGGCGTCGCGGGCGCCGCCGCGACCGACACCGGCGCGCTGGTCGCCCACGGGCACCACGGCCACCACGGTCACGACGGCCACGACGGCGACGAGCACGAGCACGACCGCCAGCAGGGCCACGAGGGCCACGACGGCTACGACGTCGAGCACCAGGGCCACAGCCACGACGACCACGACCACGAGCCGGACGTCGCGACCTCGGGCAACGGCTCGATCCTGGGCGGCAACCAGCTGGTCGCCGACCTGGACGTCCCGGTGAACGTCTCCGGCAACGCGATCGGCGCCGTGGGCGGCGTCGCGGGCGCCGCCGCCACCGACACCGGCGCGCTGGTGTACAACGGCGGTGGCCGCGAGCACCAGTCCGCTTCCGCCGACTACACGGTGGAGGAGCTGCTGGGCGAGGCCGTCTCGAACGTCAGCCTCCTGCCCGACACCTCCGGCGTGGACGCGGGCATCCTGCGCCAGTCGGCCCCGCGTGAGCACCAGTCCGCCGCCACCTCCGGCAACGGCTCGGCCCTGGGCGGCAACCAGCTGGTCGCCCACCTCGACGTCCCGGTGAACCTCTCCGGCAACGCGATCGGCGCCGTGGGCGGCGTCGCGGGCGCCGCCGCCACCGACACCGGCGCCCTGGTCCTCGAGAAGGAGCCCGAGGTCGCGACCTCCGGCAACGGCTCCCTGGTGGGCGGCAACCAGCTGGTCGCCCACGGGGACGTGCCCGTCAACGCGACCGGCAACGCCGTCGCCGCCGTGGCGAGCCTGGCGGGCGCCAGCTCCACCGACACCGGCGCCGCGGTCGTGCACCAGAGCGCGACCGAGCACCAGGCCGGTGCGCTGGACGCCGCCCCGGTCGTGAGGGACCTGCCCGAGATCCCCGTCTCGCAGATGCTGCCCGTCGACTACACCCTGAGCGAGACCACGGCGCAGGCCGTCCGTGAGCACGCGCCCGAGCACGCCGACGAGCTGCCCGAGGCGGCTCCGAGCGTCGACGTCGTCGGCGAGCTGCTCGGCGCCGCGGGCATCGGCCTGTAGCGACGAGCGCGGGGTAGCGCCCCCGGGCCCGCCGCCCGACCTGGAGGATGACGGCGCCTCGTTCCGTTTGGAACGCGGTGGACTGCGAGGTGCCGAATCCCACAGGACGACGGTGACCCGGGGAACGGGACCCCCGCCCCGGCACGCTGGTGCCGTGTGCGTCCGAAGAGCACGTTGAGTCGCCTCCGCACTCCCGTTCCGTTTGGAACGCGGTGGACTGCGGGAGGGTGGAGGTGACGACGCAGGCTCAGGACGTGAGCCGAGTCCTCCCGGGAATTTCCGGGAGGACTCGCCGCATTCTGGGGAATGCCGCCACTCAGACGTATTCAAGTGTGACTGAAGTCACTTACAGGAGAGGTTCCGGGTGTTCGCCGAAGGCGGCGACCGTTAACGGATGGGCGTTGCCAGGACAGCTCGCGTACGCTACGGACCGGTACCGGTGCGCGAAGCGCTTATTCTGCGGATGCCGGTGGGTGTGAGCCGGGCGGCTGCCCGGGGAGGTGGACCCCGCACACGCGGAGAGGGCCCCGCCCGCCCATCGACGGGGGAGTGCCTGGAGTTTCGGTTACTGTCGGTGTCCCACGGGAACCGACAGACCGCGGCCGGATAGATCACGTAAGGCTAGACGTAGGGGAACAGCGTGCCACCCACGAAGGGCAGCGCCGGCAAGAACGGCTCGAAGGACAGCGGACGGCAGGGGACGGGCACCGCTCTGGTCATCGTCGAGTCGCCCGCCAAGGCGAAGACCATCGCCGGTTATCTGGGGCGCGGCTACGTCGTGGAGTCCAGCATCGGTCACATCCGTGACCTGCCCAACAAGGCCGCCGAGATCCCCGCCAAGTACAAGGGCGAGTCCTGGGCCCGGCTCGGCGTGGACGTCGACGGCGACTTCGAGCCGCTCTACGTCGTCAACGCGGACAAGAAGTCGCACGTCAGGAAGCTCAAGGAGCTCATGGCGGACGCCGACCTCCTCCTGCTCGCCACAGATGAGGACCGCGAGGGAGAGGCCATCGCCTGGCACCTCCTCGAAGAGCTCAAGCCCAAGATCCCCGTCCGCCGCATGGTGTTCAACGAGATCACCAAGGACGCGATCCAGCGCGCGGCGAGCAACACCCGCGACCTGAACACCCGCCTGGTCAACGCACAGGAGACCCGGCGCATCCTGGACCGCCTCTACGGCTACGAGGTCTCCCCCGTGCTGTGGAAGAAGGTCATGCCGAAGCTCTCGGCGGGCCGCGTCCAGTCCGTCGCCACCCGGCTGGTGGTGGAGCGCGAGCGCGAGCGCATGGCGTTCACGTCCGCCGAGTACTGGGACATCAAGGCGCTCTTCGACGCGACGGAGGCGGGCGTCCCCGAGGGGCCGACGACCTTCCCGGCCACCCTCGTCTCCGTGGACGGCAAGCGCATCGCCGTCGGCCGCGACTTCACGCCGCAGGGGGCGCTGCGCTCCGACCGCGAGGTCCGCCAGCTGGACGAGGCCACGGCGCGCGGCCTCACCGAGCGCCTGGCCGGCGCCGGGTTCTCGGTCCGCTCGGTCGAGCGCAAGCCGTACCGCCGCTCGCCGTACGCCCCGTTCCGCACCACGACCCTCCAGCAGGAGGCGTCCCGCAAGCTCGGGCTGTCCGCCAAGCAGACCATGCAGGTCGCCCAGCGGCTCTACGAGAACGGCTACATCACCTACATGCGTACCGACAGCACCACGCTGTCGGACAGCGCCGTCAACGCGGCCCGCTCCCAGGTGCGCAGCCTGTACGGCGGGGACTACCTCCCCGACAAGCCGCGCGTGTACGCCAAGAAGGTCAAGAACGCGCAGGAGGCGCACGAGGCGATCCGCCCCGCGGGCGAAGCCTTCCGCACCCCCGCCTCGACGGGCCTGTCCGGCCCCGAGTTCCGGCTCTACGAGCTGATCTGGAAGCGCACCGTCGCCTCCCAGATGAAGGACGCGGTCGGCGAGTCCGTCACGGTGCGGATCGAGGGCACCTCCTCCACCGGTGAGGTCGCCGAGTTCAGCGCCACCGGCAAGATCATCACCTTCCACGGCTTCCTCAAGGCCTACGTGGAGGGGTCCGACGACCCGGCCGCGGACCTGGACGACCGTGAGCGGCGCCTGCCCGCGATGGCCGAGGGCGACCCGCTCAAGGCCCAGAACCTGGAGGCCGAGGGGCACAGCACCCGGCCGCCGGCGCGCTACACCGAGGCCTCGCTCGTCAAGGAGCTCGAGGAGCGGGAGATCGGCCGCCCCTCCACCTACGCGTCGATCCTCGGCACCATCCTGGACCGCGGCTACGTGTTCAAGAAGGGCACGGCTCTCGTGCCGTCCTTCCTGGCCTTCGCCGTGGTGCAGCTGATGGAACGCCACTTCGGCAACCTCGTGGACTACGAGTTCACCGCCCGCCTGGAGGACGTGCTCGACGACATCGCGCGCGGCGAGGCGGAGAGCCTGCCCTGGCTCCGCCGCTTCTACTTCGGCGGGGAGGACACCGAGGGCCACCGGGAGACCGGTCTCAAGGAGCTGGTGGGCGACCACCTGTCGGAGATCGACCCCAAGGAGGTCAGCTCCCTGCCCCTGCCCGGTACCGACATCGTGCTGCGCGTAGGGCGCTACGGCCCCTACCTGGACCGCGACGGCGTGCGGGTGAACGTGCCCGAGGACCTGGCGCCGGACGAGCTGACCGAGGCCAAGGCCGAGGAGCTCTTCGCCCAGCCCAGCGGCGACCGCGAGCTCGGCACCGACCCCGAGACGGGCCGCCCGGTCGTGGCCAAGACCGGCCGGTTCGGCCCCTACGTCACCGAGGTGATCGAGGAGCCGGAGGAGGCCGAGGGCGCGACCAAGCCCAAGCGTGCCAAGGCCAAGGCCAAGCCGCGCACCAGCTCGCTGCTGAAGTCGATGAGCCTGGACACCGTCACCCTGGACGACGCGCTGCGCCTGCTGTCGCTGCCCCGTGTGGTCGGCGAGATCGACGGCGACGAGGTCACCGCGCAGAACGGGCGGTACGGCCCCTACCTCAAGAAGGGCACCGACAGCCGCTCCCTGGAGACCGAGGAGCAGATGTTCACGGTCACCCTGGACGAGGCGCGCGCGATCTTCGCCCAGCCCAAGCAGCGCGGTCGCCGCGCCGCGACCCCGCCCCTGCGCGAGCTGGGCGAGGACCCGGTGTCGGGCGCCAAGATGGTGGTCAAGGACGGCCGCTTCGGTCCCTACGTCACCGACGGGGAGGTCAACGCCTCCCTGCGCAAGGACGACGCGGTGGAGTCGATCACCGACGAGCGCGCCTCGGAGCTGCTGGCCGAACGCCGCGCCAAGGCGCCCGCCAAGAAGAAGCCCGCGGCCAAGAAGGCCCCGGCCAAGAAGCCCGCCGCCAAGAAGACGACGGCGGCGAAGACCGGCACCACCACGCGGACGGCCGCCAAGAAGACCCCGGCCAAGAAGACCGGCGTCCCCAAGGCCTCCCCGAAGGAGTCGGCGGACGAGAACGGCCTGTAGCGGCCGGCGGATCTCCGCCGGCCACAACCGAAGACCTCGATCACCTGGGCATTCACCGCAAGGGTGCCCAGGTGAGTACTATCTCCGTGTCCGCACTGGTGTGCGGTCTCCACCCCTGTTCGGAAATGATCTTCCGTACTAGTGTGGGCGTGACTCACGAGGGCGCAGAATCGTGTGCGCTCCCTGGCGTCACCCACCGAATCATGGGACGGATCCCGTGTCCGTCGTTCCCTTTCCCCCTCACCGATAATCTTGAGCGCTATGAGCAGATCTGCACCCGGAGCGCCAGTCGAGGCGCGAAACGTCCTCGCGATCACACCCTTCCGCAGGCTGTGGATCTCGCTTTCCCTGTCCAGCCTGGGCGACTGGCTGAGCCTGCTGGCCCTGATGTCCCTGGCGGCGATCTTCACCGCCGGCGGTCCCCCGCTCGTGCAGTACCTGGCCCTCAGCGGCGTCGTGGTGATCAAGCTCGCCCCGCCGATCCTGCTGAGCCCGCTGGCCGGGGCGGTCGCGGACCGCCTCGACCGCAAGTGGACGATGGTCGTCACCGACGTCCTGCGCGGCGTCCTGTACGTCTCGATCCCCCTCGTGGGCCTCTTCTCCCCGGGCTTCGCCCTGGGGTGGCTGCTCATCGCGACGTTGCTGGCGGAACTCGTCGCCCTGTTCTGGACTCCCGCCAAGGACTCCACCGTCCCCACCCTGGTCCCCCGCAAGCTCGTGGCCCAGGCCGACCGCCTGAACCTGCTCACCACCTACGGCACGGCCCCCGTCGCTGCCCTGCTGTTCGCGGCGCTCGCCTCGATCGGCAACGTGCTCGGCGCGCTGCTGCCCTCCATGGCGAGCCCCGAGGCGGACATCGCCCTCTACCTCAACGGCCTCACCTTCTTCGTCGCGGCGATCGTCGTCGGCGTGCTGCCGATCCCCAAGCACAAGACCTCCAGGGACAGCGAGAGCGACACCCGCGACAGCGGGATCCTGCGCGTCGTGGCGACGGGCCGGCGCCCCGGCGGAGAGCCGCTGCCCCGCGGCCTCGTGGCGGGCCTGCTCGGTTCGATCGCGGGCGGCGCAGCCGTCATCGGCGTCGCGCGCGTCCACCTCGAGGCCCTGGGTGCGGGCAACGGCGGTTTCGGCGTCGTCTTCGCCTCCGCCTTCGCGGGGATGGCCCTCGGGGCGATCTCCGGGCCCCGCATCCTCAAGCAGTTCAGCCGCAGGCGCCTGTTCGGCCTGAGCATCGCCCTCTCCGGTCTGGCCCTGCTGTTCGCGGGCGCCGTCGCGGACACGGTGCTCGTCGCCCTCCTCACCGGACTCCTCGGTGTGGGGGCGGGCATCGCCTGGGCCACCGGCCTGACGATGATCGACGACGAGGTCGAGGACGACAACCGGGCGGCGGCGGTCGCCTTCGTGCACGGCACCGCCCGCGTCGCGCTGCTGGTCGCCATGGCGCTCGCCCCGCTGGCCGCCGGCCTCATCGGCGACTACGAGATCCCGGTCGGTCCGCTCACCTACGACCTGCGCGGCGGCGGTGTCGTCCTGATGGCCTCGGGCCTTCTGGTCGTCGTCGTGGCGCTGGTCTGCTACCGCCTGATGAACAAGGACCACCCGGACGCCGGCCCGGGCCTGCTCCCCGAACTGCTCGCCGCCCTGCGGGGCGTCGCGGTCAGTGACGGCGAGGAGGAGCCGTCCGCGCACTCCGGCGCGTTCATCGTGGTCGAGGGCGGCGAGGGCGCGGGCAAGTCCACCCAGGTGCGCGAGCTGACGGTGTGGCTGCGCGAGCAGGGCTTCGAGGTCATCGGCACCCGCCAGCCGGGTGCGACCAAGCTCGGCATGCGCCTGCGCGGTCTGCTCCTGGACCGGGAGAACTCCCACATCACCCCGCGTGCGGAGGTGCTGCTGTACACCGCAGACAAGGCGGACCACGTCGAGCAGGAGATCCTGCCCGCGCTGCGGCGCGGCGCGGTCGTCATCAGCGACCGCTACGTGGACTCCCTGCTCGCCTACCAGGGTGCGGGCCGCGACCTGTCCGTCGACGACATCCGGGAGATCAGCTCCTGGGCCACCCAGGGCCTCGTCCCGGACCTGACGGTGCTGCTGGACGTGCGCCCCGAGGAGGGGCTGTCCCGCCTGGGCGGCCCCGCCGACCGCATCGAGGCCGAGTCGGTGGAGTTCCACTCCAGGGTCCGCAAGGGCTTCCTGGACCTGGCCAAGGCCGACGCCGACCGCTACCTGGTGCTCGACGCCCGCGAACCGCAGGACAAGGTCACCCGCGAGATCCAGCGGCGGGTCCGCTCCCTCCTGCCCGACCCGGTGCCGAGCAGCGCCGAGGCGGTCACGGGCATGATCCCGGTGATCAGGAACGACTGAGCGGCGGCGCCCGGCCCGGGAGGGCCGGGACGCGCTGACGGGGGGAGGCCCCGGCGGATGACCGCCGGGGCCTCCCCCGTTCCGTGCCGCAGCCCGCCCGGGAGCCCGCGGGCCCGGCCCGGGCCCGCGGTCGGGAGCGCCGTCGCCGACCGGATCCGCGAGGAGGTCGCTGACACCGGCCCGGCCCCACGGGTGGGCCGCGAGAACCGCCGCCCCGCGTCCGTGCGCTCCCGGCCCCGGAGGAGGGCGCGCACGGACGGGGCGTGCCCGGGGACCCGTCAGCCCGGGAGGAGGACGGCGACCGCGACCGCGACGAGGGCGACGAGGGCGACGATCACGCAGCCGAGGACGACGATGCCGATCCGGTCGGAGGCGGGCATCCCGGTTCTCGGGGGTTCGGGCGGGGCGAACGAGGGTCGGCCCGACCCCCCTCCGAAGGGGGAGCCGTCGTCGGGGAGAGGGGAGGAGCCCCACCCGGGCCGGGGTTCGTGCCGGGGCCGGGGGGCGGTGAGGGGGGATGCGTCAAGGGGGATCGCTCCGGATCTTCTGCGGGGACAGGGTGAAGGTGTGGGGTGGGATCGCGGAGGACCGGTGGGACCGCCGCGGTGGCCGTACGCGGAGCGGGCGTGCTCGACCGGGACGGCACCACGTTATCCACCCGCGCGAGCCTGTGGACAACGGCCCGGGCGTCGGTGGCGGCTCCTATCCTGAGAACAGACATCAGCGGTGGTTCTCGGGGGGAAGCGTGACGGTCTTCGACGACCTCATCGGCCAACAGGCCACGGTCGGCCAGCTCCGGAGGGCTGTGGCCGGGGCGTCGGACCTCGTCGCCGGGGGCCGGGGCACGGGGATGACCCACGCCTGGCTGTTCACCGGGCCGCCCGGCTCGGGCCGTTCGGAGGCCGCTTGGGCCTTCGCCGCCGCACTCCAGTGCCCCGACGGCGGCTGCGGGCACTGCCCCTCCTGCCACCAGGTCCTCGCCGGGACCCACCCCGACCTGCTGTACGTGCGCCCCAGCGGACTGAGCTTCGGTGTCGCCGCCACCCGCGACCTGGTGCTGCGGGCCGGCTCCAAACCCTCCGGCGGCCGGTTCCGGATCGTGCTGTTCGAGGACGCCGAGCGCGCCACCGAGGCCGCCTCCAACGCCCTGCTCAAGGCGGTGGAGGAGCCCTCCCCGCGCACCGTGTGGCTGCTGTGCACGCCCGCGCCCGACGACCTCCTCGTCACCATCCGCTCCCGCTGCCGACTGGTCACCCTCGCCACCCCCGGCACCCGGGAGCTGGTGGCCTCCCTCGTCCAGCGCGACGGGATCGACCCCGTGCTCGCCCAGGCCTCCGCGGTCGCCGCCGCGGGCCGCATCGACCGGGCCCGGCAGCTGGCCACCGACCCCGAGGCGCGCAGGCGCCGGGAGGAGGTGCTGTCCATCCCCGCCCGGCTCGACGGGCTCGGCGCGTGCGTCACCTCCGCCGCCCGGCTGTACGAGATCGCCGAGGAGGACTCCAAGGCCCTCACCACGGCCCTGGACGAGAAGGAGAAGGACGAGCTCAGAACCGCGTTCGGCGAGGGCTCCACCGGCAAGGGCGTGGCCAAGGCCATGCGGGGGTCCGCCGGCGCGATGAAGGACCTGGAGGAAAGGCAGAAGCGCAGGGCCACCCGGATCAAACGCGACTCCTACGACCGCGCCCTGCTCGACCTCGCCGCCTTCTACCGGGACGTCCTGGCCCTCCAACTGGGTGCCGCGGTCGAGCTGTCCACCGGCGAGCGCTCGGGAGACCTGGAGCGCGTGGCGCGATCCAGCGCCCCCGAGACCACACTGCGACGGATCGACGCCATCATGGAGTGCCGCGGGCGCATCGAGGCGAACGTGCACCCCCAGATCGCCATGGAGGCCATGACCTCCGCCCTCCTGGCCGGTGGGGGCGCGTGACCCGGGCCGCCTCTGGCGCCCCGGCAGTACGCCGGCCGACGCGGACGGGCGCCCCGGACCCCTGGAGGACCGCTCACGCGGGACGCCCCGGGACCGGTCGGCAGTGCGCGGCCGGCGTAGGCAGACACGGCCCCCGGCCGTGAGCGACAACGCTCCGAAGGACACGCCCCCTGGGCTGTGGGACGACATGCCGCACGGCCGGGCCGGTGCGGCGCCGACGACGCGCCGACCACCGGTCGGCGGTAACGAGAGGGCGGACATCCGTGGCGACGAGAGTTCGGGGGGCACTGGCGGCGGCACTGGCCGGTGCGGTGCTGCTGGCGACCGGGTGCACGGGCGGGGAGGACGCCCCCGAGGAGGGGAACGTCGCCACCACCGACCCCGCACTGGCCGACTTCACCGACCAGGAACTCGCCTGGGGCGAGTGCGACAGCGGGCCCGACGGCGCGGAGTGCGCGGTCTACGAGGTGCCCCTGGACTACGACGAGCCCGGCGGTGAGCGGGTCGAGATCGCGGTCAAGCGGTTCCCCTCCGAGGGCGGCGACCGCATCGGCTCCCTGCTGGTCAACCCCGGCGGGCCGGGCGGCTCCGGCTACGACTACGTGGACCACGCGGCCTTCACGGTCAGCGACGCGGTGCGCGAGAGGTTCGACGTGGTCGGGTTCGACCCGCGCGGCGTCGGCCGCAGCTCACCGCTGACCTGTCTGGACAGCGAAGGGCTCGACGCGTTCCTCGGAGGCGTGGACAACGTCGAGGGGGACGGCGACATGTCCGAGGTCACCGACGCCGAGCTGGCGGAGCTGGAGGAGGACAGCCGCGGGTTCGTCGAGGCCTGCCAGGCCAACGCGCCCGAGCTGATGCTCCACATGGGCACCGTCAACGTCGCCCGTGACATGGACATCCTGCGCGCACTGGTCGGAGACGAGCAGCTGACCTACCTGGGCGCCTCCTACGGCACCCACATCGGCGCCCAGTACGCGGAGGAGTTCCCCGACCGGGTCCGCGCCCTCGTGCTCGACGGCGCGGTGGACCCCAGCCAGGAGCAGCTCGACCTGAGCGTGGCGCAGGCCACCGGGTTCGAGACGGCGCTGCGGGCCTTCGTCGAGGACTGCCTGGGGCAGCAGGACTGCCCGCTCGGCGGCTCCGGGGACGGTGTGGAGGACGGGGTCGACGCGCTGAGCGACTTCCTGGCCGACACCGCGGCGGAGCCGCTGTCCAACAGCGTCGACGACCGCGAGGTCAACCGGGCCCGCGCCGAACTCGGCGTCCTCGCCGCCCTGTACACCGAGAGCTGGTGGCCCCGGGTGCGCGAGGGCCTGACCGAGGCGATGGACAATGGCGACGGCACCGTGCTGCTCCAGCTCGGCGACGACCTGTACAGCCGCGGGGACTCGGCAGCCTACGAGAACTCCACGGCGGCGCTCATCGCGGTGAACTGCTCGGACTCGCCGAGTCCGCGCGACGTCGACGCGTACGTCCAGGCGGCGGTCGAGGCCGGGGAGGAGTCGCCGATCTTCGGCCCGACTCTCGCCTGGGGCGCCCTGCCGTGCGCGTACTGGCCGGAGGAGGCGGTCACCCCGACCACCGGACTGGACGGCGCGGGGGCCGACCCGATCATGGTGGTGGGCACCACCCGGGACTCCGCCACCCCGTACGTGTGGGCTGAGGCGCTCGCCGGTCAGCTGGAATCCGGGTTCCTGGTGACCCGTGACGGCGACGGCCACACCGCCTACCGGATGGGCGACCAGTGCGTCGACGACATCGTGGACGCCTACCTGATCGACCTGACCGTTCCCGAGGACGGTATGGCCTGCGCCTGACCGGCCGGGACCGAGGCGCCTCGTGCGCCCCGGTCCCCGGCCCCGGCGCGGAGGACGAGATGACCGCAAACGTGTACGCGGCACCCGTCGGAAGGCGTTAGACTGGGGACCGCTTCGCCGCGTACGACACGCGGCGTCGTGCCGCCTTAGCTCAGTCGGTAGAGCGATTCACTCGTAATGAATAGGTCATCGGTTCGATTCCGATAGGCGGCTCCGATGTCAGGCCCGTCCGGGAAACCCGGGCGGGCCTGACGCGTGTCCGGGGTCGGGCCGCCGGCTCCGGTCGGTCGGCTCCCGGGCGCTCGCCACCCGCGCGCCGGCTGCGGCGCCGCAGCGCTCCCGGTCGGCTTTTTCGGCTCCGAGGACGCCGCCCTTGGTCAACGGATGATTACCCCGTGTGCCCGGGGCGAGGGGCTGTGTCGCCGGAAACGTGGGTAGGTGCACGCCATGAGCTTGATGTTCATGCTGTTCGCACTGCTCGGAGCCATCATCGTGCTGGCCGGGGGATCCTACGCGTTGCGGCGTGTGATGTCCTACCTGAACGATCGGCTCGTGGTCGAGGAACCTCCGGCACGCTCGCCTCGGATGGAGCCGGATCAGCACGTCGGCGGGTACGTTCCCGCGCCGCGACCGCGGGAGGAGCTGCCGCCGTCCCTGCGCACCCGCGTGCACGAGCTGGTCGTCCTCGGGCGGGCCGAGGAGGCGGTGCGGATGGTCCGCGAACGCCTGGGTGCTGACGATGTGCGCGCCCGCCGGATCGTCGCCGAGTTCGGCGACGACGGGGCGGGGCCCCGCCCGGCCCTGGAGGGCTAGGCCGCGTTCCGCGGATCATTCCGGGCTCGCGTCCCCCAGGCTGCCTCTCGCCGCGCCGACTGCGCTTGGACAGCCAAACCCGGGCTGACCTGCGCTACTCGTCTTGCGAGAGATGGCCTGGAAGCCGCTCGCGTCGATCGGCGCAAGCGCCGAGTCAACCGAAAGCATCCACAGAACACGCCCTAGGTGTACTGACCTGAGAGGTCGGGCCCGCCCTGCGCCGGGAGCCCGCAGACCCGGTGCGCGCGCGGCCCGGAGGGTTCCCGGCGGCGGTCGCGGACTCCCGTGACGGGGGTCATCCGACGCGCTGCCGGTTCTGGATCCACCCCCACACGGCGGTGGCGACGAACAGGATCGCGCCGAGGACGGCGAGCCAGACCAACCCCTTGACCACCACCCCGAGGATGGTGAGGACCAGCCAGATCGCCAGCAGTACCAGGATGAGATAGACCATGTCGCCCCCTGTGAGGTGTGCGCTCCGTCAGGGGGCGTACCCGTTCGGCGGGGTTCCGCACATCAGGGGACGGGGCGCTCAGGGCCAGGTGCCGTCGACCACGGTCCCGTGGTCGGGCTTGTTGCGGTCCATCCACTCCTGGCGGTTGCGGGCGTAGGCGAGGGCCCAGTCGACCTGGCGCCGGTGCAGCTCCGGGAGGCCCGCCGAGGCGAGCTCCGGGTGGCGGGCGCCGATCTCCTCGGCCAGGGCGAGTGCGGCCGAGGCGTCGCCCGAGGCCGTGTGCGCGTCGGTCAGCCGCACCCCGTAGTACTCGCACATGGCGCCCAGGTTGCGTTTGCCCTTGCGGTAGGGCTCCACTCCGCGGTCGATCACCAACGGGTCCACCAGGGGCGCCGGAGGGCCGCCCAGGCGCTCCTCCAGGGGAGCCAGGCCGTACCGCCGCAGCTCGCACGAGAGGACCCGGAGGTCGTACGGGGCGTTGAAGACCACCAGCCCCTGGCCGGAGGCGAGCTGTCCGGTCAGGGCCTGGGCGATCTCCTCCAGGCACTCCGCGGCCGGGCGCCCCTCGGCGCGGGCCCGCTCCGTGGTGATGCCGTGGACCGCCACGGCGCCCGCCGGGATCTCCCGCTCGCCGGGGCTCACCAGCCAGGTGTGCGCCTTGCCCTCGCGGTCCACGAGCGCGGCCGACACCAGGAAGGCCGTGTCGGGGTCGCGTGAGGAGGTCTCGGAGTCGAAGCCCAGCAGGGGGGTGGTGTGCCAGCCGGTGTGGTCGCCGCGGGAGGGGGGCACCGGGCGCGGCTCGTGGTCGGCGCAGTAGGTGAGCCAGCGGCCGTCCCCCTTGATGACGACGCCCTCGCCGGTGCCGACGGCGACCTGGCAGGTGGTGCATGTCCCGGGGTATCGGTTGCGCATGGGTTCCTCTCGGCCGGATGATCGCCACTGCTGTGAGCAGCGACGACGATCCATCGTAGAGCGGCTCTGCGACAGTCGGAGCGGGGGCGGTGAGGCCGGTGCGGATGGGGCGCGTGTGTGCGAGGGCCTTCTTCTGGGGAGGGGAGGGGCATGAGTTTGGAAGAGGCATCACGCCAGCTGGAAGCCGCGATCCACGACGCCAGGGTCTCCTTCGACTGCATTCTGTTGGAGGAGCTCGACCGCGCGCACACGAACGCGATCACCGCGAGAGCCGCCGTCGACGCGGCGGAGCAGGCCATCAGGGTCGAGTTGGAGAGGCGGGAGTCCGCCGAGGAGGAGACGACCGAGGCGTCGGAGGCCGCCGACTGACCCATCACTGAATCGAACACACTTTCGACAAAAGGGTATGCTGGGGAGCATGCCCGATCAGCCGCTGACGCCGGACTGGCCCGCGAGTGTTCACCCGCCCGGGTCGGACTCCTTCGAACAGACCGCACTCGTGTGGCTGTTCGACCACGTGCCCGCCGACTACCGGCTGCACGGGGTCCTGCGTCGTCACCCCGTCGCCCTCTCCCGGCTGGCCCGCCAGTACGTCTCCGCGGCACTGGAGGCAGCCCGGGAGGGGTACCGGACCGCCCGGGTCGACCTGCGCGACCACCTGCCCCCGCACGCGCTCGACCAGGTGATGAACGCCTACCTCGCGGAGGGCCAGCGCATGGCCGGGGTTCTCCGGGCGGTCGAGGCGGTCGACGCCGCGCTCCGCGCGGCCACCGACGAGCGGGGCTCGGATGACTGAGCGATCCCGCCCGGGGCCGTCCACGGGGGCCGCGCCCGCACGGCTCGGGAACCGCGGCACGGGGCCGGAGGCTTCGGCAAAGGGCACGCGTGTGCGCTCAGGCGGTCACCCGGACCACGACGGCCACCTCGTCACCGGTGTTCACCAGGAAGTGGTGCCCGCGTCCGGACGGACCCCCGTGCGCCCCGACCACCCGGGCCCGGCCCTCGGACAGCTCCGACGCCGACCGCATCTGCCCGTCGGGGGCCGACGCGATCAGATGGGCGCGACCGCTGACCAGGTAGAGGACCTCCATGCCGTGCGGTCGGGCAGAGTGATCGGCCGGACCCGACACGAAGCTGTTGGGTTCGAGCGCCACCGTGGTCACCCGCAGCCGGCCGTTCGCGTGCCGGCGGGCGGCACGGGGCGCGGGCTGCCAGTGACCCCGCCGGGTCGGCCACAGGGTGGGGCGGCGCAGCGACGACGCGGCGCCCCGGGCGGCAGCCACCAGGCGGCCCAGAGTGGGAAGACGGCGTTCGCCCAGGTGGGCGTAGCCGGAAGGGCGTCCGGCGTCCACCACGTCGCCGATCCCCTCCAGCGAGACCGGGCCGTCGGCCACGGTCCGGGGCTCGGAGGGGCGCCGGGCGGCGGGAGCCGTCGCGGCGGTCACCGAGGTGTCGGCGGAGGGGAGAACGGCAGTGGCGGCGAGAGTGCGCTGGGGCATCGTGAGAGGATCTTTCACGTGTGCGCGCCCGGGTATGCGGGAACGCGCGGATGTCGTCAGTGGGTCCCGGCGGGCCGGGCGGCAGGTGCGGAGTCCCCGCGCACGTGCGTGGAGACGGAAATCACCCTGCGGGATGCGCCCCGTGTCCGGGCCACACGGTGAGGTGGGCTGCACGGAGGGGCACGCGGTCGAGCGGCGGCGTACGGAGACGCCTCAGAATCGGCTCAGCGACGACAACACGGACACGCCGCACAGGCCAGGTGGCAGGAGGCCCCGGGGGCCGTGCGAGCCGTGGCGTCGGTGCGGGTGCGCGGATACATAGGTGTAAGGACACCAGCAAAGTCCGGGAGGAGTCAAGCCATCGTCGGGAATCGCGCGTGTCGGCCACCTCACCCCGGAACTCCGCCGGGAGTGTTGCGGGCTGCGCCGCGCGGTGGTGACATGTGGAGCCCGAGTACGGCGTGCGAACACCGCCGGAGCGGGCACCATCCCCCAGCGGTAGTGACAGGAGCGGCCGTGATGGCATCCGTCCCCAGAAGGCACAGTTGAACCCCGAGACACCGGGGCTGTGGGCGCGTGTGCTCGTACGCGCGCTCGTCGTCGCGGCCGCCGCGGTGATGGCGCTCGGGTTCCTCGGACCGGGCGCGTCCGTCCTGGTCGCCGCGCTGACCGTGCTCACCTTCGTGCTGCTGTGGTTGCGCGTACGCAACCGGAGGCCGTCCCCGACCGCTCCCAGGACCCCCCGCCCCCCGGAACCCCGGCGCCCCCGGGACGGGGACTGAGGGACTCGTGCGCCCCGGTTCCTTCGGTTCGACGGGCGGGGCGCGGTAACGGCACGTCTTTCGACAAAGGGGGAGGCACCGTTCCTCACGCCGCGTACATTCTTGGTCTATGACGGACCAGGATCTCCTCCACGCCCTGCGCTCCAGTCGCATACCGTCGGCCGACGCCTACGCGAGGCTCCTCGACGCCTACGGGGAGGAGCTCTACAGGCGCTGCATCCTGGTCCTTCGTGACCGCGACGCGGCGCACGTGGTGCTCAGGGACACGCTGATCGCCGCCCGCGCGCACATCGGCAGGCTGGCGGACGCCGAGTACCTGGGGGAGTGGCTGCACGCCCTGGCCGAGGCGGAGTGCGCACGGCGCATCGCGGCCGACCGGGTCTTCGTACCGGGAGGCGACGGGATGTCCATGCCCGAGAACACGGCGCTGGTGCCGGTCCGGGTGCTCAACGGGATGAGCGGGCCCGAGCTCGACGGCTACCGGGCGCACGTGGCCGCGCGCGCCGACCACTTCGACCGGAACGGGTTCCCGGTGCAGCCCGAGGGCCCGCTCCGCCTGCGCGGGATGGTGCCCCTGATCCCCGCCGCCCTGGCGGTCGTGTGCGCCTTGCTGCTGGTCGCGTTCGCCGGGTTCGTGCTCGCCAGGGACCACGCCCCCGAGTCGGCTCCCGGCGAGGCGATCCCGCAGAGCAGACGCTGACGCGGTACCTCTGCGGTGGCCCCCGCACCCGTGAACCCGGTGCCCCGGTCCCCGCCCCGCCTCGCCACGGTCGGCAGGCCCCGCGCCTCGGCCCCTCCAGCGGACCCGCGGCCGGTCCCGTCCACCGGTCCGGCAGTTCTGTGAGAAGCGCTCCGCCCCCGGCCCCCTTCGGTCCGGCGCTTCCGCGACAGGCGCTCCACCCCCGACTTCCTTCGGTCCGGCGTCCCGGCTCCCTTCGGTCCGGTACTCCCGCGACGGCCGCCCCCCCCGGCTCCCCCCGGTCCGGTACTCCCGCGACAGGAGCCCGGTTCCAGCCCCGTCGTGCCCGCGGCTCCGACCGTCCCGCCCCGCACCCGCCCCGGCGGACGCGGCCTCTGGGACCCTCCGTCCCGCGCGTGGCCGTCCGCAGCGGCACGGGACCATTCCCGGGGGAGAAGCCCTCCGCCCCGCGCGTGCCGGGCCGTCCACAGCCCCTACCGCGACGGCTCGAACCGCGGTTTCCTGGATACAGGGGGTCCCCAGGGCCCGTCGGCACCGGCATGCCCTCCACACGACGGCGGAGGGCCGGTGGGGACACCCCCACCGGCCCTCCGCCGCAACAAGCCGAGTCGCGTGTGGCCGACGCCTACTTGTCGCCCTCGGTGTCGGAGATGTGCGAGCTGTCGCCGTGCATCCCCGCCTCCTCCGCGCGCTTCACCGAGGCCACGATCTCCTGCTCCGCCTCGTGGCGGCCCACCCAGCTGGCCCCCTCGACGGACTTGCCGGGCTCCAGGTCCTTGTAGACCGTGAAGAAGTGCTCGATCTCGAGGCGCTCGAACTCGTTGACGTGGTGAATGTCACGAAGGTGCTCCTGGCGCGGGTCCGTGGCCGGAACGCAGAGCAGCTTGTCGTCACCGCCGGCCTCGTCGCGCATCCGGAACATGCCGATGGCGCGGGCCCTGATCAGGCAGCCCGGGAAGGTCGGGGCCTTGAGCAGGACAAGAGCGTCCAAGGGGTCGCCGTCCTCGCCGAGTGTCCCCTCGACGAAACCGTAGTCCGCGGGGTAGGTGGTGGAGGTGAAGAGCATGCGGTCGAGACGGATACGGCCGGTCTCGTGGTCCACCTCGTACTTGTTGCGCTCCCCCTTGGGGATTTCGATCGTAACGTCGAATTCCATGCTGATCTCGGCTCCCAATGCGACTAATGTCGCCGTATAACAACAACGTCAGGCCGCGACACCGAAGGAAGGGCAGGTGCCCCGGGTGCGACGGGTACGAGGCGAGGGGTTCCTCGCACTGGCCCTGCTCAACATATTCGTGCTGATTGCCGGGTTCGTCACCCTCGACGTGATCGAGGCACGCCCGCTTCCCGCGGTGCCCAACCCGGTCACGAACGCCGAGGGCGTGGCGGCGGCGGAACCCGCGGCCTCGACTCCGGCGGACCCGGATCGGATCGCGGACATCCTCGATGATCCCATGTCGTCGTCCGGGCTCGAGGAGGGCCTCTCCGGTTTCGTCGTCGACGCGGCGACCGGCGGGACACTCTTCGAGAGGGACGCGGACGCACCCGTGACCCCGGCCTCGACGACGAAGATCGCCACGGCCATCGCCGTCCTGGACACCGTCGGCCCCGACCACGTGTTGCGCACCGAGGCCTACCTCGACACCGCCGAGAACCGGGTGGTGCTGCGCGGAGGGGGCGACACGACCCTGACCGCGACCGCCGACTCCGCAGCTTACCCGCAGGTGGCGACCCTGGAGGAGCTCGCGGCGCGCACCGCTGAGGCACTGGCCGCGGAGGGGGTCGACACCGTCTCCCTGGGCTACGACGACTCGCTGTTCGCCGGGCCGCAGACCCCGCAGGGCTGGAAGCCCAACTACATCCCCGAGGGCAACGCCGCCCCGGTCACCGCCCTGACGCTCGACTCCGGCCTGGTCTCACCCGGCGCCAGCGGTTACGGCTCGCGTACGACGGAGCCGTCCGTACACGCGGCGCGGGCCTTCGCCGAACAGCTGGAGGAGGCGGGCGTCACCGTCGAGGGCGAGCCCTCGGAGGCCACCGCGTCCGGGGAGCCCGTGGCGGTGGTGGAGTCGGCGTCGATGGCCTCCCTGGTGGAGTACATGATGCTGGCCAGCGACAACATCCTGGCCGAGTCCATGGGTCGCATCACCGCGATCGAGACGGGGGAGGAGCACACCTTCTCCGGCGCCACGGCGGCCACCGAGCGGATCATGGCCGACCTGGGCGTCGAAGGCGTCTCCCTGACGGACAACAGCGGCCTCAGCACCGAGAACCGCATCACGCCGCGCGCCCTGGTGGAACTGGTGGAGCTGGTCGCGGGCGGCGAACGCCCCGACCTGAGCGCCGCGGTGACCGGGCTGCCCACGGCCCACGCCACCGGCACCCTGTCCGGGCGCTACGCCGAGGGCTCGTCCGCCCACGACGCGGCGGGACTGGTGCGCGGCAAGACGGGCACGCTCAACGGGGTGGCGACCCTCGCCGGAACGGTCCACGACCGCGAGGGCAACGTGTTCGTGTTCGCCTTCATGGCCAACAACCCGGCTGCGAACGGCTACCAGCTCGACTCGCTGCCCGCGGCGCTCAGCCGCTGCGGCTGTTCCTGACCGCCGTCGCCCGCCGTTCCGGACATCCGGGAAGCGGCGGGCGATTCGGCCGGTCTCAGGGGCATCCCTGGAGCCACCCGGAATTCCGACCCTGATCCCCGTGCCCTCCGCCGCTGCGTGGGTAGGCTGGCGGTGTGACTGTGATCGACTGGGACGTAGCCGTCAACACCGGTGTTCGCCTCGTGCGCCCCGGGCCTCAGGTGGACCTGTCCGACGCACGGCAGGCCGTGGCGCAGTTGCGCGAGCTCTCCGCCGTGGCGGCCGGGCACGTGCGCGACTTCACCGGAATGAACCCCCTCGAACCAACGGGACCCGCGGCCATCGTGGACCGCCCCGGTTGGATCCGAGCCAACGTCGACGGGTTTCGAGTGGTCATCGAACCCGTACTCGAACAAATGGGCGCCGACCGGCTCAACAACAGCCCGGCGGGCAACCTGACCAGCGCGGTCGGTTCCCGGATCACCGGGATGCAGCTGGGCGCGCTGCTCTCCTACCTGGCGGGGAAGGTCCTCGGCCAGTACGAGCTCTTCCTGCCACCGGGCCCCGACGGCACCATGTCGACCGGCCGTCTGACCCTGGTGGCGCCCAACATCGTCAACACCGAACGGGAGATGGGCGTCGACCCCCGGGACTTCCGGCTGTGGGTGTGCCTCCACGAGGAGACCCACCGCATGCAGTTCACGTCCACGCCGTGGCTGCGCGGGTACGTCCAGGACCTCATGCAGGAACTCCTCCTGTCGTCCGACATGAACGCCGGCGACCTCATCGCCCGGCTGCGCGCCGCGGGCGAGGCCGTCGCCGACGCCGTTCGCGGGGGCGGGGAGAGCAGCCTCATCACCGCGATCCAGTCGCCGGAGCAGAGCGAGATCATGGACCGCGTCACCGCGGTGATGAGCCTCGCCGAGGGGCACGGCGACTACGTGATGGACGCCGTCGGGCCCGAGGTGGTGCCGACCGTCGCCACCATCCGCGCCCGCTTCCAGAAGCGGCGAGAGACCTCCAACCCGATCGACCGGATCATGCGCCAGCTGCTGGGCATGGACATGAAGATGCGCCAGTACGAGGAGGGCGCCTCCTTCGTCCGCGCCGTCGTGGCCGAGGTCGGCATGGCCGAGTTCAACAAGGTGTGGACCTCGCCCGAGACGCTCCCCAGCCTGGAGGAGATCCGCAACCCGCACACGTGGGTCAACCGGGTCGTCCGCCCCGCCGCCATCACCGAGTGAGCGGGCCGCCCCCCGCCGTGGCCGCCGTCCGCTCGGCGGTCCGGCGGGTGCTGTCCGCCCTGCCCGCCGACACCACGGCGCTGGTGGCGTGCAGCGGCGGCGCCGACTCCCTGGCGCTGGCCGGGGCGGTGGCCTTCGAGGCGCCGAGGGTCGGCCGGTCCGCGGGGGCGGTCACCGTCGACCACGGGCTCCAGGAGGGGTCGGTCACGCGGGCCGACGCCGTCGCCAAGGCCCTGCGCGGACTCGGGCTCTCCCCGGTCATGGTCAGGGCGGTGGAGGTGGGCGGGTCCGGAGGCCCCGAGGCCGCTGCCCGCCGCGCCCGCTACGAGGCCCTGGACGGCGCGGCCGCGGCGCACGCCCCGGCGGTGGTGCTGCTCGGCCACACCCTCGACGACCAGGCGGAGACGGTCCTGCTGGGGCTGGCACGGGGCTCGGGCGCCAGGTCCCTGGCGGGCATGGCGCCGCGCAACGGCGGCTACCTGCGGCCCCTGCTCGACCTGGACCGCGCCACCGTCCGCGGGGCCTGCCACCTGATGGGCCTGGACCCCTGGGAGGACCCCCACAACCTGGACCCCCGCTTCGCCCGGGCACGGGTGCGCCACGACGCGCTGCCCGCCCTGGAGAGGACGCTGGGTCCGGGGATCGCCGCGGCACTCGCCCGCACGGCGACCATGCTGAGGTCCGACGCCGACACCCTGGACTCCTTCGCCGACGCGCTGTACGCGCAGGCGGCCGGGGCGTCCCCGCCGGGCCTGCCGCCCCTGGAGGCTGCCGCCGCGACCGCCGGTCCTGAGCTCGCGGTGGCGCCCCTGGAGACGGCCCCCGACGCCCTGCGCACCCGGGTGCTGCGCCGGGCCGCCCTGGCGGCGGGCTGCTCCCCGAGCGCGCTGACCGCCCGTCACGTGCGCGAACTGGACCGGCTGGTCGTCGAGTGGCACGGGCAGGCCCACATCGACCTTCCCGGCGGTGTCCGGGGCCGACGCGCCGCGGACCGAATCCGGTTCGAACGCTGAGCTCCGGGCCCTGCGCCTGTCCGGCATGTCCGACCTGCGCGGACGCCTCCGGGGTCTGCGGACCGGCGCTGGATGGCCGTACCCCTGTTCGGCACGTTTATCCTGGTTGCCGCAAACGGGGAACCCAGCAGCGAGGACAGTGAGCGTGGACGCTAAGGACATGGGCCAGGACCTGGAGAAGGTCCTGGTCACCGAGGAAGAGATCAACGCGCGCCTGGTGGAGCTCGGTGCGCGGATCGACGCGGACTACGCGGGCAGGGACCTGCTGATCGTCGGTGTGCTCAAGGGTGCGGTCATGGTGATGGCCGACCTGGCCCGGGTGCTGCACAGCCCCGTCTCCATGGACTGGATGGCGGTGTCCTCCTACGGTGCGGGGACGACCTCGTCCGGGGTCGTGCGCATCCTCAAGGACCTGGAGACCGACATCAAGGACCGCGACGTCCTGATCGTCGAGGACGTCATCGACTCGGGCCTGACGCTCTCCTGGCTGGTGGGGAACCTCAAGTCGCGCGGGCCCAGCTCGGTGGAGGTCTGCACGATGGTCCGCAAGCCGCTGGCCTTCGACGTCGACCTCGACGTCAAGTACATCGGTTTCGACCTGCCCAACGAGTTCATCGTCGGCTACGGCCTCGACTACGCCGAGAAGTACCGGAACCTGCCGTTCATCGGCACTCTCGCCCCGCACGTCTACGAGGGATAGTCCCGGGGGCGCCGCCGCGCGGGCTCCGCGCGGCGGTGGTGGGAACGCTCACGGGAACAACCGAGCAGGGTGCCGTCGTTGCGTTCATGACGACCCCGTGTCCTCTTCCCGAGCGGTGCACCCGCCCGGTGGGGTGCGGTGTACCGTCGAAAGTCCCGGCGATTTCGCGGGGAGCCATGTGTCCGTTTGGTCCTGCTTCGGATAGTCCTCTGGGGCGGGCGGCCTGGTCAGGAGGGACGGACCCGACAGGGTTCCGCTCACATGAATCTGAAGCGTTTTTTCCGAGGCCCGTGGATCTGGGTCCTGGCCGTCGGCCTCATGCTCATCATCGGTTTCCGCGTCTTCGACGTCGGTGGCGGACCACAGCCCACGGAGACCGACACCTCGACCGTCTACCAGCTCATCGAGCGTGACGAGGTCGACAACGCCGAGATCGTCGACCGCGACCAGCGCATCGTGCTGACCACGACCGACGACGAGATCTACGAGGCGTACTGGGTCGAGGGGCAGGGCCTCCAACTGGCGGACATGCTCCAGGAGTCCCTGGAGACCGAGGGCAGCAACCTCGAATCCTACGAGGTCACGGTCGCCACCACCTCCGTGTGGACCACCGCGCTGTTCAGCCTGCTGCCGCTGATCATCATCATCGTCATCTTCTGGTTCATCTTCAGCCAGATGCAGGGCGGCGGCTCCCGGGTCATGAACTTCGGCAAGTCCAAGGCCAAGCTCATCACCAAGGACACGCCCAAGAACACCTTCGAGGACGTCGCCGGCGCGGACGAGGCCATCGAGGAGCTCCACGAGATCAAGGAGTTCCTCCAGAACCCGGCCAAGTTCCAGGCGATGGGCGCCAAGATCCCCAAGGGCGTGCTGCTGTTCGGCCCGCCCGGAACCGGTAAGACCCTGCTGGCCCGCGCCGTCGCCGGCGAGGCCGGGGTCCCGTTCTACTCCATCTCCGGTTCGGACTTCGTGGAGATGTTCGTCGGTGTCGGCGCGTCCCGTGTGCGCGACCTGTTCGAGCAGGCCAAGGCCAACGCGCCCGCCATCATCTTCATCGACGAGATCGACGCCGTCGGCCGCCACCGCGGCGCGGGCATGGGCGGCGGCCACGACGAGCGCGAGCAGACCCTCAACCAGATGCTGGTCGAGATGGACGGCTTCGACGTCAAGGGCGGCGTCATCCTGATCGCCGCCACCAACCGCCCCGACATCCTCGACCCGGCCCTGCTCCGCCCGGGCCGCTTCGACCGGCAGATCGTCGTCGACCGCCCCGACATGGACGGCCGCCGCGACATCCTCAAGGTCCACTCCAAGGGCAAGCCGCTGGCCGACGACGTCGACTTCACCGTCATCGCCCGCCAGACCGCGGGCATGACCGGCGCCGACCTGGCCAACGTCATCAACGAGGGCGCGCTGCTGTCCGCCCGCGCCGACAGCACGGTCATCACCCACGCCGTCCTGGAGGAGGCCATCGAGCGGGTCATGGCCGGTCCGGAGCGCAAGACCCGGGTCATGTCCGACCAGGAGAAGAAGATCATCGCCTACCACGAGGGCGGCCACGCCCTGGTGGGCCACGCGCTGCCCAACTCGGACCCGGTGCACAAGATCACCATCCTGCCGCGCGGCCGTGCCCTCGGGTACACGATGTCGGTGCCGACCGAGGACAAGTTCCTGACGTCGCGCTCGCAGATGATGGACCAGCTCGCCATGATGCTCGGCGGTCGCGCCGCCGAGGAGCTCGTCTTCCACGAGCCCACCACCGGTGCGGGCAACGACATCGACAAGGCCACCAACCTGGCCCGCAACATGGTCACCGAGTACGGCATGAGCGAGCGCCTCGGCGCGCGCAAGTTCGGCTCCGGCAACTCCGAGCCCTTCCTCGGCAGGGAGATGTCGCACGCCCGCGAGTACTCCGAGGAGATCGCCTCCATCATCGACGAGGAGGTCCGCCGCCTCATCGAGTCCGCGCACGACGAGGCCTACGACGTCCTCGTCGAGTACCGGGACGTCCTGGACGACCTGGTGGTGGCGCTGCTGGAGAAGGAGACCCTCACCAAGACCCAGGTGCTGGAGATCTTCGCCCCGGTGACCGAGCGCCCGTCGCGCGGTTCCTACACCGGGTACGGCAAGCGCCAGCCCTCCGAGCGGCCTCCGGTGCGCTCCAAGAAGGAGCTGGCGGTCCTCAACGGGGCGGAGGTGCAGACCCCGTCCAACAACGGACGGCTGCCCGGAACCCCGTCCGCCGGCGCAGAGGGGGACGACGCGTGAGCGGCGCCGACGACCTGCCCCCCAGATCCGTGGACCGTCCGCGCATCGAGCGCGCGGTGCGCGAGATCCTCATCGCGATCGGGGAGGACCCGGACCGCGACGGCCTGGTCAAGACCCCCGAGCGGGTGGCACGCGCCTACGAGGAGCAGTACGCCGGTCTCGGACAGAAGCCGGGTGACGTGCTCACCACGGTGTTCGAGGCCGACCACGAGGAGCTGGTCCTGGTCAAGGACATCGAGCTCTACTCCACGTGCGAGCACCACCTGGTGCCGTTCTACGGGGTCGCGCACGTGGGGTACATCCCGGGCGCCGACGGCCGCATCACGGGCCTGAGCAAGCTCGCCCGCCTGGTGGACGTGTACGCGCGCCGCCCGCAGGTCCAGGAGAGGCTCACCGGCCAGGTCGCGGACGCGATCATGGACCACCTCCAGCCCCGCGGCGTGATCGTCGTGGTCGAGGCCGAGCACCTGTGCATGACCATGCGCGGGGTGCGCAAGCCCGGGGCCAAGACCGTCACCTCCGCGGTGCGGGGGATCTTCCGGAGCAGCGACCGCACGCGCTCCGAGGCGATGAGCCTGATCCTCGACCGCCGCTGAGGGCGGTGCCGCCGCGGGAGCGGCCGGAAGCGACGTCGCAGACACCCTGCCGAGGGGCCGGGGGCACACGCCCCCGGCCCCTCGGCGTACGCGTAGGGTGATCCTTATGGGGCCGAAACACACACTTCCGGGCCTGCCCGACCGAGGGCGGTGCCTGGTCATGGGGGTCGTGAACGTCACCCCCGACTCCTTCTCCGACGGTGGCGCGTGGTTCGATCCCGACAGGGCGATCGAGCACGGACTGCGCCTGGTCGAGGAGGGCGCGGACATCATCGACGTGGGCGGCGAGTCCACCCGCCCCGGGGCGCAGCGCGTCTCCGCCGAGGAGGAGCTGCTCAGGGTCGAGCCGGTCGTGCGCGAACTCGCCTCGCGCGGTGTCGCCGTCAGCGTGGACACCATGCGCGCGGAGGTCGCGGAGCGGTCCGTCGAGGCCGGCGCGGTGCTCGTCAACGACGTCAGCGGGGGCCTGGCCGACCCGGCGATGGCCCGACTTGTGGCCTCTTCCGGCGTTGCCTATGTGTTGATGCACTGGCGTGGGCATAGTCATGACATGCAGAGCCGTGCCGTGTACACGGATGTTGTCCAGGAGGTCCTCGATGAGCTCCGCGACCGTATGGAGGCCATGATCAGTGCAGGTGTCGATCCAGGTCAGATCGTTCTGGACCCGGGTTTGGGATTCTCCAAACGCCCCGAGCAGGCGCACAACTGGGCGCTTCTCCACAACCTCGAACGCTTCCACGAGTTGGGGCGGCCGGTCCTGGTGGCCGGTTCGCGCAAACGCTTCCTGAGCCGGCTGCTCGGCGACGCCAAGGGCGAGGACCGCCCGTTCGCCGAGTGCGACGCCGCCACCGCCGCCGTCACCACCCTGTCCGCGGACCGGGGCGCGTGGGCCGTGCGGGTGCACGACGTGCGTCCCAACGCCGACGCCGTGCGCGTCGCCGCCGCCTGGGCCGACGGGGGCGCCCGCCTGGACGAGGGACGTGCGGAGTCGGTGGACCGGGGCGGCCGGTGAAGTCCCGCCAGGAGGTCATGGAGCGCGTGGCCGAGGCCAACGCGCAGTTCTACAGTGCCATCGAGAACGGCGACATCGACCTGATGCGCAGCGTCTGGGCGGAGGAGCACGAGGCGCCCGACCTGGTGTGCGTCAACCCCGGCTGGCCGCTGCTGCGAGGGCGGACCGAGATCATGAGGGCCTGGTCCCTGATCATGGCCAACGTGACGTACATCCAGTACGTGCTCACCGAGACCCACATCGGGGTGGGCGGCGACATCGCCATGGTGACGTGCGAGGAGAACGTGCTCACCGCCGAGGACGGCAGCCCGGGGTTCGTCGCCGGGGGCCAGGTGGTGACCACCAACCTGTTCGTGGACACGGAGCAGGGGTGGCGGCTGTGGTCGCACCACGCCTCCCCCGTGCTCATGGAGGACGACGACGAGGAGGCCGAGGAGTGACGCGGGACCGCATCGCCCTCCGCGGCCTCCGCGCCCGCGGCCACCACGGGGTGTTCGAGTTCGAGCGCCGCGAGGGGCAGGACTTCGTGGTCGACGCCGTGCTCCACCTGGACACCGCGGCGGCGGCGGCCTCGGACGACGTCGGCGACACCGTCCACTACGGGCTGCTCGCCGACCGCCTGGTCGCGGTCGTGACCGGCGAGCCGGTCAACCTGATCGAGACGCTCGCGGAGCGCCTGGTCCGCGAGTGCCTGTCCGAGCCGCTGGTGGGCCGGGCCGAGGTGACGGTGCACAAGCCGTCCGCGCCCATCGAGCACGAGTTCGCGGACGTGGCGGTCACCGTGGTCAGGGACCGTGCGGGCGCCGGGACCCCCGGGTCCCCGGACGCCCCCGACGGACGGGGGACGCCGACGTGACCCGTGCCGTGCTCTCCCTGGGGTCCAACCTCGGGGACCGGATGGCGACCCTCCAGGGCGCGGTGGACACGCTGCTGGGCGGGGAGGGCGCACCGGTACCGGTCGCGGTCTCCGCCGTCTACGAGACCGCGCCGGTGGGCGGCCCCGAGCAGGGGGCGTTCCTCAACGCGGTCGTCGTCGTGGACACCGCCGACACGCCCGGGGAGCTGTTGGACCGCGCCCAGGGCGCCGAACGGGCCTTCGACCGGGTCCGCGAGGTCCGGTGGGGTCCGCGCACCCTGGACGTGGACGTCGTCTCGTACGGCGACGTGCGTGACGACGACCCTGTCCTGACCCTGCCGCACCCGCGCGCGCACCTGAGGGCCTTCGTCCTGAGGCCGTGGCTGGACGCCGACCCCGCCGCGGAACTGCCGGGACGCGGCCCTGTCGCCGATCTCCTGGCGGCGGTCGTGGCGGAGGACACCGGCGGCGAGCAGGAACTCCACCTGCGGGAGGACCTGCGACTGCGGCTGCCGGGCGAGGGGGCGGTCCCCTGATGTCCGAGGACGAGGAGGGGCGGATCCGACCCACCGGGTGGCGGGTCCCGGCTCTGCTGGTGGTGCTCGGGGCCCTCCTGGGCATCCTGCTCACCAACGCCCTGCCGGCCCTGCCCATCCTGCCGTGGTCGGCGATCCCGACCCTTCTGCTGCTCGCGCTGGCGGAGGGGTTCACGGCGGGGCGGACGCGCAGGCGCATCCGGCACGCGCCCGGTACCGAGCCGATCCAGCCGCTCAGCGCGGCCCGCCTGGTCGCCCTGGCCAAGGCGAGCGCCCTGTTCGCGTCCCTGGCGCTGGGCTTCTTCGCGGGCATGGCGCTCGCGGTGTCGGACATGCTGGTGCTGCCCACCCAGCGGGAGGTGTTCCTGACCGCGCTGGTCACGGCACTGGCCGCGGGGCTGCTGCTGGCCGCCGCCCTCTACCTGGAGTACGCCTGCCGGGTCCCGGAGGACGACGACCGCGACGAGCCCCCGACCGCTCGGTAACGGCAGGAGCGCCGGGGCCGGATCCCGGGAGCGGGCACACGCACGCTCCGGGATCCGCCCCGACCGGCCGGATGCCGCGCCGAGCCGCTCCGGCGGGGGCTTGCCCGCTGATGGTTGACTGGCTCCGTGGAGACCAGTGACCCGACACCGCAGCCGACGCCGCCGAACCCGACCGGGCAGGCCGGGACAGCCCGGCCCGTCCGGCCGATCGACGCGGCGTTCGCCCCGCCCGCGAACACCTCCTGGAGCCGTGTGGCACCCGCCCTGGGCTGGTACCGCAGGATCGTGGTGGGCGCGGTGTGCCTGGTCGCGGGGGTCGCGGGCGCCGCCCTGCTGTTCCTGTGGGCGCCCTGGCCGTGGGCCGCGGCCTGGCTGGCGGCGGCCCTGGCGGCCTTCGGCGGGGGCTGGCTCCTGGCGGGGCGGTTCCGCGGATCGTGGGGGTACGCGGAGGCCGAGGAGGAGCTGTACCTGACCTACGGGGTGTTCGTCCGCCAGCTGGTGGTCGTCCCCTACGGCCGGATGCAGGTCGTCGACGTCACCGCCGACCTGCTGGAACAGGCCCTGGGGATCGCGACCGTGCGGGTGCGCACCGCGGCGAGCACCGCCGACACCCGCGTGGTCGGACTCCCACTGGCCGAGGCCGTCCAGTTGCGCGACCGCCTGGCGGCGCGCAGCGAGAGCTTCTCGACGGGGTTGTAAGTGCACGGATCATCTCAGCCGCCCCAGGAGCCGCAGCGTCCGCAGGGGGAACCGCCCTCCGGGGACGCCACCGCGCGGAACGACCCACCGCCTTCGGAGGACGGACAGCCGGAACCCGGATGGGCTCCGCCCGGCGGGGGGCCGCGCCACGGCCCGGAGGGCCCGGCGCCACGGCCCCCCGGTCCGTCCGCCGCGCCGTGGCCCGGCCCG
This sequence comes from Nocardiopsis codii, assembly GCF_036327455.1. NCBI lineage: Bacteria > Bacillati > Actinomycetota > Actinomycetes > Streptosporangiales > Nocardiopsidaceae > Nocardiopsis > Nocardiopsis codii. Next base: position 335,590 of record NZ_JAUZMY010000002.1, on the reverse strand, counting down.
CAGGAGCCCGCCGGCCGCGACCCCGCCACGCCCCCGCACGCCCCGCAGTCGCCGCAGGGACACCAGGATCCCCGTGGCCGAACCGGCCCCGGCCCGCAGGACCCGCGGGCCCCACAGCCCGCCTACGGCCCCGCCGGGAACACCGGCCCGGCCCCGCAGTGGCCCGGCGGCGGCCCGGTCCCCCGCCCCGGACCGCAGGGCCCCGGAACCGCGCAGGGCCCTTGGGCGGCCCCCCGGCCCGGCCAGGGCGGTCCACCGGGGCAGTACGGGCCCGGCGGACACGCGGTACCCGGGCAGCCGGGGCCGTACGGCGCGCCGCCGTCCCACGGGGCCTGGTCCGCCCCCGGGTACCCGCCGCCCGGCCCCCACCCGCAGGCGCCGACCATGCTGCCCCCCTCCGTCGCGTGGCGACCGCAGCCGGTCCCGCGACGCGGTCCCGACGACGACGTCACCACGGGTGTGTTCCGTTCGCACTGGATGGTCATCCCGCTCCAGGTCATCGCCGTCGCCCTGGTGTTCGTGGCACTGGTCGGGCCGATCCTCACCACGTTCGGCTTCGGCTGGGTGGTGATGATGACGGTGGCCGTCGTGTTCGGCTCCCTCGCCTACGCCCTGCCCTCCTGGTGGTACGGCACCTTCGGCCTGCGCGACGACCACCTGGTGGTCCACAGCGGTCTCGTGATGCGCACCTCCCGCGAGATCCCGCTCAGCCGACTCCAGGCGGTGGACGTCGTCCAGCCCCTGCTCATGCAGGTGTTCGGCATGGCCGAGCTGCGCATCGAACTCGCGGGCGGCGACAGGAGCGCCATCCGGCTGCGCTGCCTGCGCAGGAGCCTGGCCGACCGGATGCGCGCGGCGGTCCTCGCCCACGCGGCCGGGCTGCCGGGCCGTTCGCCCGAGGCGCCCGAGTGGCCGTTCTACCGCCTGCCGTTCCTGCTGCTGCTCGGCGCACTGACCTTCCGGGTGCCGATCCTGCTGTCGTTCGTCCTGCTGCTCATGCTGGCCACCGCCGGCGCGGTCTTCGCGGAGCCCGGGGTGGCGGGCGCGCTCGTCCCGCTCACCCTGGGGCTGCTCCGCTACTTCTGGGGACCCCTGGCCCGCTACACGGACTACTACGCCTCGCTGTCCTCCGACGGGCTGCGGCTGCGCTACGGCATGTTCCAGCGGCGCATGCAGACGGTTCCGCCGGGTCGGGTGCAGGCGGTGCGCGTCGTGGAGCCGCTGCTCTGGCGCGCGCTGGGCGTGGCGCGGGTGGAGGCGAACGTCGCGGGCTACGCGGGCACGCGTCAGGGCGACTCGGCCACCCTGCTCCCGGTGGCTCCGCGCCGGAGGGCCTACGCGCTGGTCAACGAGCTGTTCCCGGAGAGCGAGGCCGCGCACGTGCCGTTGGTGCCGAACCGGAGCTGGACACCGGGGATGGTCGGCGTGGACCAGCGCCTGTTCGTCAGCACCAAGGGCCTGTTCTGCCTGGTGACGGAGATCGTCCCGGTGGAAAGGGTCCAGGCGCTGCGCCTGGCGGCGGGTCCGCTGGCCCGGTTCACCGGACTCGTCTCGGTGGACGTCGAGACGCCCCCGGGACCGGTCCGGGCGCACGCGTCCGCCCGGGAGGCGGGGGAGGGGCGCGGTCTCGTGGACGCGCTGGCCGCGTACAGCCGCCGGGCACGGGTGCCGTCGGCGGGGACGGAGCGCTGGGCGACCCGTTCGACCCTTCCCCGACGACAGGATGCCGAGGACCACGGGGAGCCCGGGGACGGAGCGGGGGAGGAGCACCCCGCCGCCCGACCGGAGTTCGGGAATCCCGGAGCGGAGGGCTCGGCATCGGAGACGTCCGCGGTGTCAGGGGTTTCGGATGGGGGCGGGGCCGAGGAGGCTCGTGACACCCCCGAACGTTGATGTGTCGTGCGTCACAAAATGAGCCCCAAGTGGTTCCACTTGTGGGCTACATGTCGGACATGGATGATCACTAAAGGTGATATCTCCAGCTCGGGGTCATGAAACACTTTCGAATTCCGGCCACGCGGAGTGGTTGAGTATGGCTAAATAGTGACTGAACACGGCGAGTGTTCAGTGTCATACACATAGTCAACGTTATCGACCGGTTGGCGCCCCCGCTGACCGATCCGACGGGAGAAATACATGCTGAAGAAGGCTTTCGCCGCCAGTGCCATCGTCGCCGCTGCTGCCGGCGTCCTGTTCACCGGTGCCCCGGCCATGGCGAACAGCAACGTCTTCACCTCTGGCAACGGCTCGATCCTGGGCGGTAACCAGCTCGTCGCGGACCTCGACGTGCCGATCAACGTCTGCGGCAACGCGATCTCCATCCTGGGCGTGGCCGGCGCCAACTGCACCGACTCCGGCGCGACGGTCAAGAACTAGTACCGCGACACACGCGGTACCGGCAGGACGGATCGACCCGGCCCGACCGGGCGGGGGTGTCCAGTCGGAGACGTCCCGACTGCACCGACCCGGCCAGGGCCCGCGAGCTTTCCGCGCGAGGCGCCATCCCGTGACGACGGGATGGCGCCTTCCTCGTGTCCGCGGTCCCCCTCCGCGCCGCCCGAGACCGCTCTCCGAGACGCCCGGTGTCCGCTCCCGGGTCTCAGCGGAGGGCCTCCGTGCCTTCGCGCCTCCTCACCTCTCCGCCGGGCTCCCCTCCCCCGCGCCTCCCCGCCCCGGAAGGGGTCGGCCGCAACCCCCGTTGGTGTGCGCCTGGAAACCCGGGCGGCGGTGACGCTGCGCGCACGCCCCTCTCCCGGGTCCGGAGCCTTTGCCCCGATCGACCCCGAGACGCTCGGCTACGCAGAGTCGGAGTGTTCGTGTTTTTCGTGATCACTCCTGCTCAATGCGGGTGATCCGGGTTCCCGCATCGGTAGCTTCGTCTCCAGCACCCCCGGGTGCCACGCACAACCGCGATCCGGTCGGTCCCCCGGCCGGGCACAGAAGGAGACACGTAGTGCTGAAGAAGACGCTTGCCACCAGTGCCGTGGTCCTCGCCTCCGCCGGAATCCTCCTCTCCGCCGGACCGGCTGCGGCGCACGGTGGTACCTGGACCTCCAACTTCGGCTCCGAGTTCAGCGGCAACATCTCCCACATCCACGAGCTGGAGAACGAGAACACCGGCTGCGGCAACTCCAACGCCGTTTTCGGCAAGTCCGTCGGCTCCTGCTACAACTCCGGGGTGATCATCCAGAACTGATCCGGCCCCGGGCGGCAGACGGGGAACGTGACGCGTGGGGACGGACACGACGTGGCCGTCCCCACGCCCGTGTCCGGGGGCGGGGCGGCAGGTCACCGGTGCGGGAGGGCTATCGTGTGCACAGGCGTCACGGTGCGCGAGAGCCGGACGCACCGCACCACGAGGGGGCACGCACATGGAGACGACGCAGGGGCGCCCCGCCCGACTGCGGGTCGGCGTCATCGGTCCCGGCCGGGTCGGCTCCGTCCTCGGCCAGGCCCTCGGCCGCGCCGGGCACAAGGTCGTCGCGGCCTCCGCGGTCTCCGAGGCCTCCCGGGAGCGCGTCGCCGAACGCCTGCCCACCGCACGCGTCCTCGAACCGGCACAGGTCGCCGAGGCCAGCGACCTCCTCCTGCTGACCGTCCCCGACGACGCACTGCCCGACATCACCGAGGGGCTCGCCTCCACCGGCGCCGACCTGCGCGGAAAGCTCCTCGTCCACGCCAGCGGAGCGCACGGCTACGGCGTCCTCGCCCCGGCCACCCTGGTCGGCGCCCTCCCGCTCGCCATCCACCCGGCGATGACCTTCACCGGCCGCGACGAGGACATCGACCGCCTCGCCAACTGCGCGTTCGGCGTCACCGCACCGGAGCAGCTGCGCCCCATCGCCGAGGCGCTCGTCGTCGAGATGGGCGCCGAACCCGTGTGGATCGAGGAGGAGAAGCGCACCCTCTACCACGCGGCCCTCGCCGGGGGCGCGAACCACCTCGTCACCCTCGTCGCGGACAGCGCCTCCCTGCTCTCCGCCGCCGGGGTCCCCGAGCCCGGCCGCATGCTCGCCCCCATGCTCAGCGCCGCCCTCGACAACGCCCTCCGGCTGGGCATCCACGGCCTCAGCGGCCCCGTCCTGCGCGGCGACGCCGGAACCGTCGCCGGGCACATCGAGCAGCTGCGCGAGAACGCCCCCGAGAGCGTCGCCAGCTACGTCGAACTGGCCAGGCTGACCGCCGACCGCGCCATCAACGCCGGGATGCTCAAGCCCGAGGACGCCGTGCGCCTGCTCGACGTCCTCCGCCGCTGACGACCCGCCCCCACGCCGCGCCCGGTGCGCGTCCGGCCGCCGCGTCGCGCGTGCCGCAGAACTCCACCACGGGAAACAACCGATGACCGAACCCACACCGCAGTCCGCGACCACCGGCGGCCCCCTCGTCGCGCGCACGCCCGAGGAGTTGCGCCGCGCCCTCACCGGTGCCGGGCGCGTCGCCCTCGTCCCCACCATGGGCGCCCTCCACGGCGGTCACCGCACCCTCATGCGGTTGGCGGGGGAGCGCGCCGACACGGTCGTCGTCAGCGTCTTCGTGAACCCCCTCCAGTTCGGGCCCGACGAGGACTTCGACCGCTACCCGCGCGACCTGGCCGCCGACACCGCGGTCTGCGCCGAGGAGGGTGTGGACGTCGTCTTCGCCCCCGCCGTCGAGACCATGTACCCGACAGCGCAGATGGTCACGGTCGACGCCGGCCCCATGGGCGAACGCCTGGAGGGCGCCTCCCGCCCCGGGCACTTCACCGGGGTGCTCACCGTCGTCGCCAAGCTCCTCAACCTCGTCCGCCCCGGCACGGCGGTCTTCGGGGAAAAGGACGCCCAGCAGATCGCCCTGGTCCGGCGCATGGTCGCCGACCTCGACATGCCCGTGGAGATCGTCGGGGCCCCCATCCTCCGCGACCCCGACGGGCTCGCCTCCTCCAGCCGCAACGTCTACCTGTCCGACGCCGAGCGGCGCAGCGCGCTGGCGCTGTCGCGCGCCCTGCGCGCCGGCCGGGCCGCCGCCTCCGGCGGGCCGGACGCCGTCCGCGCCGCCGCCCGCGCCGTCCTGGACGAGGCGGCCGGCGCGACACCCCCCGTCGACCTCGACTACCTGGCCCTGGTCGACGCCCGCACCTTCGACGAGGTCGCGTCCGGCCACCGGGGGGACGCGGTCCTGGCCGTCGCCGCCCGCGTGGGCGCCACCCGGCTCATCGACAACGTGTCGGTCCCCCTGTGACCGCGTCACCGGCCCGCGTGCCGGTTCACCACCGCCCCGCGGGGGCGGCCCCTCGCGAAAGAGACCCCAGATGAGTAGACCCGCACAGACCAGGATCGACGCACCGGAGCCCGGGTGGACCGTCGCGGCGGACGTCGCGGTCGTCGGTTCGGGCATCGCGGGGCTGAGCACCGCGCTGCGCTACGTCCAGAGGAGCGAGCGCGGCCGGGTCGTGCTCGTCACCAAGGACCGGCTGTCCACCGGCTCCACCGCCTACGCCCAGGGCGGGATCGCCGCGGCCGTCGCGCCCGGCGACGACCCCGTCGCGCACATGGTCGACACCCACCTGGCGGGGGGCGGCCTGTCCGACCCCCACGCCGTCCACGTCCTGGCCACCGAGGGCCCCGACGCCCTCCGCTGGCTCATCGGCCTCGGCGCCGAGTTCGACCGCTCCGAGGACGGAGCCCTCGCCCTCACCCGCGAGGGCGGTCACCGCGCGGACCGGATCGCGCATGCGGGCGGCGACGCCACGGGCGCCGAGATCCAGCGCGCGCTCGTCGCCGCCGTCCTCGCCGAGGAGCGGATCGAGGTCGTCGAGCACGCCCTCGCCCTCGACACCCTCCACGACCCCGTCACCGGTGCGGTCAGCGGCGCGACCCTGCACGTCATGGGCGAGGGCGCGCGCGACGGGGTCGGCGCGGTCGTCGCCCCGGCGGTGGTCCTGGCCACCGGCGGGATCGGGCAGATCTTCGCTGCCACCACCAACCCGCCCGTCTCCACCGGGGACGGCCTCGCCCTCGCCGCCAGGGCCGGGGCCCGGATGCGCGACCTGGAGTTCATCCAGTTCCACCCCACCGTGCTCTGGCTCGGGGCCGAGTCGCGCGGTCGCCAGCCCCTCGTGTCCGAGGCCCTGCGCGGCGAGGGCGCCTACCTGGTGGACGCCGACGGCGCACGCATCATGGAGGGCGTGCACGAGCTCGCCGACCTCGCCCCCCGCGACGTGGTCGCCCGCACCATCGCCCGCACGATGGCCGAGCAGGGCGTGGACCACGTGTACCTGGAGACCCGCCACTTCGGTGCGGCCACCTGGGAGAAGCGGTTCCCCACCATCCTGGCCTCCTGCCGCGAGAACGGCATCGACCCGCTGACCCGGCCCGTCCCCGTCGCCCCGGCCGCCCACTACGCGTCCGGAGGCGCGGAGGTCGACACCGACGGCCGTACCGGCGTCCCCGGCCTCTGGGCGGTCGGCGAGGTCGCCCGCACCGGCGTCCACGGCGCCAACCGGCTCGCGTCCAACTCCCTGCTGGAGGGCCTGGTCTACGCCGACCGGATCGCCGCCCGCCTGGCGCAGGAGCCCGCGCCCGCACCCGCCGAGGGTGTGACCGTCGGCGCCGCGACCCCGCTCGTCGACCCCTCCACCGCGGCCCGGGTCCGCACGCTCATGTCGCGGTACGCCGGGGTGCTCCGCACCGGTGCGGGCCTCACCGACCTGGTCGCCGAACTCGACGCCCTCGCCCGCCCGGACGCCCCCGTCACCCCCGGCGTGGCCGCCTGGGAGGCCACGAACCTGCTCACCACGGCCCGCCTCGTGGCCGCCGCAGCCCTCTACAGAACCGAGAGCAGAGGCTCTCACCAGCGCGCCGACCATCCCGAGTCCAGACCCGGGCTCAGGATCCGGCCCCTCGTCGTCCGACTGGAAGGGGACACCGCCGTGACCACCACCGAGGAATGGCAGCCCTCCCTGCCGCCCGCGCTCGTGGCCGAGCTCGACGCCATCGCCTTCCCCCTCGCGGTCCTCCCCGCGGACCGGGGCGACGCCCCCGGGTCCGCGCACACCGCTCGCAGCCCGGAGTCCAGGGCCGAGTTCTCCCTCCCCCACACCGCCCCCCACCAGTCCCACGTGGAACTGGTCCGCCGGGCCCTCTCCGAGGACCTCACCGCCGGCCCCGGCATCGACGTCACCAGCGTCGCCACGATCCCCGCCGACCAGGTCCGCACCGCCCACGTGGTGGCCCGCGCCGACGGCACCGTCAGCGGACTCCCGCTCGCCGAACTCGTGTTCTGGCTCGTCGCCGACGGCGCCCTGGAGGTCACGCGCACCGCGCGGGACGGCGACGCGGTCAAGCGGGGAGACGTGCTGATGACCGTCACCGCCCGCACGCGCGACCTGCTCACGGCGGAACGGACCGCGCTCAACCTCCTCACGCACATGTCCGGAATCGCGACCGCGACGCGCACATGGGTGGACGCCCTCGCCGGTACGCGGGCCCGCGTCCGCGACAGCCGCAAGACCCGCCCCGGGATGCGCGCCCTGGAGAAGTACGCGGTGCGCTGCGGCGGCGGCGTCAACCACCGGTACGGCCTCAGCGACGCCGGCCTGGTCAAGGACAACCACGTGGTCGCCGCCGGAAGCGTCGGCGAGGCGGTGCGCGCCATCCGCGCCCGCTTCCCCGACCTGCCCCTGGAGGTCGAGGTCGACCGGATCGACCAGATCGAGGACGCCATCGCCGCCGGAGCGGAGGAGATCCTCCTCGACAACTTCACCGTCGACCAGCTCCGCGCGGCCGTCGCCCAGGTGGGAGGCCGTGCGCGCCTGGAGTCGTCCGGCGGTCTGACCCTCGACGTCGCCGGGGACGTGGCCCGCACCGGGGTCGACTACCTCGCCGTCGGAGCCCTCACCCATTCCAGTCCCGCGCTCGATATCGCTCTCGACCTGTTGTGAGGGTGCCCGTGTGGTGGAAGATTCTCTGAGAACACACCACTTCGACCATGGATGAGGCCCTCAGAATGCTGCTCGCGATCGACGTCGGCAACTCCGAGACGGTCTTCGGTCTCTTCGAATCCGACGAGCTTCTCGAACACTGGAGAGTGGGGACCGACACCCGGCGCACCGCCGACGAGTGGTCGGTGGTGCTGCGCGGGCTCCTCGACGGGACCACCCTCGGCGGGCCGGAGGACATCGACGGCATCGCCCTGTGCTGCTCGGTGCCATCCGTCCAACACGAGATGCGGGACATGTTCCGGCGCCACTTCGGCGACGTCGCCGCCGTCATCGTCGAGCCCGGGGTCAAGACCGGGGTGCCGATCCGGATGGACAACCCCAAGGAGGTGGGCAGCGACCGGATCATCAACGCCCTGGCCGCCAACCACCTCTACGGCGGGCCGGCCGTGGTCGTGGACTTCGGCACCGCGACGACCTTCGACGCGGTGAGCGTCAAGGGCGAGTACGTGGGCGGCGCGATCGCCCCGGGCATCGACATCTCCGTGGACGCCCTGTCCAGGCGCGGCGCCCAGCTGCACATGGTGGAGATCGTCAAGCCGCGCTCCGCCATCGCCAAGAACACCACGGAGGCGCTGCGCTCTGGCATCGTGTTCGGGTTCGCCGGCCAGGTGGACGGGATCGTCGACCGGATGGTCTCCGAGCTCACCGACTCCCCGGACGACGTGACCGTCGTGGCCACCGGGGGACTCGCGTCCACCGTCATCGGCGAGTGCGAGACCGTGGACCTCCACGAGCCGTGGCTCACCCTCATCGGGCTGCGCCTGGTCTTCGAGCGCAACGCGGGCTGATCCGGGGCGGCGCGCGGGCGGCCGGACGCGCCCCGGGCCCCGTGCCCGGGGACGCGTGCGACCGGGGACGGGCGGTGCGGCCAGGGGGCCGCACCGCCGTCGGCTCACCCGGAGGACTCGGCTCCGGGGGAGGCCGGGGACGCGGGCGCGGTGCGGAACAGGTCGGGTTCGATGTAGATCAGGGTGGCGATGGGCACGGACGCGCGGATGCGCTCCTCGGCGTCGTTGATCGCCCGGGTCACCCGGCCCGCGTCGTCCTCGGCGTCCACCGCGACCTTGGCGGCCACCAGCAGCTCCTCGGGGCCCACGTGCAGGGTGCGCATGTGGATGAGTCGGTCGACGTCCTCGACCGACTCGATGGCCTTCCGGATCGCCAGCACGTTCTCGCGCGTGGCGGACTCCCCGACCAGCAGGCTCTTCACCTCGGCGGCGAGCACGATCGCGATGACCACGAGCAGGATGCCGATGGCGGCGGTGCCCAGGCCGTCCCAGAGGCCGTTGCCGGTGATCAGGGTCAGGCTGACGCCGAGCAGGGCGAACACCAGGCCGAGGAGGGCTCCGGCGTCCTCCAGCAGGATCACGGGCAGTTCGGGGGCCTTCGCCCTGCGCACGAACTCGACCCAGCTCGCCTTGCCGCGCACCGCGTTGGACTCCTTGATGGCGGTCCTCATGGCCATCGACTCCAGCCCGATCGCGACCAGCAGCACCGCGACGGGCACCCACTGCCACTCGGTGATGGGCTCCGGGTGGGAGATCTTGTGCCAGGCCTCGTAGAGCGCGAACAGGCCGCCCACGCTGAACAGCACGATCGCGACCACGAACGCGTAGATGTAGCGCTCGCGCCCGTACCCGAAGGGGTGCTCCTCCGTGGCCCCGCGCCGTGCCCGCTTGCCGCCGATGAGCAGCAGGGCCTGGTTGCTGGAGTCGGCCACGGAGTGGATGGACTCCGCCAGCATGGAGGACGATCCCGTCAGTACGTAGGCCACGAACTTCGTGACGGCGATTCCCAGATTCGCACACAGCGCCGTGACGACGGCCTTCGTGCTTCCCTCAACGCTCATTGTCCGGTCTCTCAGTAGGTCCTGATCCAGGGGTGGGGTGCGCGGGTCAAGGCAGCGCAATCCTAGTGATCCGGACCCCCCGGTCCCACCACTGCGGCCGCGCGGCCCGGCCCGGGGATCCGCGTTCCGGCCGGCGCCCGGACGGTCGGCCGGGGCGCGGACCGCCGGTAGGATCGTGCGCGTGACTGACACGCACGACGACACCTACGACGACCTGCCCGAACAGATGCGGGTCCGGCGCCAGAAGCTGGACCGTCTCCGGGAGGAGGGAATCGACCCCTTCCCCGTGACTTTCCCGCGCTCCACGTCGATCGGTGCCGTGCGCGACAAACACCAGGGGTTGGAGCCCGACGCCCACACGGGTGTCGACGTCTCCATCGCCGGTCGCGTGATGCTCTACCGCACCGGTGGCAAGCTCTGCTTCGCGACGCTGCGCGACGAGACCGGCGACGTCCAGATCATGCTGTCCCTGGACAAGGTCGGCCAGGAGCGGCTGGACGCCTGGAAGGCCGACGTCGACCTGGGCGACCATGTCGGCGTGGAGGGCGAGGTCATCACCTCCCGCCGCGGCGAGCTCTCGATCCTGGTGCACTCCTGGACGCTGACCGCCAAGTGCCTGCGCCCGCTCCCGGAGAAGCACAAGGGCCTGACCGACCCCGAGGCCCGGGTGCGGCAGCGGTACGTCGACCTCATCGTCAACCCCGAGTCCCAGCAGATGGTGCGCCGCCGTTCGGCCGCCATCCGGGCGATCCGGGAGGGCCTGAGCCGGCGCGACTTCATCGAGGTCGAGACCCCGATGCTGATGCGTGTGCACGGCGGTGCCACCGCGCGGCCGTTCACCACGCACATCAACGCCTACGACATGGACCTGTACCTGCGCATCGCGCCCGAGCTGTCGCTGAAGCGGCTGGTCGTGGGCGGCCTGGAGAAGGTCTTCGAGGTCAACCGCAACTTCCGGAACGAGGGCGCGGACTCCACGCACAACCCCGAGTTCACGATGCTGGAGTTCTACCAGGCGTACGCCGACTACAACGTCATGGCGGACGTCACCCGCGAACTCGTCCAGGACGCGGCGCGCGCCGTGTTCGGCACGACCGTGGTCGAGCGGGACGGCGAGGCGTACGACCTCGGCGGGGAGTGGCCGCAGATCACCCTGTACGGGGCCGTGTCCGAGGCGCTCGGCGCCGAGGTCGACCCGCGCACCCCCCTGGAGGAGGTCCGCCGACTGGCCGAGGCCAAGGGCGTCGAGTTCAGCCAGGACTGGGGCCAGGGCAAGCTCGTCGAGCACGTCTTCGAGGAACTGGTCGAGCACACGCTCCTCCAGCCGACGTTCGTGCGCGACTTCCCGGTGGAGACCAGCCCGCTCACCCGCCAGCACAGGGAGGACCCGCTGCTCACAGAGAAGTGGGACCTGATCGGGTTCGGCATGGAGCTGGGCACGGGCTACTCGGAGCTGGTGGACCCGGTCGAGCAGCGCGAGAGGCTCACCCGGCAGTCGCTGATGGCGGCCGAGGGAGACCTTGAGGCGATGCAGCTGGACGAGGACTTCCTGCGTGCGCTGGAGTACGGGATGCCGCCGACCGGTGGTGTGGGAGTCGGTATCGACCGCCTGCTCATGGCCTTCACGGGCAAGAACATCCGCGAAACGGTGCTCTTCCCGATCGTGAAGCCCTCGGGGGACTGACCGGGACCCTCCGGCCCGGCGCGGGGGAGGCCGCCCGGACGCGCCCGTGACAGGGCGCCGGAGGGCGCGGATTCCCGCCGTATCCATAGAGGGATGGCCGATAAGGGTCGCACCGGATGTCCGAAAGACAGGACGGGGGTCGGCGCACACAGCGTGCGTCGGCCCTCTTTCTCTACACCCCGCACGGCGCGGACCATGGGACACGGCTCACCGTTCGGACATAGAACGCAAACCTCCAGTCAGACCGTGATGTCCGCGGAGATAGGCCAGAGTTTTTCCCGGGGGCAGAGTGCTCCCTGTAGCCACTCTCTGGTGAAGGTTGTTTACGCAGGTCAATGCAGTTGGGGGTTTTTCTTTTCCCTTTCTCTGTCACGGAAGGGACTTGACTAACTACACATGGTGATTTATCGGGTCTTGACGGTATCATCTCTGCCGCCTAGCGTGCTGTGGGCGGGCCCAGGCCCGCGAGTTTGCCGAAGTGGATCGAGAACGACGGTGAGCGCGGAACAGGGCTGCGAGAGCGGTCCGAATTCGCGCGCGCATGTGCGCCCTCGGTGTGGTCTGTCCGTCCCAGACCCCAGCGAACCAGGCACGCTGCGACCCGTGCGCCCAGAACGCCCCCGACCCCTGTGCCAGAGGGGTCCGTCGGGGATTCCGGGGCCCGCGGCGTTTCCGTCCGCTCCGACGGGGATCGAACCCCGTCCGGTGCACTCGCTTCCATCAGGTGACGAGTTGATGTTCCGCACTCAGATGATGAGGGAGGACGGAGTGGAACAGGCCACACTCGTACGACGCACCGTTGAGGACCATGGCGCTCTCCAGCCGAGGGAGCACCGGGAGAACGTGGTACCCCTTCAGGCCCGCCCGCGCGACACTGCTGTCAGCAGCCCGTACGCGCCGGTGGAACTGAGCCACGAGGAACTCGAACTGCTCGCCGAGATCGCCACCGGCGTGACCACCGAGGTGGCCGCCCGGCATCTGGAACTCAGCGCGAGGACCCTGCGCCGGCGTATCCGCAACATCTGCGACGTACTCGGCGTGAACACACCCATAGAGGCGGTCGTCTGGGCCGCACGGCGGCAGCTCATCTGAGCCGACCCCCGGCGGAGGCCGGGGCAGCAACGGTCATACCGACCCCGGGGGCGCACGCGCACCGCAGGAACCGGAGGGGCGACTCTCCGGTCGGCGGTGCCGTAGTGCCCCCGACCTCGTCGTTCCCGCAGGCGTGCCGCCCCGGTGGGGGCGGCGACCGCCCCGGCCGTAGGTCGGGACACCGAATCCCCCGCTGGGAGTCGTCTCCCGTCCCGGCCCGCGCGTCGCGTTCCGGTAGGGGTGTCCTGCGGTAGGGGTCGTCTCCCGTCCCGGCCCGCGCGTCGCGTTCCGGTAGGGGTGTCCTGCGGTAGGGGTCGTCACTCGTCCCGGCCCGCGCGTCGCGTTCCGGTAGGGGTGGTCCTGCGGTAGGAGTCATCACTCGCGTGGGCATAGTCTGGTCCCGCTATGCCCGTTCGCCATGTTCACGTGCGCCGCGCCCGAACGCGCGACGTCGCCGACATCCGCCGCCTCGTCGACACCTACACCGTCGACCGGCGGGTGCTGTCCAAGAGCACCGTCAACCTCTACGAGGACGTCCAGGAGTTCTGGGTCGCCGAGGCGGAGGTGGTTCCGGACATGCCGCCATCCGGCCCGGAACCCGCCCGTGACGCCCCCTCCGAGACGGAGGTCGAGCGCCGGCTGGTGGGCTGCGGAGCCCTCCACGTGCTCTGGGAGGACCTGGCGGAAGTGCGGACCGTCGCGGTCGATCCCTCCCTGCGCGGTTTCGGCGTGGGACACCGAATCGTGACCGAGCTCCTCGACACCGCCCGTGAGTTGGGTGTGCGCCGTGTGTTCTGTCTGACATTCGAGACCGGTTTCTTCTCCAAACACGGCTTTGCCCCGATCCAGGGGACTCCTGTCTCGTCGCGTGTGTACGAGGAACTACTGCGTTCCTATGACGAGGGAGTTGCCGAATTCCTCGACTTGGAGCGGGTTAAGCCCAACACCCTCGGGAACACAAGGATGCTTGTGCGCCTCGACGACGCGGCCCGCACCGCCCGCGCCTAAAGGATTTTCGGTGGGCATGGTACGGAGTTCCCCTTACGGCGCCACGGAGGGGCGGCTGCGGAGGTCACAGTGGGGGGCGCTTATGTGCACCGGGTGGTATGGAGGTGGAACGGGGCAGGTAATGTGTACTTGCGTCCGGCCGACCGCCCTCCTCATCGAGTTCGGCGGGGCGGTGACGAAGGGTCGTGATTTGACCCCGCAAGACCCCGTGTTCCGGTCGCAGCCACACGAGGGCACCGAACCTACGACCGGACATTGGCACCCATGGGGTTTGCGGGGGGCTGCTCGGGTACGTCCGGTGTCAAACCGGGGGCAAACGATGTCTATGATGTCGGGTATGCGTTTGCCAGGTTGCCCGGCGCGCCATCCCCCCGGAGTGGCCCGACACTGAGTCGGGTATTTGCTGCAATAAGTAACAACCAGGAAGGGTGGACCGCTTCGATGGGTGACTTTTTGTCGTCGGTGGTTCCCCCTGGACTCATCGACGTATTGTCGGCGCTCATCCCCCCGGTGGTTGTCGGTACCGTCTTCTGTGCCTTCGTCATCAACCTGCTGCGCAAGGAGATGGCGCCGCGGCGGATGGACGGAAGCCTGGTCAGCAATGACAAGGCGGCTCAGGGTGCGAGCGACGACAAGGGCGCGGCCGAGGTTCGCGAGACCGAGGCGACGAACGAGACGCCGATTGTCCAGGGTGGGGAACGCGCCGAATCCGACGGTCGTTGATACGGTACTTGACCGCTTGCGCGAACCCCGGGGGACGGGTCTCCGTCCCCCGCGTGCGTGGGGCAACTCGCCGCACCCGCGCTGCTTCGGTGACCCCCGAAACCACGGTCGGGTCCGGATGATTTCTGGCACGCCGGGAATTGTCTTCCGCGTTCGCGCGAGATAGCTTTATATTCAGGTGTGCAGACACCGCTCTTCTGAAAGGTTTGATTCCATGGCACAGAAGGTCCAGGTTTTCCTGGTCGACGACCTCGACGGCGGCGAGGCCGAGGAGACGGTGACGTTCGGTCTGGACGGCTCGACGTACGAAATCGACCTCAGTGCGGGTAATGCCGCCAAGCTTCGCGAGGCCCTTAACCCGTTCGTCGACGCCTCCCGCAAGGCTCCGTCCAAGGCGAACCGCGCCACCGCTCGCCGCGGCAGCCGGAATGCGCCCAGCCGTGAGCGCAGCGCCGAGATTCGGGCGTGGGCGAAGGCCGCCGGGAAGCCCGTCAATGAGCGCGGCCGGATCCCCGCCGCCATCGTCGCCGAATATGAGGCCATCAAGGGCTAGGCCGGACGACCGTCTCCGGTTCGCCGAAATGTTGTCAGGGCTTGATCGAATTACGTCCGGCGCCCACCAGGCGCACCCGACTCCCTCATCCAGCACCGCCTGACACCGGCGGACCCGGCGCACGGGGGGTCCTGTGACACGGATCCCGCTCCACGGGGATGCAGGGGACAAGGGGATACGACGGGCGCCGGAACCCTCGCCGACGGCGCCGGACCGGAACGCGGGCGCACCGCCGCCCCGGGTCACGTCGACTCCGGGACGCGAGGCGCGGACCGTGCGGCCCGCTGCGCCGCCGCGCGACACGTCGGGCGCTCCGACGCCAGGGGTGCGACACGCCCGCCCCCGCAGAGGTTCTCGACTTCCGGCCCCGCGGCCGTACGACCGCGGGGCCGAGGCCGTTCCGCCGACCGGGCGCCGACCGCGCCCCGGTCGACCGGGAGTGACGCGCATTTCCCGCTTTCCAGGCCGCCTGATCCGGTCGGAAGAACAACACGCGGATCGGCTTGTTCGCTGAGAGCCGATTATCCGGCTTACACACGTGCGGTCCGGGCACTCTCGTGATGGATGGGAGTGTTCGGGCCGTTCGCCTTCGGCGTACAGGGAAATCTGACGCGTCAATTGGTAGTTGGATGTTGGGTGAACGCCCTATCGTCGGGGAAAGTCTCTGGCACGGACGGCTGAGAGGTCGGCCATGCGGAGAGGTTCGCCCGGTCGGCAGCCTGTCGACCGGCGGGTGCGACAGTGCTCCCCTGGGCGGTTATCCCTGTGGGGCCGATATGCGGAAGAGTTGGGTCGGCGAGACCGTCCCTGCCTGACCGCTCTGTAGAGGAGCGACGAGACATGTTCGAGAGGTTTACCGACCGCGCACGGCGAGTGGTGGTTCTGGCCCAGGAAGAGGCCAGGATGCTCAACCACAACTACATCGGTACGGAGCACATCCTGCTCGGCCTCATCCACGAGGGTGAGGGCGTCGCCGCCAAGGCTCTGGAGAGCCTCGGTATCAGCCTCGAAGCGGTTCGGCAGCAGGTTGAGGAGATCATCGGCCAGGGCCAGCAGGCGCCGTCGGGGCACATTCCCTTCACCCCGCGCGCCAAGAAGGTCCTTGAGCTGTCGCTGCGCGAGGCGCTCCAGCTCGGCCACAACTACATCGGTACCGAGCACATACTGCTGGGTCTGATCCGTGAGGGCGAGGGCGTTGCCGCCCAGGTCCTGGTCAAGCTCGGCGCGGACCTCAACCGCGTCCGCCAGCAGGTCATCCAGCTGCTGCACGGCTACCAGGGCAAGGAGCCGCAGGCCACCGCCGGGTCCTCCGAGTCCACCCCCTCCACCTCGCTGGTCCTGGACCAGTTCGGTCGCAACCTGACCCAGGCCGCCCGGGAGAGCAAGCTCGACCCGGTCATCGGCCGGGACAAGGAGATCGAGCGCGTCATGCAGGTGCTCTCGAGGCGGACCAAGAACAACCCGGTCCTCATCGGTGAGCCCGGCGTCGGCAAGACCGCCGTGGTCGAGGGGCTGGCGCAGAAGATCGTCAAGGGGGAGATCCCCGAGACGCTCAAGGACAAGCAGCTGTACACGCTGGACCTGGGCGCGCTGGTCGCGGGCAGCCGCTACCGCGGTGACTTCGAGGAGCGCCTCAAGAAGGTGCTCAAGGAGATCCGGACCCGCGGCGACATCATCCTCTTCATCGACGAGCTGCACACGCTCGTCGGAGCGGGTGCCGCCGAGGGCGCCATAGACGCCGCCTCCATCCTCAAGCCCATGCTGGCCCGGGGTGAGCTCCAGACCATCGGCGCCACCACCCTGGACGAGTACCGCAAGTACCTGGAGAAGGACGCCGCCCTGGAGCGGCGCTTCCAGCCCATCCAGGTGGACGAGCCGACCATCACGCACGCCATCGAGATCCTCAAGGGCCTGCGCGACCGGTACGAGGCGCACCACCGGGTCTCCATCACCGACAGCGCCCTCGTGGCGGCGGCGCAGCTGGCCGACCGCTACATCAGCGACCGGTTCCTGCCGGACAAGGCGATCGACCTCATCGACGAGGCCGGTTCGCGGATGCGCATCCGCCGGATGACCGCTCCGCCGGACCTGCGCGAGTTCGACGAGAAGATCGCGGGCGTGCGCCGGGACAAGGAGTCCGCGATCGACGCGCAGGACTTCGAGAAGGCCGCGTCGCTGCGTGACGACGAGAAGCAGCTCCTCAACAAGAAGGCGCAGCGGGAGAAGGAGTGGAAGGCCGGCGACATGGACGTCGTGGCCGAGGTCGACGAGGAGCTCATCGCCGAGGTCCTGGCCGCGTCCACCGGCATCCCGGTCTTCAAGCTCACCGAGGAGGAGAGCTCCCGGCTGCTGCGCATGGAGGACGAGCTGCACCGCCGGGTCATCGGCCAGGAGGACGCCATCAAGGCGCTCTCCCAGGCGATCCGACGCACCCGCGCCGGTCTGAAGGATCCCAAGCGCCCCGGTGGCTCGTTCATCTTCGCCGGCCCGTCCGGTGTCGGTAAGACCGAGCTGTCCAAGACCCTGGCCGAGTTCCTGTTCGGGGACGAGGACGCGCTGATCCAGCTGGACATGTCCGAGTTCATGGAGAAGCACACGGTCTCCCGGCTGTTCGGCTCGCCTCCCGGCTACGTCGGCTACGAGGAGGGCGGCCAGCTCACCGAGAAGGTGCGCCGCAAGCCGTTCTCCGTGGTCCTCTTCGACGAGATCGAGAAGGCCCACAACGACATCTTCAACTCCCTGCTCCAGGTGTTGGAGGAGGGTCGTCTCACCGACGCCCAGGGTCGCAACGTCGACTTCAAGAACACGGTCATCATCATGACGACCAACCTGGGCACGCGGGACATCTCCAAGGGCCAGGCCATGGGCTTCGCCAAGGAGGACAACGCCCAGACGAACTACGAGCGGATGAAGGCGAAGGTCAGCGAGGAGCTCAAGACCAACTTCCGCCCCGAGTTCCTCAACCGTGTGGACGACATCATCGTCTTCCACCAGCTGACGGAGGGGGAGATCTTCCAGATCGTGGACCTCATGATCACGAGCCTGGACGGTCGCCTCAAGGAGCGGGACATGGGGATCGAGCTGCGCCCGAAGGCGAAGCAGATCCTGTCCGAGCGCGGCTTCGACCCCGTGCTGGGCGCCCGCCCGCTGCGCAGGACGATCCAGCGGGAGATCGAGGACCAGCTGTCCGAGAAGATCCTGTTCGGTGACCTCAAGGCCGGCCAGATCGTCGTGATCGACGCCGAGGGCGAGGGCACGGACGCCAAGTTCACGTTCAAGGGTGTGCCGAAGCCGGCCGCGGTTCCGGACACCCCCGAGGTCGAGGAGTCGGCCGCGGGCAAGAGCGACTGACACCGCTGAGCCGGACGACGTCCGTCACGGGGGCACCCTTCGGGGTGCCCCCGTCGGCGTTCGGCCGTTAGTGTGCGAGCGTGACTCATCCAGATCCCCAGCAGCACGGTCCGTGGCCGCCCCACGGCCCGCAGCCGCAGCAGCCCCCGTCCGCGCAGCACCCCCAGCACCCGCAGCCGGGCTCCTTCGGCGGTCCGCCGCAGGGGGCTCCCGCAGGTCCGCCGCCTGCCCAGTACGGTGCGGTTCCCCCCGCGGGGATGCCCCCGGGCGGAGTACCTCCGGGTGGCGGATACCCCCCGCCGGGTCCGCCGGGACCCTACGGTCCGCAGGGGCACCACGGCCCGCCCGGACCGTACGGCCCACAGGGCCCGTACCCCCCGCAGCAGGCGGGCACGAAGCGCGGCGCCGGGCTCGCGCTGATCATCGGAGCGGTCGTGCTGGCCGTGCTGCTCGTCGTCGGCGGCGGTGTCCTCTACGTGGTGGCGTCCCCGGGAGGCGGCGCGTCCGGAGGGGCCGGCGCCTCCGCCGGAGGCGGTCTGGAGGCGGTCGAGCACTACACGGACCTGTCCGCCGACCACGTCGAGGAGGGCGAGACCGTCGAGTACGACGTGTTCCCGCCCGTGGGCGGGGAGCACTACCCGGTCTGGCAGAACTGCGGCGTCTACGCGGAGCCCCTGCGCACCGAGTACGCCGTGCACTCCCTGGAGCACGGGGCGGTGTGGATCGCCTACGAACCCGGCCTGCCCGCCGACCAGGTGGAGACGCTCGCGGGCCTCTACTCGCCGGGCGACTACCTGGTGATCAGCCCGGTCGAGGGCCTGCCCGCTCCCGTGGTGGCGTCGGCCTGGGGTTCCCAGATCCTCCTCGAGGGAGCCGAGGACCCGCGCCTCGTCGAGTACCTGGTCGAGTACGTCCAGGGCGAGAACACCCCGGAGCCCGGCGCCCCGTGCAGCGGCGGTTTCGACGGGACCGAGGCGGAGTTCGACGCGGGCACCGGTACGAGCGCCCGCATGGCCGACTGACACCGTCCCCGGGAGCGGGGCGGACTCAGGCGGGGAGGGCGTACCGGCCGTCGTCGAGGGGGTCCACCA
Source organism: Nocardiopsis codii (assembly GCF_036327455.1). Lineage (NCBI taxonomy): Bacteria > Bacillati > Actinomycetota > Actinomycetes > Streptosporangiales > Nocardiopsidaceae > Nocardiopsis > Nocardiopsis codii. The sequence goes on along the minus strand of NZ_JAUZMY010000002.1, from coordinate 316,261 downwards.
GGCCGTCGGACACGAGGGCGTCCAGCGCTCGCTCGCGCTGGACGTGATCGTCCCAGACGGCGTCCAGGGACCCCTTGGCCACCGGGTGCGCGGAGTCGCGGAGCACGGCGAGCAGACGGCCGCGCACCTGGCGGTCGGTGCCCTCGTAGGTCTGACCCCGCCGGGGCGGCCCGTCGTAGGCGGGCTTGCCCGCGAGCTTCCAGGCGCACTGCCCGGCGATCGGGCAGGACGCGCACGTGGGCGTGCGCGCCGTGCACACCAGGGCGCCGAGCTCCATCACGGCCACTCCCCAGCGCGCCGCGACCGAGGCGGTGGGCGGCAGCAGGGACTCGGCGAGCGCCGTCTCCGCCTTGGTCTGGGTTTTCGGTGGGTACTCGACTCCGGTTTCGGCCCTTGCCAGGACACGGCGGACATTGGTGTCCAGAATGGCGTGCCGCTGTCCGTAGGCGAAGCTCGCCACCGCCGCGGCGGTGTAGGCGCCGACCCCCGGGAGGGAGAGCAGCGTGGCGTGGTCGTCCGGGACCCGGCCGCCGTGCTCCTCGGTGATGGCCACGGCGCAGGCGTGCAGGCGCAGCGCGCGGCGCGGGTAACCGAGCCGGTTCCACATGCGTACCGCCTCCCCCGAGGCCTCGCCTGCCAGGTGGGCGGGGGTGGGCCAGCGTTCCATCCAGGCGCGCCAGGCGGGCAGGACCCGCACGACGGGCGTCTGCTGGAGCATGATCTCGCTGACCAGGATGGACCAGGGGGTCGCGTCCGGCGCACGCCAGGGGAGGTCGCGCGCGTGCGACTCGTACCACGCCAGAACGGCGGTGCTGTAAGGGTTATCGCTCATCTTTAACAGGGAATCGGCGGGTTGAGTAGGTGGGTGGCACGCAAAACCGCAATACTACGGCCCATGGCGTCAAGTACCGGACATCCAGGAGCCGTCAGCCGCGAGACCTACTGGAAGCGGCGTGCCTTCGTCCTGATCGGGTTCATGATGGTGTTCGCGGTGATCGCGTTCGCCTGCCGTCCCTCGGGCGAGGAGAGCGGCGAACCGACCCGGTCCGAAGCCGGGGTCGACGCCTCGGCTTCTCCCAGTGTCCCACCCGAGGACCCCTCCGCGGCCGAAAGCGGCGAACCCACGGCCGAGGAGTCCGAGGGGGCGGAGGAGAGCGCCTCGCCCTCTCCCGGCGACGAGGAGTCCGAGGGCTCCGGTGGCGGTGAGGGCGGCGGCGAGGGCGGCGGTGTGGCCGCGCCCGAGCGGGCCGAGGACCTCTGCCGCCCGCAGGACGTCGTGGTGACGTTCGATTTCGCGGAGAAGGACCAGGAGGTCTACGGCGCCGGATCCAACCCGGGGTTCAAGATCACCGTGGTCAACACCGCGGAGCAGACCTGCACCGTGGACGTGGGCGGCGCCGCCCTGGAGGTGCGGATCCACTCCGGGGACGACCGCATCTACTCCACCGCGGACTGCCTGGAGGACGGCGGGACCGAGGAGCGCCAGCTCAGCCGCGGCGTCCCGCACGAGTTCACGGTCGACTGGGAGCGGAACCGCTCCTTCACGGACTGCCGCGAGACCAGTTCCACGGCCCAGGCCGGCTGGTACCGGGCCAACCTGCACGGAGACTACGCCGGCAACCAGTCCCAGCTGCCGTTCCAGCTCAAGGCCTGACCCGGCCGACGCCGCGGGAGAAGGACGCAGGGGCCCTCGGGGGCCGGGAGCACGCGGCTCCCGGCCCCCGAGCCGTGCCAGGGGTCCGTGGGCGTTCCACGGGCGCGCGTCCCGCCGTCGGGCGGTGTGCGCGCGTCCACCGGCGGAGGGGCCCGCGCCGGCGGATCCGCGAACCCCTCTTCCCGTGCGAGCGGGGCGGAGGTACCCTGCGAGCGGTTGGGAGCGCTCCCATAGTGCTCTCCCCGGGGTCCCGCACAGAGCAAGGAGTTTTCCGTATGGACCGACGACTCTCCCGGGCCGCCCGGCGCGTCTGCGCAGGCCTCGGCCTCACACTGGCACTGGTCGCGGGCGCGCTCGCCCCGGCCTCGGCGGACGCCGGGGCGGCCCCGGCGGACACGGCACGGACGGAGGGGGACGCGGTGCGGATCATGCCGCTGGGCGACTCGATCACGGGCTCGCCCGGATGCTGGAGGGCCCTGCTGTGGGCCGACCTGGTGGAGGCGGGCCACACGGACGCCGACTTCGTCGGGACCCGGCCCGGCGACGGCTGCGGCTTCGAGTACGACGGCGACAACGAGGGCCACGGCGGCTTCCTCGTCACCGACGTGGCTGCCCGCGGCCTTCTCGTGGACTGGCTCGCGCGGACGGAGCCGGACGTGGTGCTGATGCACTTCGGCACCAACGACGTGTGGAGCGGCGTCCCCACGGAGACGGTCCTGGACGCCTACGGCGTGCTCGTCGGCCAGATGCGGGCGCAGAACCCCGGCATGCGCATCCTGGTCGCCCAGATCATCCCGATGGACTCCGACCGCAGCTGCGCCACGTGCGGCCAGGGCGTGGAGGACCTCAACGCCGCCATCCCCGCGTGGGCCGAGGCGCAGGACACGGCGGAGTCACCGGTCCTCGTGGTCGACCAGTGGACGGGGTTCGACGCGGACGCCGACACCTACGACGGGGTGCACCCGTCCGGCAGCGGCGACCGCAGGATCGCCGACCGCTGGCTCGAGTCCCTGCTCCCGCTGCTCGCCTGACACGCTCCTCTCGACCCCCGGATGCGGGGCGGGGAGACCGCCCCGCATCCGGATGCGGCGATTTCGGGGCGAACTGGGAGTGTCGGGTAAGAAGGCTCTCGTGTTTTGGCAAACACGGCCGCTTCTGGTGATCGAATGGTTACGATGCGTGGTGTTCTGATCATTCGCACACCGGGAGCAGTCGTGCACCGCACCGCCCTGGCCCTCGTGGCCACCGCCGCCCTGTCCCTCGCGTTCGCCGCGCCCGCGCACGCCGTCCAGACGGAGCGCACCGTGGCGACCAGCCACACCCTGAGCATCCGGAGCCTGTCCTCGGGGGAGACCCGGCAGGTCACCCTGGAGTGCCGGCCCACGGGCGGGAACCACCCCGAGGCCGAGAGGGCCTGCGCCGCCATCACCGGGGCCGGGTCGATCGCGCAGACCAAGGGCGAGGACGGCCCGTGCCCGATGATCTACGACCCGGTCGTGGCCGTCGCCGAGGGCTCCGAGTCCTACGAGGAGGAGTTCGCGAACTCCTGCGCCCTCCTGGGCGGCAAGGGCCCGGTCTACGACTTCTAGGCGTGCCTGCCGGGGCCGGCGCGACCGCTTGGAGACGCGCAGGAGGGCTTCGCTCAGCTCCTCCACCTCCTGGACGCGGATGCCCGGGATCGGGTCGCCGAAGTGCTTGGGCACGATCGCCTCGGTGAATCCGAGCCGTTGCGCCTCCGCCACCCTGCGCCGCACACCGGAGACGGTGCGCACGTCACCGGCCAGACCGACCTCGCCGATCGCGATGAAATCGACGGGCAGGGCGACGTCGTTGCTGGAGCTGGCCGCGGCCATGGCCAGCGCCAGGTCCACGGCGGGCTCGGTGAGCTTGACGCCGCCGACCGTCGACGCGTACACGTCCATGTTGGCCAGTCGCATACCCGTGCGCTTCTCCAGCACCGCCAGGATCATGTTGACCCGGGAGGTGTCCAGGCCCGACGTGGCGCGGCGCGGGGCGGGCAGGGGGGTGGGCGCGACCAGTGCCTGGACCTCCGTGATCAGCGGACGCCTGCCCTCCATGGCGACCGTGACACAGGTGCCCGGCACCGGGTCGGTGCGTTCGGTGAGGAACAGCCCGCTGGGGTCGGGCAGGCCGACGATCCCGCTCTCGGTCAGCTCGAAGCAGCCGATCTCGTCGGTGGGGCCGTACCGGTTCTTGATCGCGCGCAGCAGCCTCAGCTGGGAGTGGCGCTCGCCCTCGAAGTGCAGCACCACGTCGACCAGGTGCTCCAGCATGCGGGGGCCCGCGATGGACCCGTCCTTGGTGACGTGGCCGACCAGGATGGTGGCGATCCCGCGCTCCTTGGCGATCTGGATCAGGGCGCCGGTCACCTGGCGGATCTGCGTGACACCGCCCGGGACGCCGGAGGCGTCGGGGGAGACCATAGTCTGCACCGAGTCCACGATCAGCAGGCGCGGCCCGACCTGTTCCACGTGGCTGACGAGGGACGCGATGGAGGTCTCGGCGGCGAGGTAGAGCTTGTCGGACAGCGCTCCCAGCCGTTCGGCGCGCAACCGCACCTGCCCGGCCGACTCCTCGCCGGTGACGTACAGCACCGGGCCGTCCGCGGCCCGCATCGCCGCGACCTCCAGGAGCAGGGTGGACTTGCCGACACCGGGCTCGCCGGCGAGCAGGACCACGCCGCCGGGGACGGCGCCGCCGCCCAGGACCCGGTCGAGTTCACCGACGCCGGTGGGGACGGCCTCGGCGCTCTCCACGCTGATCTCGGTGATGGGGCGGGCCCGGGAGGTGACGGGCGCGGCGGCCACGAAGCCCGCGGCGGGGGCCCCGGCCTCCTCGACCGTGCCCCAGGCCTGGCACTCGCCGCAGCGGCCCACCCACTTGAGGGTGCTCCATCCGCACTCGGCGCACCGGAACGTGGTTTTTGCTGCCTTTGCCATGGTCGCCACGCTAGCGGCTGCCGGGGACAGCTCCGGCGGGGGCGGAACGGATTTCTCGCGACACACGAAAGTTACCTACGAGTTATGGGTAACTTCCGGTAGGTCGTGTTAAAGAATCTGTAAGGGTCCGACTACTCCCTGCCCCCCGCTCCATGGAGAGGAACACCCGCGTGCCCCGTAACGACGCAAACCCCACCATCCCCCGATTCCGGTGGCTCCGGCGAGCCCTGGTCCCCGCGGCCGCCGCCATCCTGGGCATGACCCTGGTCTCGCCGCCGTCCGCCGCCGCGGAGGAGGCCGAGGCGGTCGAGGCGGCCGCCTTCCAGCACTACGTGGCGCTCGGCGACTCGTTCGTCGCCGGCCCCCTGGTCCGCGAGCAGCAGGCCGGCGTCCGGGTGCCCCTGCTCGGCTGTATGCAGTCGGCCAACAACTACCCGAAGATGCTCGCCGAGAGGATCGGCGTCGCCGAGCTCACCGACGCCAGCTGTTCCGGCGCGCGGATGGAGCACTTCTACGAGCAGCAGTTCAACGACACGCTCCCGCAGTTCGACGCGCTGCGTCCCGAGACCGACCTGGTCACGGTCGGTATCGCGGGCAACGACTTCGGATTCTCCGAGGTCTTCATCGAGTGCGCGAAGCAGAGTCTCGGCAACCCCCTGGGCAGCCCCTGCTCCAACCACTACGGGGACGAGCTCGACGTCCGGATCGACGGGCTCCGGGGCGAGATCTCCCAGGTCTACGCCGACATCGCGGACCGCAGCCCCAACGCGACGGTCCTCAGCGTCGGCTACCTCCAGATCCTGCCCGAGAGCGGGGGCTGCTGGCCGAGCACGCCCATCGCCCGTGGCGACGTCGCGTTCCTCGACGCGGCGCAGACCAGGCTCAACACGGTGATCAAGGAGGAGGCGGAGGCGCACGGCGCGGTGTTCGTGGACGTCCTGGAGCGCGGCCGGGACGTGTGCAAGGCCTCCGGCACCCGCTGGGTCGAGGGTCTGATCCCGGAGAACGGGGCTCCGGTGCACCCGAACCGGCTCGGCATGGAGGCCACGGCGGACTTCGTCCAGGCCGCGGTCGGGGTGCCCTCGCCGGCTCTGTAGCGGAGGGTCGCAGGCCCACGGGAGGGGTGCCCGGATTCTGGTCGGATGACCGGTATATCCCCTCAGGTAAAGCAGGCTTTGCCGTCCTTGGGAATCGATCGAGCTACGGAGAGTGACATTTTCGGGTGACTGTGTGACGAATGGTGATGCGACGAGGCGAAGAGTTCCGCGTCATAGCGGCGTGGGCGCCTCGACGAGTCGACTCACACGAGTGGAGTGCCACCGTCATGCGACTACCCCGACAGCACGAGCAAAGCCAGGCCTGTCGTCCTACGGACCCGGGGCGACAGGCCTCGCCCGCCCACTCCACACGGGGTGGCGGACCTCGCTCGCTCACCGTCGCGGCGGTCGCCGCAGCGATCCTGGCGTCCGGCGCCGCACCCGCGCTCGCCCAGTCCCCGCAGTCGGCCGGAGGCGCGGAGGTCGCCGCCAGCCCCGGAGGGCCGGAACGGATCCACCAGGCCCTGTCCTCGTCGACCATCGAGAAGGCCATCCGCGCCGCCAAGTCCCAGAGGGGCACTCCCTACGGCTGGGGCGGCACCGGGCCCGACGCGTTCGACTGCTCCGGCCTCGTCCAGTGGTCGTTCGGGCAGGCGGGGGTCAGCCTTCCCCGCATCGCGGAGGACCAGGTCCAGGAGGGGACCAAGGTCTCCTACGAGGACGCGAAGCGGGGCGACATCCTCTACTGGAGCGATGGTGGATACGCCTACCACGTCGCGATCTACCTCGGCGGCGACCGGATGATCGACGCCCCGCACTCCGGGGACCACGTCCGCGAACGGGACGTCAACCACTACAACCTCGCCGGTGCGGTACGGCTGTGACCACAGGGTCGGGCCTCGCCAGAGACGCTGACGGCCGCCCCGCGAGCCCCGGGCGACGGACCCGGAGCCACGAACGCGCCCGTGCACCGGGTGCTCAGTACCGCCGCCACCACAGGTTGACCGCGTAGTCCACCGACAGTCCGGGATGGGACCCCACGATCTCCGCGGCCAGCGCGGCGGGGAACTCGATCCGCACCACCGCCTCGAAGTCGCGGCGGTCGGTGAAAGACCAGCGCATCGTCAGGGGCTCGCGGGTGAACCCGCGGGCCGACCAGAACCGTTCCACGGCGGACGGGTCGTACGACGGCAGCGAACGCCGGAACCAGGAACCGAAGGTGGAGCGCGTGGCGTCGTTGTCGATCACGAACGCGACCCCGCCCCGCCGCATCACGCGGTCGAGCTCCGCCAGGCCGGGCTCGCACCCGGGACCGAAGAAGTAGGCCCAGCGGGCGTGCGCCACCTCGACGACGGAGTCGGGGACGGGCAGCCGCTGGGCCGTTCCGTCCAGGACCCGGACGTGGTCCAGGTCCCGTACCCGGGCCCGGGCCGCCTCCGCCAGGCCCGGGTGCGGTTCCACGCCGGTGACCCGGCGCGCCCGCGCCGCGAACCCCGGCAGGTGGAAGCCGGTGCCGCAGCCGACGTCCAGCACGTGGGCGTCGTCCACCGGGCGGACGCGGTCCATGGCCGCGCCGATCACGCCGTCCGGGTCCACCGCCCGGTTCTCCACCTCGTACGTCTGCGGGTTCCGCCAGATGTTGGGGCTGGGGATCGCGTCCCTGGGGATCATGCACCGCACACTAGCCACCGTCCGGGGGCGGCCCCGACCAGGAGGTCCCCTTGCGCCGGGCCCCGGCGAGGGAGGGCGCGCACCGGACCGCGGCGGGAGGTGCTCGGGAGGCCGGGGGGACACGGCACGCCGCGTTCACCCGGGCGGAACGCACGAAGGGGGCGATAGCGCATAGTCTGGGTGCTGTGAGTCCTATCCAGGTCCCAGACGCACCCGTCGTCCTGTCGTCGGCGTCGGTCTACCCGGAGAAGACCCCGGCCGCCTTCGAGATCGCGGCGAAGCTGGGGTACGACGGGGTCGAGGTCCTCGTCTCCTCCGATCCGGCCAGCCAGGACATCGATCTCCTTCGGCGCCTCTCGGACTACCACCAGATACCCGTCACCGCCGTCCACTCGCCCTGCCTGGTCCTCACCCAGCGTGTGTGGGGCAGGGAGCCCTGGGGCAAACTCGTCCGCTCCAAGGAGATGGCCGAGGCCCTGGGCGCCAGGACCATCGTCGTCCACCCCGCCTTCCGCTGGCAGCGCGAGTACGCCCGCGAGTTCGAGAGCGGCATCGCCCGCATGCAGGACGAGACCGACGTCGTCTTCGCGGTGGAGAACATGTACCCGGTCCGGGTCCGCGACCGCGAGGTCGTGCCCTACGCGCCGAGCTGGAACCCGCTCGACCGCGACTACCCCGACGTCACGCTCGACCTGTCGCACACCGCCATGTCCGGCTCCGACGCCATGGAGATGGCCAAGCAGCTGGGCGGCCGCCTCTCGCACGTCCACGTGACGGACGGCTTCGGCGGCCAGAACCTCGACGAGCACCTCATCCCCGGGCGCGGCACCCAGCCGGTCGGTGAACTCCTGGAGTACCTCGCCGAGGGCGGCTTCGGGGGGCAGCTGGTCCTGGAGGTCAGCACGCGCAAGGCCGCCGACCGCCAGGCGCGCATGCGCGAGCTGGCGGAGGCCCTGGCCTTCACGCGCCTGCACTTCGCCCAGACGTCCTCGGCGTCCGGCCGCCCGCGCGACCGCCGCGAACGCCTCGCGCTGCTGCGCCGCAGGCCCTCGGCGCCGCCCCGCCGCTTCGCGGTGGACGGCGGCGGGACGGTCGACGACAAGGGGACGGTCGACCCGGGCGAGAGCTGACCCGGTCGAGGACCGGCACGGTCCGGCCGGGCGGCCGGACCGTGCCGGTCCTCCCGCCGTCGCGCCGCCGTCCACGGGCTGAGACGGCCGGTCCGTCCGGGGTCACGGGGGCGGCTAGCGTGGAGGCGAACCGCAGAGAGGACTCTTCATGATCGCGATCATCGGTGCCGGGAAGATGGGCGAGGCGCTGCTCGCCGGGATGCTGGCCAGGGGCCACGCGCCGGAGGACGTCCTCGTCACCGAGCCGCGCGAGGAGCACGCGGAGGAGCTGCGCCGCCGCTACCGGGTCGAGGTCGTCCCCGCGACGGACGCCGCCAAGCGCGCCGACACTCTCCTGATCGCGCTCAAGCCCCAGGACATGGTGGCCCTGCTGGACACGCTCTCCCCCCACCTGGACTCGGACCGGCTGATCATCTCGGTCGCGGCCGGGATCACCACCGCCGTGCTGGAGGACCACCTGCCCCCCGGGACGCCCGTCGTCCGGGCGATGCCCAACACGCCCGCCCTGATGGGCCAGGGCATGACCGCCGTCGCGGGCGGAGCCCACACCGAGGGGGCCCACCTGGACCGCGCGGAGGCGCTCCTGGCCACGGTCGGCGAGGTGATCCGGGTCGGCGAGCAGCACATGGACACCGTCACCGCCATCTCCGGCAGCGGCCCCGCGTACTTCTACTTCATCGCGGAGACGATGATCGAGGCCGGAGTCGCCATGGGCATGCCGCGCGCCACGGCGCAGCGGCTCGTCGGACAGACCATCACCGGCGCCGCAGCCATGCTCAACGATTCGGGGGAGCACCCGGTGGTACTGCGCGAGGCGGTGACCTCGCCGGGCGGCACCACGGCCGCCGCGCTGCGCGAACTGGAGCGGCACGGTGTCCGGACCGCCTTCACGGAAGCCATCGAGGCGGCACGCGACCGGAGCAGCGCGCTCTCCGGAAGCTAGCGCGCCGACCGGGCGCCCCCCGCGACCGTGGACGTGGAGCGGGGTCGGGTGTCGAGACCGGCCACAGGTACACGACCGTCAGGGGCAGGGAGCCGGTCACGCCGGCAGCGGTGGCGGTCAGCCCGCGGGGTGCCGCGCGGGGTGTCGCCGACTCCGCTCCGGAGCGGCGGGGGGCCGCCGCGGGCGGGGGCGTCCGTCGCGACGGACAGTGCCGCCGGCGGGGCCTGTCCCCCGGCGTGTGAGGCCTGATGTGCGAGACCCGGAGCGTGAGGCCGGGCGTGTGAGGCCCAGGGCGTGAGACCCGCTGTGTCCGCCCCGGCGCGTGAGACCCGACGTGTGCGGCACGTCGGGTGGGCTCCGGGGAGGGTGGTGCGGTCGGGGCGGCGGAGCGCTCCCGTGGCCCGCGGGCCACGCGAGCCGCCGTGGACCGTGAGGGATCGGTGGGGGGCGGTTCGGGCGGAGGCCCGCCGCGTGGGGCGGGGAGTTGGCCGGAAACGGTCTTCCCGTACGAAGCGGACGTCATAGTCCGTGGGTACTGTGCATAGGAGAGGTCGCACACGTCCTTTTCTGTCTCGCCTGAGCGAGTCATCCCCCTTTCTCCTGCCTCCAGGGTCTTCCATGACATCTCCCCCGCCCCCGTTCGACCCCTCCCAGCCGCCGGGCGGGGGACCTCCCCCGGAAGGCCCGCCCCCCGGCGGACCTCCGCACCACCCGACCGGCGGTCAGAACCCGGGCGGACACCCCACCGGTGGCGGACCGTCCGGAGCCCCCTCCTTCCTGCCGGCGCAGGGACAGGCACCGGGCGGACAGGGGTTCCCCACCGGCGGACACCCGTCGGGCGGCTTCCCCGCCGGAGGCCCGTACACGGGAGGCATGCCTTCCGGGCCTCCCCAGGGCGGGCCGTACCCCGGAGGTCCGCCGCCCGGCGGGATGCCCCCGGGCGGGGTGCCCCCCGGTGGAATGCCTCCCGGAGGCCCGCCGCCCGGTGGGATGCCCCCCGGCGGGTTCGGCGGCCCGCCGCCCCCCAAGCCGAGCCGGATGCCGCTCCTGTCCTCGCCGTCCGCGGTCCGCACCTCCCTGCTCAACGCCTCCGGATTCGGTGCCGGGTACGCCTACCTGCGCCAGTGGTCGTTCTTCGCTGCCGCGGCCGGCATCACCGTCGGCCTCCTGATCACCGCCGCCGTCCTGGGCGCGGCCGACAACCTCCTGCTCTGGGCGCCGATCCTCCTCGTCTGGTTCGCGGCGGCCGCCGTGCACGGCCTCTTCGCCGGGCGCTCCCGCGACGAGCGCGCGCTCACCCGGGGCGAGCAGCCCGGCCGGAGCGCGACGGCACTCCTCGCCGCGGGCGGCCTCGTACTCGCCCTGGTCGTCTCCCTCGTCGGCGTGTGGCAGGCGGGGGAGTGGCGGCTGCGCGTCGCCGACGCCGCCCACGCCCGGGGCGAGTGCGGCCCCTCGGAGGCCGTCGCCGCCTACGGGAGCGTCGAGAACCTCTTCCAGCTCTCGTTCTCCCCGTCGCTCATGTCCCGCGCCCGCGCGGGGGCCGAGGCGTGCGCGCTGCTGGAGCGGGCCCAGGGAGACGTCGCCGCCGGCGACTTCGAGCAGGCCCTCGACTCCTACTCCGCCTACTTCGGCCACGCCTCCTCCCGCTGGGAGGACACCGACGGTGAGATCGCGGACATCCACTTCTCCTACGCGGCCGACCTCGCCTCGACCGCGGAGGAGGGGTTCGACGGCGAGGTCACCGAGGACTACAGCGAGAGCATGCGGCAGGCCCACGGGGTCTACAGCGTGATCCCGGTGGACTACGAGGGCACCGAGGCCGCGGGCGACGTGCCCGCCGCGCTCGCCGGACTGTACGAGACCGGCACCAGCGAGTACGGCGCCGAGAACTGGTGCGCGGCCTTCGACCAGATCGACATGTTCCACGACCTGTCCTGGGACGGCGCACCGGAGATCACCGAGCGCCTGGCCGCGGAGCGCCCGGACGCGGCGTTCAACTGCGGCTGGGAACACGTGGACTCGGGCCGGTTCGAGCCCGCCGAGGCCATGGTCGCCCTGCTCGGCGACGAGTACCCCGAGCACGAGGCGGACGAGGTCGAGACGATGGTCGTCCACATCGGCGCCGGTCGCATCGAGGCCGAGATGGACACCCTGACCAGCATCGGCGAGGTCGAGTTCGCCCCGGAGGCCACGGGCGGCTCGGGAAGCGACAAGACCGTCCTGGAGATCACCAACAACACGCCGTACGAGATGCGGTTCCTCTACGTCGGCCCGGACAGGGTGCACGACGAGATCATCACCGAGGCGTGCGACGACTGCGAGACCTACAGTTCGCCCCCGACCGGCAACTCGTGCTTCGACAACGGCGACGTCATGCGCGTCGAACTCGACCCCGGCGAGTACCGGATCCTGCTCACCTCCAACGGAGGGCTCTTCAGCGCCGCGCCCCTGCACGGCAACATCGACCTGGACTCCGGTGACCTGCACGAGTCCTGCTACTTCATCACCGAGTAGGCGGGAGGGGAGGGGGCCGGGGACGCGGACCGCGCCCCCCGGCCCCCTCCTCGGGCTGCGGGTCCCGGCACCGGCCCTGCGGTCCGCCCGGCCGTCCGCCGCCGGTCACCAGGGCCCCGGGGTTCGGTTCGGGACCCGGTTTTGCGTACTGTGTGCTTCGGAGCACGTACACCTGAAACGGGGGTCACCACATGGGAGGGCGCACGTCCTGCTCGCTTCGGGTGGCATGGGATGACGGACTGACCGCCTACGACTTCGGGCCGCAGCACCCGATGGCGCCGATCCGGGTCGAGCTGACCATGGCCCTCAGCCGTGAACTCGGCGTGCTGGACACGCCGGGGGTCGGCCTCCTGGACGTCGAGCCGGCGTCGGACGAACTCCTGTCCCTGGTGCACGACCCCGCCTACATCGAGGCGGTCAAGCGCGCCGGCCGCACCCTGGAGCCCGACGAGGAACACCTGCTCGGCACCTCGGACAACCCCGTCTTCCCCGACATGCACGACGCCGCCGCCCTCATCACGGGCGCTTCCGTGGCCGCGGCGAAGGCCGTGTGGACGGGGGAGTCCGCGCACGCCGCGAACATCGCGGGCGGGCTGCACCACGCCATGCGCAACAACGCGTGGGGCTTCTGCGTCTACAACGACCCCGCGATCGCCATCGCCTGGCTGCTGGAGCAGGGCGCCAAGCGCATCGCCTACGTGGACGTCGACGTCCACCACGGGGACGGTGTCCAGAACGCCTTCTACAACGACCCGCGCGTGCTCACCATCAGCCTGCACGAGTCGCCGGTGACCCTGTTCCCCGGCACCGGGCAGGCGTCCGAGACCGGGGGACCGGCCGCCGAGGGGTACGCGGTCAACGTCGCCCTCCCCGCGGGGACCGGGGACACCGGGTGGCACCGTGCCTTCGACGCCGTCGTCCCGCCCCTGCTGCACGAGTTCCAGCCGGAGATCCTCGTGACCCAGCAGGGCTGCGACACCCACGCCCTGGACCCGCTCGCCAACCTCACCCTCAGCGTGGACGGGCAGCGGCGCGCCTACGCCGAGCTGCACAAGCTCGCGCAGAAGACGGCGGGCGGCCGGTGGGTGCTCTTCGGCGGCGGGGGCTACGGGCTGGTGCACGTGGTCCCGCGCGCCTGGACCCACCTGCTGGCCGAGGCCGCCGGACACCCGATCGACCCGGACACCGAGACCCCGCAGGGCTGGCGCGACTTCGTGCGGGAGCGCACCGGCGAGCTCGCCCCCCTCTACATGACCGACGGGCGCGAGGTGGCGTTCGCGCCCTTCGTGGACGGGTACGACCCCGGTGACCCGGTGGACCGCGCGATCCACGCCACCCGTACCGCCGTCTTCCCCAGCCACGGCATCGACCCGAGCCTGTAGACGCTCCGACCGGTTCCCCCGCCGGTCGGCTCCGGGCCCGCGGAACGGTTCCGGTACGCCCTCGCCCTTTCCACGACCTTCCCGTGACCGGCCGCGCGCCGCGATTCCGGTCCGTTCCCCGGGCGGCGGAGTTGCCCGGGCGTACGGAGGTGAATTCATGGGGATTGCGCGTTGTACGCCTCAGACGGGTAGGACAGAGGTTGAATACCGGGCGAACAGGGGCCGGCGTCGTGGTGGCATCGCGGCGCGGCGCACGCTCGCTGCGCAGACGAGGAAGGGGAACGCCAGGTGACGCCGCCGACACGCGCTGAACTCATCACCTATCTGGTTCGCACGGGGATCGCCGGGCATGTCGACACCCCCCGTCAGAACAATCTCCGGCACTATCGGCGGCTCGTACAGAAGGACCCCTACCACCAGTTCGGCCTCACGTTCTCCAACGACTGGACGTTCTCCGAGGTCCTCTCCCTGATGAGCAAGCGGTGCGGGGTCGTGGGCGACGAGGAGTACGTGTGGGGGATCGACACCATCGACCCCGACCTGACCGTGGACGCCCTGGAGGCGCTGGGCGACCGGATGGCGCTGGCCGCCGAGCGGCGGGAGCGGGTCATGTTCGCCACCGGGCACCCCAGCAAGCTCAGGGAGACGTACCGGGTCTGGAAGGACGCGCTGGCCTCACGCGGCTGCCCCGTCGTCACCGCAGCGGGCGGATATTCGTATGAAGTGACCACGGAACGGCCGCCCAACCGTCGAACCGTGGTCTGGAAGGACGAGGTCGCGATCGTTACGGACGGGCACCTCGCGCGTCACAGCCATCACCCCTTCGCCATGCGTGCCATTCTCGGGGACCTTGAGGACCGGGGTGAGGCATGGCCGCAGTTGGTCATCGCGGATCACGGGTTCGCGGGTGCGGCTGGGGAGGCGGGGGTGCCGACGATGGGGTTCGCGGACTGCAACGACCCCGCCCTCTTCCTCGCCGAGCACGAGGGAAAGCTACTGGTCACCGTGCCTCTGGACGACGGATATCTGACCGAGGACTATGCCCCTCTGCGCGAGTACGTTCTCGCCAGAGCCGGTCTGATCTGACCGGGGTCGACCATTTATACCCACCGTTAAACCTCATCCGTCCCGCCGTCAACGTGTATCCCCGAAGACAGGACAATCGACCTTTCGCAGACGGGGGACTCGGCTCTACCCTGAAAACGGACGTGTCAGTAGTGACAGCGTGACACGCTGGCGTGGCGTTGGGACGGGCACATACCGGGGTCGCCCCTACCGCCGTACATCACGCCGGGCTGAAGAGTAGACAATGCTCACGTCCGGGAATGAGGGCGTCGGAAGATGAACGGTAGCAAACCGCCTCTCGAAGAGGTCAGGTTCTTGACCGTGGCGGAAGTCGCCACGATCATGCGTGTGTCCAAGATGACCGTTTACCGAATGGTGCACTCGGGAGTTCTCCCCGCGATCCGCGTGGGGCGTTCCTACCGGGTTCCCGAACGGGCCGTGCACGACTACCTCCGCGAGGCATTCGTCGAGGCTGGTTGATCCAGGGCCGAGGCCGACCGGGGCGGTGAAACGCCGTCCCCGGTCGACCGGCAACCCCCGGGGGCGATGACTGATGGCCGTCGCCCCCACCGGGCTTCCCCCACCTCGCCGGGCGCCGTCCCGCACACCGGACCGAAGGCCCCTTGTGCCGGGGCGGCCGAACGGGTTCCAGGGCATCTACTACAATCTGTCGTTGTTGGAGTCCGCCCTGTTCACACCCGGTTCGCGAGGTCCCCTCGATGCCCAGTACCAGCCCCGGTACGCGGTCGCGCCGCAGCGTGCCGCGCTTTGCGGCGACCGCCCTGGCCGCCGCCATCGCCCTCACCGGCTGTGCCGGGGGCAACGAGATCGAGGCCGGCGGTGAGGACGACCGGTTCATCTCCGGCGACGGCAGCGCCACCGCCTTCGACACCGCCGAGCGCGTGGACGCCCCGGAGGTGGACGGCACCACCCTCGACGGCGACGACGTGTCCCTCAGCGACTACGAGGGCGGCATCGTGGTCCTCAACGTCTGGGCGAGCTGGTGCGGCCCCTGCCGCGCCGAGCAGCCCGTGCTGGACGAGGTCCACGCCGAGTACGGCGACCTCGGGGTGGACTTCCTCGGCGTCAACATCAAGGACGACGAGACCGCCGCCCAGGCCTACCTCTCCAACAAGGGCGTCGCCTACCCGAGCCTGTACGACCAGCCCGGCGAGGTACCGCAGGCCTTCCGCGACACCGTCCCCCCGCGTGCCATCCCCAGCACCCTCGTCATCGACCCCGACGGCCGCATCGCGGCCCGCGTCATCGGGCCCACCACCTACGGCCAGCTCACGGAGCTGCTGAACCCGGTGGTGGTGGAGTTCGACCTCGGTGACCCGGAGGAACGCCCCCGGGTGGCCGACCAGGAGGACGCGGAGGCCTCCGACGGCGCCGAGGACGCGCCCTCCGGAGAGGACGAGGAGCAGCCCTCGGACGCGCCCTCCGCCGAGGACGACCGCTGATGGACCCGATCGGCACCACCGTCCTCACGGGCTCCCTCCTCGCCGCCGTCCCGCTGGCACTCGCCGCCGGGCTCCTGTCCTTCCTGTCCCCCTGCGTGCTGCCGCTCGTGCCCGGCTACCTGTCCTACGTGACCGGGATGAGCGGCGCCGACGTGCGCGAGCGCGCCGCCGCGGGGGCGGCCGGGCCGGAGGGGGGCTCCACGACGACGGCCCTCGCCGACGTCGACGCCGAACTCGCCTCGCGCCGGTGGACCATGGTCACCGGCAGCATCCTGTTCATCGCCGGGTTCAGCCTCGTGTTCGTCGCCGTCGGCGGCTTCATCGGCTGGCTCGGCGACCTCCTCGTGGACTACACCGACCCCATCACCCGGGCCCTCGGGGTCCTCACCGTCGTGCTCGGCCTCGCCTTCATGGGCGTCATGCCGGGGTTCGGACGCGAGTTCCGCTTCCACCGCCTGCCCCGGGCCGGACTGGCAGGGGCGCCCCTGCTGGGGGTCCTCTTCGGCCTCGGCTGGACCCCGTGCATCGGGCCGACCCTGGCCGCCGTGCAGACCCTCGCGTTCGTCGAGGGCGGCGCGGGGCGGGGCATGCTCCTGTCCCTGGTCTACTGTGTGGGCCTGGGACTGCCCTTCGTCCTGGCCTCCCTCCTCTACCGGCGTGCCCTGGGCGCCTTCGGCTGGCTCAAGCGCCGCACCCGCACCGTCACCGTCGTGGGCGGGGCCATGCTCGTCCTCGTCGGCCTGGCCATGGTGACCGGGCTGTGGACGCAGCTGACCATCGCCATGCAGGGCTGGGCCGCCGACTTCCAAACGGTGATCTGATGAGTACGACGACCACGACCGACAACGACACCGGCGGCGGAACCGGCTCGGGCGACGGCGCCGGGGCCGAGGACACCGGGGGCGGCCGGCCCAAGGGCCTGGGACCGCTCGGCTGGCTGCGCTGGGCGTGGCGCATCCTCACCTCGATGCGCACCGCCCTGATCCTGCTGTTCCTGCTGGCCGTCGGCGCCATCCCCGGCTCGATCCTGCCGCAGAACGTCGTGAGCGTGGACGAGGTCAACACCTACTTCCGGGAGAACCCCGACCTGGCCCCCTGGCTGGACCGGTTCTACCTGTTCGACGTGTTCTCGTCGCCCTGGTACGCGGCGATCTACCTGCTGCTCTTCGTCTCCCTCGCGGGCTGCGTCATCCCGCGCGCCCTCATCCACGCCCGCGCCGTGCGCGCCCGGCCCGTGCACACCCCCCGGAACCTGGGGCGGATGCCGTACGCGGCGACGTTCACGACCGACGCCGACACCGAGACGGTCCTGGAGCAGGCCCGCAAGGTCCTCAAGGGCTACCGGATCGAACGGTACGGCGACTCCGTCTCCAGCGAGACCGGCTACCTGCGCGAGGTCGGCAACGTGCTGTTCCACTTCGCGCTGCTGGGGCTGCTGCTGGCGCTGGCCGCCGGATCGTTCTTCGGCTACCGGGGCAACATGCTCATGGTCGAGGGCGACGGATTCGCGAACACCCTGCCCTCCTACGACGCCATCTACCCCGGGCACTGGACCGACACCGACGCCCTGGAGCCCTTCACCCTGCGGCTGGACGACTTCGAGGCGTCGTTCATCGGGGACGGCGACCTGCGGGGGCAGGCCGAGTCCTACGTCGCGGAGCTGACGTACAAGGAGTCCCCGGAGGCGGAGGAGGCCCGGCACACGCTGGAGGTCAACCACCCGCTCACCGTGGACGGCGTGCAGGTCTACCTGCTGGGCCACGGGTACGCGCCGGAGTTCGAGGTCCGCAACGCCGACGGCGACGTCGTCTTCGACCAGGCGGTCCCGTTCCTGTACCGGGAGACCGCGACCTTCACCTCCGACGGCGTCGTCAAGGTCCCCGACACGGGCGCGGAGGAGCTGGGCTTCGTCGGGGTGTTCCTGCCGAGCGCGGTGGAGACCGCCGAGGGAGACCTCGTCTCCGACTTCCCCGGCGCCGAGAACCCCCAGGTGACCCTGGAGGGCTACCGCGGCGACCTGGGCATGCTGGACCCCCAGTCGGTCTACCAGCTCCAGACCAGCGGCATGGAGGAGCTCGGAAGCTCCCCGGTGCTCGACATCGGCGACAGCTGGGACCTCCCCGACGGCGCCGGTTCGATCACGTTCAGCGGGTACAGCGAGTACATCAGCCTCCAGGTCAACCGCGACGGCGCCCGGATCCCGGCGCTGGTCGCGGCCGGCCTCGCCGTCCTGGGACTGGTCACGACCCTGTTCGTCCGCCCCCGCCGCGTGTGGGTGCGTGCGACGAAGGGCGACGACGGCCGCACGCGGGTCGAGCTGTCCGGCCTCGGCAAGACCGAGGTGGCGGGCAACAACGCGGAGTTCCACGAACTCACCACAGAGCTTGCCGGACGGCTCCGGAAGGACGAGTCGGACGACAACCCCCGAAATCCCCGAAGCAGCACACCATCCGACCCGCCAGAGTCGACGACAACGAGGGAGTGACCGGTGACGTACACACTCGCCGGAACGGTGGACGAGACGATGGCGTCGACCAGCGACATGTTGATCATCGCGATGATCGTCACGTACGCGGCGGCCCTGTTCCTCTTCGCCATCGAAGCCGCCTACGGAGAGCGCACCAAGCTGAAGGCCGGCAGGCTCATGCCGGTCGGGGCGGGCGCCTCGAAGGACGCCGGTGCCGCTGAGGGCGGCGTCGACGACCTCGACATCAACGTCAACGTCCGCACCACGGAGGGCGAGGCGCACGCCTCCCAGAGCAACCTCGGGCGGGTGGCCCTGGGTGTGACCACGCTCGGGTTCGTGATGGGCGTCGCCCAGATCGTCACCCGCGGCCTCGCCGCCGGCCGGTGGCCGTGGGGCAACATGTTCGAGTTCATCGTGGCGCTGTGCCTGGTCGCGGTGGCCGGTCTGCTGTACGCCTCGTTCCGCTACCAGGCCCGGTTCCTCGGCGCCTTCGTCCTGGTCCCGGTCCTGATCCTGCTGGGCGTCGGCGTCAAGTGGCTGTACGTGGACCCGGGCCCGCTGATCCCGGCCCTGCACTCCTACTGGGTGCCCATCCACGTGACCGCGACCATCATCGCGGGCGGCGCGTTCATGGTGTCCGGTGTCGCGGGCATCACCTACCTGGTGTCGCACCGGGCGGAGGCCAGGCGCGCTCTGGGCCAGCAGGTCGCGGGGATCGCGGGCCGCCTGCCCAGCCCGGAGCTGCTGGACCGCATCTCTCACCGGTTCATCCTGTTCGCGTTCCCGCTGTGGACCTTCGGCGTCATCGCCGGGTCGATCTGGGCGGACGAGGCCTGGGGCCGCTTCTGGGGCTGGGACCCGAAGGAGGTGTGGTCGTTCATCTCCTGGGTGATCTACGCCGCCTACCTGCACGCCCGCGCCACGGGCGGCTGGCGCGGCCCCAAGGCGACCTGGATCAACGTGCTGGGCTTCCTGACGGTCATGTTCAACTTCTTCGCCGTGAACTACATGTTCAGCGGCCTGCACTCCTACGCCTGACCCCCGCCTTCCACAGAGCCGACGGTGAGGTCCCCGCGACAGCGGGGACCTCACCGTCGGTCGTTGTCGGGCCCCCGGCCCCCGGCTCGGCGCCGGGGCCGCCCGCAGCGCCCGGCAGCCCCTCGGGGAGCGGTGGTGCGGCCGGGCCGGGCCGGAGCCCCGGGCGGGCTCCCGGGGGCCGGGGACGCGGCCGTGGGGGCGCGGAGGGGCGCCCGGCCGGACGCGGCGGTCAGGTCCGGGCGGACGCCCCCGAGGAGGGGGGCGCCGTCGACTCGCGGACGACGAGCCGGGTGTCCAGGGTGACGGTCCCGGGGTCCTCGCCCGTGGTGACCCGGTGGAGCAGCAGGTCGATGCCCCCGCGTCCGGCGGCCACGACCGGCATGTCCACGGTGGTGAGGGTCGGGCGGCAGTGCCGGGCGATGTGGGTGTTGTCCACGCCGACCACGCTGAGGTCCCCGGGGACGGACAGCCCCAGGGCCTCAGCCCCCCGGATCAGGCCGAGCGCCACCAGGTCGTTGTAGGCGAGCACGGCGGTCGCCGGGCCGGACGCCACCTCGGCGGCGGCGGAGAACCCGCCCTCCTCGGTGGGCGGGTTCGGGCCGACGGGGTGCAGGGCCGCACCGTGGCGGGCGGCCGACTCCTCGGCGGCGCCCCGTATCTCCTGGGCGGTCCAGGACGCACTCGGCCCGGTGAGCACGGCGATGTCCCGGTGCCCCAGCGCCACCAGGTGGTCCACGGCCTGCCTGGTGCCCGAGGCCACGTCCATCAGGACGCAGGGCAGGCCCTTCACCCTGCGGTTGACGACGACGAACGGCACGTCCCGGCCGAGTTCGGCGATCACGCGCCCGCTCAGCCGCGAGGCGACGAGCAGGGCGCCGTCCACCTGCTTGGCCATGGAGCGGATCAGCTCCTCCTCCACCCGCGCCCGCTCGTCGGTGTCGGCGACGAACACGTGGTAGTCGCGTTCGCGGGCCTGGGCCTGCGCCGCCTTGATCAGCGGCGGGAAGAACGGGTTGGCGATGTCGGCGACGATCACGCCGAGGTTCGCGGTCCGCTGCGTGGAGAGGGCCCGTGCGGCGCGGTTGGGCCGGTAGCCGAGCCGTTCCGCAGCCGCCATGACCCGGGTCCGCGTGACCGCGTTGACCATGTGGGCGGCGGAGAAGGCCCGCGACACGGTGGAGACGTGGACCCCGCTCTCCCGCGCGACGTCCCTGATGGTGACGGCCACCGGGGCCTCCGTTCGTGGATGTTCCGCTGTGCTCTGCTGAGTCCTGAGATTACGGCAACCGGTTGTGACACGGCAGGGCGAAAGGGATGCTGACTCTTTCGTTATCGCGGGGAGCGCTGTGAAGGGTTTTCCGGGTTTTCCGCGGCGAACATGTGACGGGAGGGTTGACGTGGACGGGGGAGTCGGGAGATGTTCATGCAAACGTTTGCACCCGGGTGCGGACCAGCACCCGGTATCCCCCCACCAGGAGCACGACCATGCGCAGGCTCATACTCCCCCTGACCGTGGCGGTGGCGCTGACCGCGGCCCCGGCCACCACCGCGCACGCGGGCCCGGCAGCACCCGACCTCGGCCGGGCGGTCCTGGCCGACGGCGACGGCTGGGGTTCCGCGGGGGCCGGGACCACGGGCGGCTCGACCGCCGCCCCGGAGAACGTCTTCAGGGTCTCCACCCTGGAGGAGTTCCGCGACGCGGTCGCCGGGGACACCCCCAAGATCGTCCTCGTGGAGGGCACCGTCGACGCCAACACGGCGCCGGACGGCACCCCCATCGCGTGCGAGGACTACGCCGTCGGCGGCTACACCCTGGAGGGCTACCTGGCCGCCTACGACCCCGAGGTGTGGGGCTGGGAGGACCCGACGGGCCCGCTGGAGGACGCCCGTGCCGCCTCGCAGGACGTCCAGGCCGAGCAGATCCGGGTCCGGGTCGGCTCCAACACCACGGTGCTGGGCGCGGACGACGACGCCGGCCTCGCCGGGATGAACCTCCTCGTCCACGACGTGGACAACGTCATCCTCCGCAACCTCACCCTCTCCGACACGTACGACTGCTTCCCCGGGTGGGACCCGGGCGACGGCGGGTCCGGCAACTGGAACTCGGAGTACGACCACGTGGAGGTCTCCGGGGCCACCAACGTGTGGGTGGACCACAACACGTTCGACGACGGCGACAACCCCGGTTCGGCACTGCCCGAGTACTTCGGGCGCAAGTACGAGGTGCACGACGGGCTGCTGGACATCGTCCGCGCCGCCGACCTGGTGACCGTCTCCTGGAACGACTTCGTGGAGCGGGACAAGGCGATGCTGCTCGGCAACAGCGACGGCCGGACCACGGACCGGGGCACCCTCAGGGTCACCTACCACCACAACCACTTCGACGGGCTCGGGCAGAGGGCGCCGCGCGTCCGCTACGGCCAGGTCCACGTGTACAACAACCACTACACGGTGCGCGGCGACCTCTTCCAGTACAGCCTGGGCGTCGGGGTCGAGTCCCACGTGTACGCGGAGAACAACGTGTTCGACCTGCACGACGGGATCGGTGCGGAGGAGATCCTGTACAACTGGGGCGGCGACGACATCGTGGAGCACGGCAACGCGGTGATGCGCGACGGGCGCGGACGCCTGACCACGGTCGACCTGGTGGAGGCGTACAACACGGCCAACCCCGGGCTGGAGCTGGGCACCGGGGCGACCTGGGACCCGGAGTTCGCCGTCGGGGTGGAGCCGGTGCACGCGGTGCGCGGGCTTCCGAGGGAGGTCGGCGCCGGGCTGCTCTGAACCGGGGCACAGGGCCGGGGCCGCGGGCCTGAGCGTCCGCCGCGGTGATGTGGGACCGACATGACGGTGGGGCCGTGTGAGAAAGCACGGCCCCACTGTCGTCTTCACGCCTGTCGTGCCCCGGATCGCGGGGCGGCCGTGTTCCGCACGGTCCGGCGGCGAGGTTCACCCGGGCGGTCCGGCGGCGAGGGGGCCGGCGGGCCCCGTCTCCGGCCGGGCCGGCGAGGAGAACCTATTCTTCCGGGTCGATGCGCCGTTTGAGGCGTCGCAGGAACTCGGGGTCGTCATCGGGTCCGAGCGGGTGCGGGCTGTCGGAGGGCTTGGCGAAGTCGGACGGGTCAAGGTCGTCGGCCGACGCGGGCTGGGCCGGGGAGGGCGCGCTTCCATCAGCGGAGGCCGCCTGGCGCGGGCGGCCGAGGAAGAGCCACAGGATCGAACCGACGGGC
This sequence comes from Nocardiopsis codii, assembly GCF_036327455.1. Taxonomy (NCBI): domain Bacteria; kingdom Bacillati; phylum Actinomycetota; class Actinomycetes; order Streptosporangiales; family Nocardiopsidaceae; genus Nocardiopsis; species Nocardiopsis codii. The sequence goes on along the minus strand of NZ_JAUZMY010000002.1, from coordinate 293,707 downwards.
ATGAACAGCGCGATGACGACCATCCAGAGGACCTTGGGCAGGTTCCGGACCTCTTGGGCAGGGGTGGTCAGCGCGTCGAAGAACGCGTACACCCAGAGAACGATCGATACGAGCGTGATCAGGCCACCAAGCCACACCATGGTTCCAGCCTACTCTTGCTGTCGACTCCTCACGGTCGGGACACCGACCCAGGGGCGAGGGGCACCCCGCGGAGTCTGATGTCCGGGGCCGAAGGGGTGAGGGGTGTTACCTCGCTCTCAGGGGGTGCTCTCGCTCGGCTCCCCGAGGAGGAGGGCACGCACCTCGGACTCGCGGAACCGGCGGTGCCCGCCGGGGGTGCGAATACTGCTGATCCGCCCGGAGGCGGCCCAGCGCGTGACGGTCTTGGGATCAACCCGGAAGAGTGAGGCCACTTCCCCGGGGGTCAACAGGCGTTCGCTTGCTCGTTCCACCTTCACATTCCCCCAATCGTGCCCGCCTCGGACTGCGGGGGCGGCGGGCGTTTGATCCCCTAGTGTGCACGAGTTGGTCCGTTTCCTCCCTAGTTTTCGGAGAAATTGCGGAGTTGGGGGGAGGAGTACCGGATATGTGACCGGAACGTGATGTTCGGGCACTGCTGTCGGGATTGGAAACATCCCATGACTATGTGAATCCAGTGGCTTGTGTGGCCCTGTCGCCTTTGCCACAGGGGACACCCCGCCCCGGTGCCCGCTGCGCCCGGCACGCCCTTAACCTGGTGGTGAGGACATGCGGGCGCCACCCGTTCGATCCTGTTCAGGGACCCGGTACCAGCCGGGCCACATGCGTGGACCCGGTTGTCTCGTGTGCTGATGGGCGTAGCGACCAATCTAGTCCAGGTAATCGTCTGTTGTGAGGCTTTTTGATGCGTAGCTGGCTGACCTATACGGCCGCCCGGGTGGGACTCTTCCTGGCGGCCTTCGGAGTGGTCTACCTATTCGGCGCCCGAGCGTGGGTCGCGCTCATCCTGGCCTGGCTGGTCAGCGGCCTCGCGTCGTACGTTCTGCTGTCCCGACTGCGCGACCAGCTGTCCACCCAGACCGTGGAGCGGTTGGAGCGCCGCCGGGGCGCCAACGTGGGCGACCGCCTGACGGGCGGCGCGTCCCGCGAGGACGACCTCCAGGAGGCGGCCGACCCCGCGGGCGACGAGAGGCCCGCCGACGAGGCCCCCGCGGCCGGCACCGACACCGCGGCCCCCGCCGGCTCCGAGGCCGCGGAGGCCGCCGGGAGCGGCGACGGGGAAGCGAAGCGGGACGAGGACGCGGCCACCGCGGCCAAGGACGCCTGACAGGGCGCTGCCCGCCCGGACCGCGCGGCGGGGCCTCGCTCCGGACGGTCGCCCCACCGGAGCGCAGACGGACCGGGTATCCCGTGCCCGCCTCCCCGCCGTCCTCGGTCCGAGGCGCGCGGTGGTCGGCGCGGGAGAGGCCCCGCCGTTAGGCGGGGCCTCGTGCCGGCGGTGGACGAACCTCGAAGCCCTGAGCCCTGAGCCCTGAGCCCTGAGCCCCGAGCTCCGCGTCCCCGGGCGCCGGACCTCAGGCCAGCGGGAACATCCCGAGGCGGGCGTGGTACTCGCCGGCGAGGCGATCGGTGTCGCTGCCCACGTACAGCCCGTCCGACGTGGCGTGCAGGGCCTCGGCGCCGTGCCCGCGGGCACGGCCCGGGTTCCACGGCAGCGCGCGGCCGGTCCGCGGGTCCACGGCGGCGATGCCCTCGCGCGCCACCGACCCCGGTCCCGGGTTCAGGGCGCCCTGCTCGTTGTCCATCCAGCGCTGGTGTCCGCCCACGTACACGGCGGACTCGGTGACCTCCACCGAGTACAGGGAGTCGCCCCCGGTCAGGTTGGACCAGGTGGGCTGGGAGTTCGCCCTGTCGGTGTTCTCGAACCGGGTGGTCGACTTGCACAACCCGGGCTTGACCTCCGGTCCGCCCCCCGTCACCACGGCGAAGTACGACCCGTCGGGCGAGAACGACATCTGCCGCATGTACGTGTGGATCCGCTCGTAGTCGCACGGGGCCTCGTAGGCGGACGTGGACCAGGGGGTGACGAACCCGCCCGCGGTGTCGATCATGGCGATCTGGTAGCGGTTCTTGCCGTCCACCTTCGTGAACGTGCCGTTGATGGCGAGCCGTCGGCCGTCAGGGCTCAGCGCCAGCTCCTGCACGCGAAGGGTGCCGCGGCGGGGCTCGGAGATGCGCGGTGCGAAGTTGCCGTCGACCTTGCCGGTCCGCGTGTTGAGGCGGGCCAGGCCCGTGCGCGCGGTCTTGCTCACCCCGGTGAAGTTGCCGCCCACGTAGAGGTGGGCGCCGTCGGTGGCGATGCGGTTGGTCGCGCCGTCGTCGAGGACGGCGGTGAACCCCGGCACCGCGCTGCCGTTGGCCAGAGACAGCCGTGCGAGCCCTCGGGAGTCCTTGCCGTTGACGGTGGTGAACCGTCCGCCGACGAGCACGCTCCTGTCCGGGCCCGGGGCGAGCGAGGTGACGACCGCGTCGACGTCCGGCGCGAAGTCGCGGATGATCCGCCCGGTCCCGTGCTCGAAGGCGAAGAGGTTCGTGCGGGCGTGCTCGTCGCCGCCCACCCCGGCGACCTTGGTGAACTCGCCCCCGACGACGACGGTGTTCCCGACCCTCAGGATGTCCTTGACCGTCCCGTCCAGGACGTGCGGCGTCCATTGGACGGGTTGCTCGTCGACCACGCCCTTGTGCGCGGCATACGCGGCCTGCGCCGTCACCGCGATGCCGACGGGGACCAGGAGCATCGTGCTCATCGTCAGCGCGACGAACGAACGGATGGGTTTCACGGAGGATTCTCCTTGGTGGTGCGGACGTGCTCTCAGGAACAAGACGGGCCGTGCTGTCGCTGGGTTGCTCGCATTCTTGCAAATAGTAACGAGGAAGTCACGAAGAGTGACCTTCTTTGTTTTGCCTGTACCTGATCGGGAATTTGCCCGGGGCCCGCTGGTCGGGGTCCGATGCGCTGTCGTGGAGTGGGCCCGTGAGCCCGTGGTGTGGCCGCGCCGTCGTGCTGTCGTGCTCAGGGTGCTCAGGGGCATCCGCGGGGTGGGGCGGGCGGGGCTCGGCTCCTGCGCCGCGTGTGCTGCCGTGCCAAGGGCGCGGGGGAGGCGGAAGGCCGGGCGGTCAGGCCCGGGGCGCCGCGGCGATGTGCCGCAGCTGGGCCGCCATGGCCTCGGAGCTCCGCCGCCGCGTCGCGTCCCCGGGAGCCGGGTACCAGATCGCACGGGCTCCGACCTCGCCCAGGAGCTCGCCCTCCAGGGGACCGGTCAGGGCGTGCTCCTCCCCTGCCCGCCGCACGCCGTCCGGCCCGAGGGCCATGCCCACCGGGGCGGCGAGCCCGTGCCAGCGCGGCTCGAAGGTGACGTCGCGGCGCCCCCGCGCCCGGCGTACGTGGAGCACGTCCAGAAGCCCCTCCGCGGCCAGGGCCTCCACCAGGCGGGGGAGCGCCTCCAAGGGCAGCGCCCCCTCGTCCTCGTAGCCGACCGCCAGGGAGACCCGCTCGGAGGCCCTCTCCCCGTCCGGAGCCCAGGAGACGCGGACACCGCCGGTGAAGGGATGGCCCGCGTCACGGGGGCCGGAGAACTGGAGGACGGCCGAGCGCGGGGCGCGGTGGCGCACCAGCCGCACCAGGCGTTCGCGCTCCCAGGGGGCGAGTGCGGGCTCGTGCGGCCCCCACCCGGCGGGGAGGCGGCCGGCCAGGTGCTCGGCGGCCAGTTCGACCGCCCTGCCCAGGGGCGGCGCGTAGGAGGCGCCGTGCCGGACCGACAGGTCCACCACCAGGTGCGCGCCGAGCGGGGAGATGTCGAGGAACCCGTGCGCGGGTTCGGGTGTATTCCCCCCGTGCGACGCGGGAACGTACCCGTGCACCCGGTCCCAGCGGAGCGGGAGGCCGCTGACGCCGTCGAACTGGCCGCCCTCACCGTCGCGCACCACCCACCGGGCCATCGGCTGCGTGAGCAGGGTGCGCAGCGCGTAGGTGAGCCGCGACGTCCTCGGGGTCACCACCTGGAGGACCGTGCCCCGGAGGGCGTTGGCCGACACCGCGTCGGTGATCCACGAGGACAGGGGCACGACCTCGCGGTCCTGCGCGACGATGAACGCCTCCTCGGCCTCGACCTCGACGGCGGGGTGCCCGGTCTCCTCCCACAGGGAGAAGTCGCCCGGGCCGGAGGTCCACACGCTGCCGCCCAGACGGAGGGCGAGGCCGTCGGCGATGCGGTGCGCGGCCTCGCGGCCCTCCGCGTCGGGCCGCGCCCGCACCTCGGACCACCAGCACGTCTCGGGCAGGTTGACGGCTGCTTCCGCGCCGAGGAGCCGGGCGACCTCGTCCCGTGACTCGACCAGCTGGGCGGGTTCGAGAGTGGCCAGGACGCGGCGGTCGGCGTCCCGCAGCTGTATGACGCCGCCGTCCAGGGGGCGCACCGAGAGGTCGGCCCCCGCGTCACGGAGCGAGTGGGAGACCGCGATCATGCCGGGTTCCGCCGCCAGCAGTGCGACCACGTCGTAGCTCAACGGTTCTCCTTAGCGATACCGCCGGGGTGGGATCCGGCGGGAGGGGGTGCGGCAGGAACGTGCGGGCCGGGGAGGGGAGGGGTGTTCGGCGCGGGGGCTCGAACGGCGCTCCCGTACCCCGGTGTCCTGGGGGTCGGTGGCTCGGTTCGGTGGACTCGGGCTGCGGGTCGGGGCTGTGACACGGAGGACGCCGGTGTCTCGGGGCCGGCCTTCCGGCATGGGTCCCCGGACGAGGAGGGCTGTGGTCAAGGGGAAGCGGGAACTCCGTGCCAGCACCAACCTCCTCCGCCAGGAGAAGGTCACCCACTGTCGTCGTGCATCGGCATAATACGCACAAAGCACCACAGGGGGTGCTGGTGTTCACGAAGACAGACAGGGTGGCCGCCGCATGAAGTTCGAGCTGGTAGAGGCTCCGGAACGGTCGGGGGAGACCGCGGACGCCCTGCCGCGGGGCGCTGGGGTTCCGCCGTGCACGCCCGCAGTGCACGAGGAAACGGCCGTGCGCATGCGCGAGCGCACCGGGGAACTCCGAACGCGTCTGAGCAGGATCATCGAGTCGGTGCGCCCCGCCCTGAATCGCATGGAGGCGAGCATCGTCCGCACCGAGCGCGACTTGGCCGATACCGGCCATGACGCGACCGCGGAGCCGCCCGCGAACTTCCGGGGCGACCGCTTCGCCGCCGGGGGAGGTGATGGCAGGTGAGCGCGTGGGACATCGACGCCCCCTCCGTCGGGACGGTGCTCAACGAAGTGCTGGGGAAGATCGGGGACGGCAGCGGCGACGCCCTCGACGGAGCCCTGACCACCACCGGAGACGAGATCCTGAACGCCGCCACGGCGGCGTGCAGCGGCCCCGTCGAGAGCGAGCTGTACTACTTCCTCGAACACTTCGGCGGCCTCGCCGAGGAGATGGTCGACCGCGCCGGCTCCGCCCTGGAGGGGTGCGCCCTGGCCGTCGACGCCTACCTCGTCGGCGACCTGGAGATGGCGGAGGAGGCCCAGGGGAACGCCACGTACGTCGAGAACCCGATGAACGCCCCCCACTGACCCCGCCGTCCGCCCCGACCCCGTCGCCGGTCCCGCCGCACGATCCCCGTCATGCCCTGTCCGGCCCCTGGCGCCCGGCGCCGCCCTGAGCCCCTGCCCGACACCGGAGTTCCCCCACACCCCCGGAGTTGCCGTGCCCCCCGTCGATGTGATGAGTCCTCAGCCCGACCCGCGGAACCAGCAGCCGCTCGACACCGACTTCACCGTCCTGATCGTCCCCGGCGCCATCCCCATCCCCGGAACGTCCGTGGAGGTCCTCCGGACGGCCGCCGCCAACCTCCGGGCGGCGGCGGAGGAGGTCGCGGAGGGAGGCGCGGGGGTCGAGAGTTCGTGGCAGGCACTCCAGGCGCACTACACCGCGCCCGAGGCGGAGACCCTCTTCTCCGCGATGGGCCCCGTCGCGCGCAAGGGCGACACCATCCTGGAGGACGTGACCACGGTGGTGACCGCCCTGGAGACGTTCGCGGAGGCCGCGGAGAACACGCGGACGCGGCTGCGCACCATCAGGGACGACGCCGAGGCCTTCGTCGAGGAGATGCGGGGCAAGGAGTACTGGGCGCTCAACCCCCTCCACTACCACCGGAACCGCCACCTGAAGCTGTGGGCCAACATCGTCTGGGCGGAGTTCCAGGAGGCGGAGAGGGAGTGCGGCACCGCCATCTCCTCGGTGAACGGCCGGAACAGCACCTACACGGCCGCGGGCGGGGGCGCCCCCGGGCCCGGGGAGATCGTCTACGGACTCGACCCGGGCGACGTCCCCGACGCGGTCTACGACCTCACCGAGTTCTCCGAGTGGCAGCGCGCGGGTGAGGAGAGCTGGGCCCACCTCACGGGGTCCGCCAAGCCGTGGCCCCTCGACTGGGCGGCTGACGCGTTCGTGGCGCAGCAGGAGAACTTCGGCGTCGGGATGCTCTGGGGCCTCGGTGTGAGCACCGTGTCCGCGACCGGCCTGTGGCGCGAGGGCAGCGGCTGGGCCACGAGCGCAGGCGAGGCCGGGGACAACTTCCTCACCCACAAGGAGGAGATGTTCCAGGGGTACGGCGCACTCGTCGGGATGCACGGCGAGGACGGGTGGATGAACCCGTTCGACTCCGGGGAGCGCTCCGGTGCGACGTGGCGGGCGAACGCGGGGGCGGCGTGGACGGAGATCGGCCACGACCTGGTCCCGTGGCGCGAGTGGGAGGACCGGCCCGCGTACACGGTGTCCACGGGGGCCGGAAACCTGGCGCTGACCGTGGTGGCGTTCCCGGTCCGGGGCGGACTGCTCCTCAGCCGGATCGGCGGCGGGCCCGACATCCCCGACGTCGACGTGCTGGACCGCCCGGAGGTCGCCTGGGAGACGGGGGCCGCTGCGAGGCCGGGGTTCAGCCTGGCCGGTGCGCTGGACGGGGACAGGGCCGGGCTCTCCGACGTCACCGCCGACATCGGCCTGCGCCTGGAGCAGATGAGGCTGGGGGTGCTCGGGAGGTTCGCCGACTGGACCGTGGTGGAGGGCGCCCCGGAGCCGGGCGGGCCGGGTGGGACGGGCGGCAGGCCCGGGGCGGGGGCGACCGCCCCGACGGTCCCGGCCGGTCGCGGGGACGAGATGCGCGTCGGCGACCTCGCCGACGACCTGGACCGCTACAGCGGCATGGACGCGGACAGGCGCGTCGAGCTGCTGCGCGCCCGGCACCAGGCCCTCGTCGGAGCCGACGGGAGGGAGATCGCAGACGCGGACGGCCCCGGTGAGGGCGCGGACTTCCGCATCACCGCCGCCCACGACCCGGATTCCGCCTCCACCGACCGGATATCCACACCCCGCGACGGCACCTCTGGCATCCGCACCGTCCCCCTGACCGGCGACTCTGACGGTGCCGGCGCGGGCCACGGCTCCGGTGGCGACGGCACAGGCCGTCCCGGTGGTCTCCCCGCGCACGGCGCGGGTTCGAGCGACGGACCAAACGGTGACAGCGGCGGTCCCTCGGTTCCAACGGACTCTCAGGGAAGACGAGTGGAAACGCTCTCCCCGGGACAGGACGGATACCCCGAGCGCGGCCAGAGGTTCGGTGACTCGGATGATTTCGCAGTGAAGCCGAACAGAAAGTATGTCCTGGTCGACGGGAACGGCGACACGCAGATCACCTACCTCACGGACAGCGATGGGAAGATCTTCGATATTCGAGCTGAGAGTCAGTCTCCGGTTTCGAGACACCCAGAGTTCTTGCTGCCCAGGCCAGACGCCACCTATGTCGTCAAGGTGGGTCAGAAGGAGTACATGTGGCAGACAAATGAGTTCGGTCGCCCTTTCCATGCGGAAGGTGAGCTTGAGCATGGGCGTCAGAAGAGGAATGGGAAGGAGCAAGCCAGAATCAACGCGATGGGGAGGCGTTATTTCGAGCTTCTGAACGAACAGCTGGAGGCAACCTTCAGAGCTGAGAACGATGGCAGGGCGCCGGGTCCGGGAGAACTGAAGCTCTGGGAAAGTGTTCAGTGGAACGGAGGGCATGTTTTCGGGTCGAGCGAATTCCGTGGGCCAGGCGAGCGCCTGAATCAAATGGTGATGCTGGATACAGTGAACCAGGAGCGCGCGGTCCGTCCTGGGATCCAGGGTAGTTATCGAAGGGTGGAATGGGTCTGGGATGGTCTGCTCGACGGGAGCGAGTCTTCTCTCGAGCGGGGCCTGGGGGCTGACTACGAGCGTCAGATGGCTATCTGGCAGCCCATTCTGGATGCGGGGCCGAAGCCGCCGAAGATCGAAATCAGCGTCACGGCTGTAGATGATCCCGATCTCAAGCCCATCAAAGATCCAGTGACGGGGTTGGAGGTCCCTCCACCTCCGGGCATGATTGTAGTAGAATGGTCGCTCAACGGGGTTAAGCAGCGAAGGCTCAGTTACGAAAATCTTCCGGAAATATCTGCTGATTAGAAGGGGAGAAAATGACTCGTCATCCTGTGGGGGGTTTGGGAATGATCGAGCAGCAGGAGATGCTGCAGGAGATCGGTGGCGAACTTCTTGGGTTCGCTCCCGAGAGTTGGGAACGTCTTGAGTACGAGTACTCCTCTGTGGCCAGGTATGCCACTGATAGTCTCACGGCTGAATATTCGGACGGGACGTCTGAAATGGTGAGTTGTCCCGTGTCGGTTCTGTCGAAGCTTGCCAAGTTGCGTGCGGGGATGTACCAGGAGGGCAAAGGGACGTGGTTCTCCGTCAAGTACACGATCGAGCGTCCCTCTCGCTACAGCGTGGACTTCAATTACGATGAGTATCCGGATTTCACTTTTTCTCCTGATCCCGAGGGCTTTGTCGATGACCTCAAGAGTTTCCCGCGGGCGGAGGAGTTCATTCCTGACTGGTTGAGGGAGCAGATCGAATCCGCGCGGGGCGGAGCCGAGTAGGGCGGGATGGGCTGTCCGGGCGGCGCGGAGTGTCGGCCGGGTGGGGCAGCATGTCCGGCATGGACAGCTTTCAGACGTACCGCGACGAGGCTCGCAGGAACGGCGTCCCCGAACACGCCATCGACCTGGCCGAGCGCCTCGCCCTTCCCCAGACCGAACTGAGCCCGTCGAGCGAGCACGGCGGTGTCCTGGCCGGCCGGTACGGCGGCCTCCCCTCGCTCCCCGCGGGCGTCGAGTGGGACAGCGGTCTGGACCTCGTCGCGACGGTCGACTGCGCCGCCCTCCCCTCGGACGGGTTCGACCTCCCGCTGCCGCGGGACGGGCACCTGCTGTTCTTCGCTGACAGGAGCGATACCGAGGGCGCGGTCATCCTCAACGATTCCGGCAGTGTGATCCACGTTCCGGCCGGGGCGGCCACGACGGAGCGAACCCCTCCGGAAGGCATGGACGAGGACCCGTTCGACCCGATCGACCCGCAACCCCTCTACGCCCGGGTCGTGCTGAGCCTTCCGACGACTGCCGACGACGCCGTTCTCCCGCACCCGGAGATCAGACGTCTGTACACGGAGTACAGGCTTGAGGACCATGACCACACGAGGCTGGCCTGGGACGACAGTCTGCACCTGGGCGGATACGCCTACTCGCCGCAGGACCCCCCGATCATGGGTGCCTCCCCGGAGGACGAGAAGGGAGGGTGGGTGCTGCTGGCCCAGGCCCAGCTCGACATGCCCGACGACCCCGGCTTCACCGCGTGCCCGTTCTGGATCATCCAGCGCGACGAGCTCAAGGCCCAGAACTTCGCCGCCGCGGCCCTGGTGACGCTGACCTACCACTGAGGTCGTGGCGGTGTTCCGCCAGCCTTGTGGCGGCACCCGCCCGACGGTCGGCCCGCCCCACACCCCCGCAGCTCCGGCAGCACCGCGGCCCGCCCCCGCGAGGGGCCGGGCCGCGGCGCTTCGCCGGACCCGGCGGGGTCACGGCGCCCACGGGTCAGGGGTGGTGGATGTCCGGCCAGGGCACCCCGGAGCCCCCGGCCGGCCCGGCGCCCTCCACGACCTCCGCAGCCGCGTCACCGAGGGCGAACGACGGGTGCGGCGGCTGGTTGTAGGCGGTGTTCTGCCAGGCCAGGGCCACCCGGTACTGGGTGTCGTGCACGAGGGTGGGGACGCGCAGGTCCGTCTCGTGCGGCGTGGAGTAGATCCTCAGGGCCGTGTTGTCGCCGGTGCGCCACACGACCTCCTCGCGCCAGTCGCCGAGGATGTCGCCGGACAGGGCGGGGGTCGCCTTGGTGCCGTTGTTCGACGCGACCCCCTCCCCGTCGAGGAGGCGGGTGCTCCCGTCCGGGTCGTACTTGTCGATCCGGGTCTGGTCGAGCAGTTCGCGGCTCCCGTCGCCGTCCCACCAGACCAGGAAGTTGGTCGAGCCCGGCTTCGGCCCGACCTCCTCCCCGTCGGTGCCGCGCAGCCCGGACACGCTGGAGGACCAGAACTCGGCCCCCGGGCTCCCCGCCCAGACGTCCCCGGCCGCGCCGCGCCCGTTGTCGTTGCCGGAGCCGAGGGTCCACAGCACGTCGCCGGTGGCCGCGTCCGCGAGCCAGGCGTCCGGCGAGGCGCTGTTCTCACCGACGCCGTACACCTCCAGGCCGGGCCGGTCGGGGACGAAGTCGCCGACGTGCAGGGCGTCGCCGTGCCCGTGCCCGGTCTCCCACAGGCCGGTGCCGTCGTCGTCGATGGCGGCGGCGCCGAACATGACCTCGTCGCGACCGTCGCCGTCGGCGTCGGCGATGGACAGGCTGTGGAACCCCTGCCCGGCGTAGCCCCCGTTGCCGGAGTCGTCGGAGTCGAACACCCAGCGCCGGGACAGTTCCCCGTCGCGGAAGTCCCAGGCGGCGACGACCGCGCGGGTGTAGTAGCCGCGAGAGAACACCATGCTGGGGCTCTCGCCGTCCAGGTAGGCGGTCCCGGCGAGGAACCGGTCGACGCGGTTGCCGTAGTCGTCGCCCCAGTCCGCGACGCTGCCGCGTCCGGGGACGTAGTCGGCGGTGTCCAGGGCGCGGCCGGTGGAGCCCTCGAACACGGTCAGGTACTCGGGTCCGCTGAGCACGTACCCGCCGGAGTTGCGGTGGTCTGCCCCGGAGTCGCCGATGACGGTTCCCTCGCCGTCCCGGGTGCCGTCGGCGGTCTTCATGGCGACCTCGGCGCTGCCGTCGCCGTCGTAGTCGTACACCTGGAACTGGGTGTAGTGGGCGCCCGCGCGGATGTTCACGCCCAGGTCGATGCGCCACAGGCGGGTGCCGTCGAGCGTGTAGGCGTCGATGAGCACCGGGCCGGTGTGCCCGCTCTGGGAGTTGTCCTTGGCGTTGGTCGGGTCCCACTTGAGGACGATCTCGTACCGGCCGTCGCCGTCGAGGTCGCCCACGGAGGCGTCGTTGGCGTCGTAGGTGTAGTCGGAGCCGTTGACGCTGCCTCCCCCGGGGCGGTCGAGGGGGACGTCGAGGTAGCCGTCGCCGAAGGTGAGGGAGGGGCCCGACGGGGCCTGCTCCTCGCCTCCGACGACCGCGGCGACGGTGTAGACGGCGTCGGCGGGGGCGTCGGCGTCGAGGTGGTTGGTCGCCCCGGTGAGGGGTTCGGGGGTGATGAGCTCGGAGCCGCGGTAGACGTTGAACGCGGTCCCGGGGTCGTCGCCGCCGAGGAGCCGCCAGGTGACGAGGTTGCCGTCGGGGCCGCCGACGCTGACCACTCCGCGGTCGAGCTGTTCGGCCTGGCGTGCCCCGACGGGGTCCGCGCCGGAGGCGGCGGTGAGCGTGGCGGCGGACGCCGCCGTGGCGGGGGCTTCGTCGGCGGCCCCGGTGAGGGCGAGCGCGCCGGCGCCCAGGGCGAGTGCGGCCGCGGTGGCGGTGGCTGCCGTGGCGGCGGTCCGGCGCCGTCGGTGAGCGGGGGGTGGCATGGGTTCCTTCTCTCGGGGGAGGCGGAGACGGAGTGTGCGACCCCCGTTCCGCCGGGGGGTGGTCGAGAAGCACGTCGGTAAGCGCTTACCAACCCGTGTCGAAAGCAGAACGTAACATGACGGCGACTCTGGGGGAATCCCCCGTGGCCGGACGAGCCGCCGCCCGCCCCGCTTTCGCGGGGCGGGCGGCGGGTGGGCGGGGTGTCTACCTGAGGTAGACGCTCTGGCCGATCTCGGAGGTCTCCCGCCGGCCCTCCTCCACCACCATCACGAAGTTGCCGGTGCAGCCGGGGTCCGAGAAGACGTAGCCGGGGCCGTCGGTCCGGTTGTCGACCACGAGGGGCCACCGGTCCGTGTCGAAGCAGCCGACGGGGTTGTGGAACTCGGTTCCGTTGATGACGAGAACGCCCTTGGCGGCCTGCGCCGGGACGGCCCCGAGGGTCAGAGTGGTGGCGGAGGTGAGGGCCAGCGCGGCCAGGGTGCGCTTCACGTGCGTTCCGATCACTTCGAGTGATGTTGTGTGCACGTAATGTCCTGGCTGGCAAGTCTGGAAACCGCCGGTCGAACGCCTGAGGCGCAGGTCACGCCGCATAGGGGGGCAAGCCGCCGAATTCCCTTCGACCGGGTGGCCAGGTGCTCCGGTGGCCAGGTGGCCGCGGGCTCGGCTGGCGGGTGGCTCCGGAGGGCTCGGGTGGCCCCGGCTCGGTCCGGGCGGGCCCGGAGGGGGAGCCTCTCCTTCCGTGATCTTGTACTTATAGCTCGTTTCGGCACCCCAAGTGAGCTATAAGTACAAGATCACGGGGAGTGGGGGGCGCTTTCGGGCTGCCGCTCTTGTTGCGGCTGGGGCCTCAGGTGGCGGGGGCGGACACCAGGCCGTTCCGGAGGAGGAGCAGGTAGGCGTCGGCGGCGGCCTGGCGCCGGTCGGCCGGGTGCTCGCTGATCGCGTGGATGAGTCCGCACAGCAGCTTCAGCATGTTCTCCCCGGTCAGGGGAGGCTGCGTGTGGGCGCGGGCGAGGAGCCGCGAGGTCGCCCCGACCAGTTCGACCTTGGCGTCCCGCAGGGTCTCCCGCTCGTCGTCGAGGGTGATCAGGACGTCGAACAGCCCGGGCTGGTCGAGTGCCGCGGTCAGGGCCGCCCGGAGGAAGTCGCCGAGGGCGCGACGGGGATCGGGGTCGAGCTCCGCCTCCGCCGCCACCCGGTTGAGCTCGATGACGCCCTCCTCGACCACGGCCTCCAGCATCGCCCGGGGCGTGGGAAAGAGGCGGTAGACCGTTCCGACGCCGACACCCGCCCGCCGGGCGAGTTCGTTGAGCTTGAGGTCGGTCTCTCCGGCGGCGACCGCCTCCCGGGCCTTCTCGAAGATCTTCTGGTTGTTGCGCGCGACGTCCGCCCGCATGGCTGCCTCCCTGGACCCGCAAAGCTGATAACTCATCAACTTTTCGTGCTACGGTGAAATCGATAGCTTATCAACTTCCTTGTGGGGAGCCCGCATGACCATCGTCTTCGTCCACGGCGTGCCCGAGACACCGTCCCTCTGGAACAGCGTCCGGGCGCTCCTCCCCGAGCCCGGTGCGGCCCTGCGGCTGCCCGGGTTCGGCAGCGCACGACCGGCGCACATGCGGGACAAGGAGGACTACGCCGCCTGGCTGGCCGAGGAGCTGCGAGCCATCGGCGGGCCCGTCGACCTCGTCGGACACGACTGGGGCGCCCACCTGGCCATGCGCGTCGTCTCCTCCTACGACGTCCCGGTCCGCAGCTGGGTCTCCGACGTCGCCCACGGCTGGCACCCCGAGTACCAGTGGCACGACGCGGCCACGCTGTGGCAGAAGAGCCCCGAGGGAGAGGAGTCGCTGGCCGGGTTCCGCGAGGCGGTCCCCGGCAGCGGGGCCACCTTCGGGGAAGCCCTCCGGTCCCGTGGCATGAGCGCTGAACTGGCACAGGAGGTGGACGCCGCCCACGACGAGGAGATGAGCGCGGCCATCCTGGCGCTCTACCGGTCGGCGTGGCCCAACTTCCACGCGGACTGGGGCCAGGACTTCGACGGCCCCGCCGACGCGCCGGGGCTGCTGCTCGCGCCGACCGGGGACCCGATGGCGAAGCCGGAGCAGGACCGGGAGACGGCCCTGCGCCTGGGGGCCGGGTTCGAGGAGCTGGACGGACTGACCCACTACTGGATGCTCCAGGACCCCGGGCGGGGCGCGGCCGTCCTGCGGCGGTTCTGGTCCTCCCTGGACAGCTGAGACCTCGCCGGGAAACCCGCCGACGTGTCCCAGGCAGCGGCAGTGCGGGGAGCGGGCAGTCGATTGCGGGACCCGCCCCCCCGCACGGGTCCGCGACGCGGGCGGGAGGGGAGCCCCCGTGTGGTGAGGGCGGTACGGGGGCTCCCCGGGTGCGGTTCAGCGGGTGAAGACGTACGGGCGCAGGCCGGTCGGGACCGCCGTCGGATCGACCGACAGGGCCGCCCACACGTGGGTGCCCAGGTCGGCCCAGGGGGCGAGGCGGTGGTGGCCCCACGCCCCGGCCAGGTTCTCGACCATGAGCAGGCCGCGCTGCCCCTCGGCCCAGTCCCACTCGTCGGCGGTCCGCTGGTGGGGGACGGCGGGGACGCCGCCTCCCCCGCCGAAGTCGGACAGTCCCACGCGGAGGGTGCCCGGGTCGGGCATGGACAGCGCGCGCAGGACCTCGCCGTCCTCGTGGCCGGAGTCGGTGTACTTGCAGCAGTTGGCGAAGAGTTCGCTGGTGATGAGGGTGAGCGTGTCCACCGTGTCGGAGTCGAACCCGGCCAGGTCGGCGGCGAGGTCCTCGCGGACCCCGCCCAGTTCGGACAGGTGCCCGGGGTAGACGCGGTGCTCCCAGAAGACGTGGGGCCTCATGCCGGGACCCCCTGACGGGCCCGCGGACCGCCCCACACGTGGGTGGCGGCCAGGTCGTCCCAGTTCTCCGGGACGGCGGTCCTGGCAGCGGGGGCCGGGCCGAACGCCGAGAGGGGCAGCGGGGACGGGGCGGCGAGGAGGTCGCCGGAGGCGCGGGGTCGGGGGACCCAGCCGTGGAGGCGGGCGCTGGCCTCGGACTGGACGCGGAGCAGTGCCCGTTCGCTTTCGCGCTCGTGGGCTTCGTAGTAGGGCCGGACGAGGGCGACGTCCTCGGCCTCGACGGTGTGGCGCGGGGGAGCCAGGGGCAGGGCCGGGCGTGGAGGTGTCACCGGGGCAAGAGCGACTGCCGGAACGGGAACGGGCGCGTAGCGGCGGACCCGGGTGGACCGGCGGCGGCGTCCGACGACGGCGGAGGCGTGGCGTCCGCGAGGGGAGGCGAAGAGGGCCGTGACCAGCCGAAAGGCATGGTGCAGGGCCGCAGCGCTAAACTGGCGCATGCTGGCAATCCTTGTTCTTAAGGGTGGAGTTGCTGGCCACGACCCCGAACGGTGTTCAGCCGTTGCGGGGTCATTTGGTGCAGTTGGGTTTTCGAGTCAGAGAGTAAGGGGTCGGGGGGGGGGGGGGGGGAGGTACTGGAAAGTAATGCGGGGAAAGTTGAGAAAACGGCCGACCGGCTCGCCGGTCGGCCGTCGTTATGTCCGTGATCAGGGGATAAGGGCGGTGGGGTCGAAGGCCGCCGACCGGGTTCCGGGGGGCCTGGTTCCAGGGGCGGGTGCGCAGCGCGGCGGAGTGTCCTCCGGTGGGGGCAGCATGTCCGGCATGGACAGTTCCGACAAGTATCGCGAGGCGGCCCGCGAGGCCGGGGTGCCCGAACACGCCATCGACCTGGCCCTCGGCCTCGCCCGCCCACAGATCGAGCTGACGTCCTCGGCGGAGGGCGGCGGGGTCCTGGCCGGGCAGTACGGGGGCCTTCCCTCCCTTCCCCCGGACGCCGCATGGGGCTCCTACCCGCACTTCGTCGCGTCGGTCGACTGCGCGGCCCTTCCACGGGACGCCCTCGACATCCCGCTGCCGGAGGACGGCCACCTGCTGTTCTTCGCCAACAAGCACGACCCGCTCGATGACGACGAGCCGGCCGTCGGCGACTACGTGGTCCACGTCCCGGCAGGGACGCTCACGGAGGAACGGTCCCCCCAACCCCTGCGCGAGGACATCGAGGAGTTCGAGGACGAGGAAGCGGCCGCGTACTGGGCCACCCCCCACACGGACCCGCGCCCGCTCTACGCCCGGTCCATCCGGAGTCTGCCGACGGACGACGACGATGCCCTCCACGATCCGGAGGTGCGAAAGGTCTACCGGCAGTACGGCCTGGAACACCACGACAAGCGGGAACTGGTGTGGGGGGTCGATCTGCTCCTGGGCGGCTACGCCTACTCCCCGCAGGACCCGCCCATCATGCAGTCACCGGAGGAGAAGGCGAAGGAGGAGTGGGTCCTGCTGGCCCAGGCGCAGTACGCCATGCAGGCGGACCCCGATTGCCAGGGCTGCCCGTTCTGGATCATCCGTCGCAGCGACCTGGAGAAGAGGAACTTCGCGGGCGCGAGAGTGGTCATGTCGCAGTACCACTGACGAGGTGAACCCAGCGGGTGAGGGCGTCGGCCCGTCAGCCGGACGGTGTCCGGCGGCGGAGGCACCCCGTCATCGGGCGTGATCGAGAGGACGGCCGACCAGCGGGCTGGTCGGCCGTCGTCGTGTCCGGGATCAGGGGATGAGGGAGGTGGTGGAGCCGAGGAACGCCGCCCAGGCCTCGGGGGTGTAGTCGATGTGTCCGAGGGGGCGGTTCTCGGTGTCGCGCACCAGGACCGACTCTCCTTCAGCGACTTCGACACAGCTGCCCGCTGCGCCGCTGTAGGTGCTCTTGTGCCAGGCGTTCACGGTGGCTCCTCTGCCTCGTCGGCTCAGGCGCGGTGGGTGGTCACCCCGCGCAGGAATGATGCCCACGCTTCGGCGGTGTAGTCGATGTGTCCGAGGGTGCGGTTCTGGGTGTCACGCACCAGAACAGCCTTCCCCTCCGCGACCTCGACGCAGCTTCCTGATCCACCGCTGTAGGTGCTCTTGTGCCAGTAGGGCTCACGCTTCGTCATCGAGTTCTTCCCTGACCTTCCTGATGAGTTCCCGGCTCGCACGGGGCGAGAGAGCTTCGGCCTGGAGAACACCGAAGAGCGTCGCGCAGTGTTGCACCTGCATCATGCCATCCATGAGCTGCTCGCCTTCCATGTGTTCGGCTGATGCGACTACTGGCTTGTCGGGGAACGTGTAGAGACGGAAGGGGCCCGATCCGCCAGGGTGGCATTCCGCGTCATCTGGGATGACCTGGAAACGGATTTCGCCCCTCTCTATCAGCCCGACGACGGTTGCCAGCTGTTCCCGAAGAACGCCCTTGCCGCCTTGGACGGTTCGACGGAGTACCGGTTCCTCGATCACGATCGACACCAGGGGAGGGTTCTCCGGCCTCGCCAGAACCCCCTGACGAGCCATCCGCAGCGTGACCATCTGGTCGATTTCTCTTGGCGAGAACCACGGAACAGTGTCTGCGAGCAATCCTCTTGCGTAGTTCTCGCACTGGACCAGTCCCGGAAAGATCACCGGTTGGTACTCCCGGAGTTCGGTGGCCTCCCGCTCCAACTGTCCGACCTCCGTGTACCACGGCGGTAGTGCGTCGGGCTCGTTCGCCGAGTTCCAGGCCCGGTTTATCGCACCTCCGGAATCGAATAGGTCATCCAGTTCAGCAGCACGATCGGACGGCAGCCCGCGCCTGCCCTTCTCCCACGCGGACACGGTGGACTGCACGACCTTCAGCGCGAAAGCCACCTCTCCCTGCGTCATTCCGGCCTGGCTTCGGGCCGCCGCGATCTTCCTGCCCAGGGACTTGCGCCTGGGGTTGGCCTTGAGACTCACTACGACTCCCATTCCCGGGTTATCGCCACTACGACCCATGCAAGTCCAGGACACGACCCGATAGGGCGTGCAACGACTAAGTGTGACCGTTCGGTGATTTCGCTGGAACCCGCCCACGGGCGGCACCAAGGTGGTGCCACGGGCCACGCGCGTAGTGGCCATCCCAGGGAGGGAATCCAGGTGCGACCAGTCATCCGCATAGTGCCGAACCGCAACGCCGGGGGCAGCCCCGAGCCCCTGCCCCGCCGGGTCACCGACCCCGACGACCGCGCACCCCTCGTGCTCGACCGCTCGTGCCCGGTTCCCACCTGCCACGCCCTGGCCGTCCCCGGACGCCCCGAACAGGCCTCCGTCCTGCGCGCACGGATCGCCGCAGTCCTGCCGCCCGCCACCTCCGACGTCGCCCAGTACCTCGTCAGCGAACTCTTCAACAACGCCATCACGCACTCGCGCAGCGGAGACGAGGGCGGCGAGGTGACCGTCACCCTCCACCGGCTCCCGGACCGCGTCCAGGTGAAGGTCATCGACCAGGGACCGCGCCGCGACGACTCCGCCGGCCCGCACATGCGCCCCCTCGACCTGGAGAGGGAGGGAGGTCTGGGGCTCCGCCTCGTGCACGCCCAGGCGGCCCGCTGGGGCACCTTCCACGACCGGAACCGCACCACCGTGTGGTTCGAGCTGGACCGGCCCCGAACCCGGATCTGAGGACCCGCCCGTGACGACGAGACGAGAGCGGACGGAACCGGGCCCGGTGCACGGCTCGGAGGACTCCGCACCGCACGCCGGGGAACTCCTGACCCCGCGCGAGGCCGCGCGCATCCTCGGCGTGGACCCCAAGACCCTCATCCGCTGGGAGGGGGAGGGGCGCCTCGCCTCGCTCCGCACCCCCGGGGGACACCGGCGCTACGCGAGGGGCATGGTCCTCGAACTGGCCGCGCCGACGCCGCCGCTGGAGGAGGTCGTCGCCACCCTGCGGCAGGTCCACTGCCGGGCCCTGGAGATCGGGGCGTGCGACGAGGCCGCCGAGATCGCCCGTCTCATGGCGGTCCTGGACGCCGGGCACTGAACTCCCGCCGGTCCCCATCGGGGGCGGGACCGGCGGGACCCGGCCGAACGGCCGGGGTACGCGGGCGGCCCCGGCGGGGGAGGGGCCGCCCGGCGGCGAGTCGCACGACCCCCGGAGGTCAGCGGGACCGGGGGCCCCGGCCCTGCTCGGTGCCGCCCGACAGGTCGTGTTTCCGGGGCGAGGGGGCCGCGGACGCGGAGCCCCCCGCCCGGTGCGCACCGTCGACGGGTCGGCCCGCCGGGTCCGCGAGGACTCTGCCCACGGCGCTCGACGGTGTGTCCTGTGTCGACGCCGCAGCCGCCCCCTCAGATCCGCTGTGCCAACCCGGCCACCGGGGCCCGGCCTGTTCGATCCGGTCGCGCAGACCCCGCATGCCGAGGAGCGACACGCGCAGGGTCTCGGTCCCCGCGCGCATGCGGCCCACGGCGTTCAGCGCACGCATGTCGGCGGGCCGCACACCCTGGAGCACGAGGCGAACCACCTCGCCGGGGGTCCGGCTGCCCGCACCGGCGTATCCGGCCAGGCGCTCGGGATCGTTCCCGGCCGCGAGCAGGATCCTGCCCCGGGAGAGGAAGCCCGCGATCTCCCCGGCCGACCCCTGGGAACCCGGGGCGGACGCCCGCGCGGCCCGTTCGGAGGCCTCCAGGCGCGGCACGAGGCCGTCGAGGCCGTCTCGGACGGTCCTCCACTCCTGCTTCATGGCACCGGCCTCCGCCACGACCCGGTTGAGTTCGGCGCGGGTGTACGGGGGCTGGTTCCGCGCCCAGGGGAACCGTTCCCGCGTCTGCGGGGACAGCGGGTGCTCACCCATCTCCAACCGGACCTCGGCCATGCTCTGCCACTCCCTGGTGTCGGCGGACACGGCCCGGGGCGGGCCGACGCTTCCTGTCCGTCGAATACGATCCGCGCACCCGTGATCCGGTTCCGGAGAGTTCCGGGGTGGCAGGACCGCCGTCAGCCCGCTACGGGGCCAGGGCGTCGGGAGCGGAGGGGGTCATGGCCGCCGCAGGCCCTCGCGCACCGGGGCGGCCCCCTCTCGGATCAGACGGGGAACTCGCCGTACCAGGAGCGTTCCACGATGTGCTTGGGCAGGTACTCGGATTCCACGTCGAGGGTGAAGTCCGGGGTGGTCCGGGCCTTGTCGTAGGCCAGGCAGGCGATCGCGAGGAGTCCCAGGGGCACCACGCCGTGGACGCCGGCGGGGGCGTCCTCACGGGTCTGGTAGCGCTTGAAGGACTCCAGGGCCTGGGCGAGGCCGTCGTTGAAGGCTGCCGCGTCGCCCATCAGCAGGAGCCGGAAGACGTCCATCTGCGGGAAGGAGACCAGGTCCAGGTACTCGCCGCCGAAGGCGCCCCGGCGGGGGTCGGACAGCTCCATGGCCTGACGGAGCTCGGGTACCAGGTCGGGGGTGCCGTTGACGTAGGCCTGCCACGCGGCGGCCAGGTGGAAGCTGAACTCGTTGTGCGTGATCCCCCCGCCCTCTCCCGCGCGGCGCAGGCGGTCCGGGGAGACGCGGCACAGGGTCTCGGCGTGGGCGTTGGCGCGGCAGGTGACCGCGAGGTAGAACGCGGACTCCCAGGTGCCGACGTTGGCGGCGTGGAGGAGCCCCGGGGACGTCAGGGTGCGCACCTGCTGGTCGATCCGGTACTCGACCGTGCTGTCCTTCTCCGCCTCGGAGAGCGCGAACACCGCGTTGTGGAACTGCATCGCGACGGTCCACGCCTCCCAGGTCTCCAGGTCGCGCGCCGGAGGATCGAGCAGCAGGGCGATCTCCGCGCCGAGGAAGGCGGGCCCCGTGCACGACCCGATCTCCGAGGCGTCGTCGACCGTGCTCTCGACCAGGTCCTCCCGGCGTCCGATCTGGCGTTTGAGGTCCGCTTCGGTGACCCGCAGCCCCGTGTTGTCCGGGTCCATGTCGTGGCGAGCGACGTACACGGTCATGAGGCCTCCTTCTTGGAGATGTCGAAGATCTGGTGATCGTAGCCGTTGGCGTGGGAGTTTCCCGTCCACTCCCGCTTGCCGTCGGCGTCCTTGACGTAGGTCCCGTTGTCGTTCCGCCGGTAGACGTCCACCGGGTCGCCCTTGAACGACGAGTACGTGACACGGCCCTGCCGCAGCTTCCTCCGGATCTCCTGCGCGAGATCGGCCTCGGCGGCGTTGTCGCCGACGCCCCGCTTCTCCATCGCGTCGAGAATGTCCTCCAGGTAGGCGCGCGTGCCCTGGCTCACCCTCCTGGGCGTCCCGTCTCCCGTGACGGTGCGTTCGCTGAGTTCGGTCTTGGTACTGCTCTTGGCCTCGACGATGACGATCTCGCCAGCCCTGGTGCGGTAGACCTGGTCGAACTGGTCGTTGCCGTTGCCCGGAGCGAATTCCGAGGGCTTGATCTCCTCCGCGCCGTTCAGGTCCGGCTGGTGCTCGGTCAGCAGCGGCTTTCCGTCGTCCCCCCTGACGGTCCTGCCCCGCTCGTCGACGACGTGCCGCATCACGGGGTC
This sequence comes from Nocardiopsis codii, assembly GCF_036327455.1. Lineage (NCBI taxonomy): Bacteria > Bacillati > Actinomycetota > Actinomycetes > Streptosporangiales > Nocardiopsidaceae > Nocardiopsis > Nocardiopsis codii. The sequence continues at coordinate 272,404 of NZ_JAUZMY010000002.1, read as the reverse complement.
GCCGTTGCCGTCGCGGAGGGTCGTGCCGTTGAACTCGTGCCGCGCGCCGATCCTGGCGGTCTCCTCGCCGAAGTCCTCCGCGATCCTGGTGGCGTAGCTCTGCGCGTCCTGGTAGGTCTTCTTGGCCTCGGCGACCTTCTCGTGGTTGGGCCCGTCCTTCTTCCACTCGCCGTGCAGATCCTCCATCGCCGCGAGGTGGTCCCTGGCCCTCATGGAGGCGTTGATGGAGACACGCCTGTCGTGGGCGAGGTTGTCGAGGCCGTTCAGGCCGGTCCTGAGCCGGTCGCGCCGGGTCAGCTCCTCCGTCGTGAGGTCGGTCCTGCTGAAGTAGCCGTTGTCGAGGCGCATCTCCGTCCTGGCGCCGAGGGGCTTGGGCGGCTCGGCCGCCTCCAACGGGACCCAGGGGCTGTTGCTGTCCACCCGGCTGATCTGCGGCAGTTTCCACAGATCCGGACCGATATAGGTGTCCGCGTGCTTCCGGTGACCGTTGTTCTCCTTGTAGTACTCCTTGAAGAAGTCGTTGTACGCGCGGCCGTTCTGGTCCTCGTTGAGGAGCCGTTGCAGGTCGTCGCGGAACGCCTGCTGGTTGGCGGGGTCGTCCTTGTCCCCCCAGGTGTGGTTCTCGAACTCCTCCAGGTTGGTCGGGCTCGGCGGACGCCGGCCGTCGCCGTTCCCCCCGTTGTCGCCGTTCCCGCCGCTGTCGCCGCTGCCGTCCCCGTCGCCCCGGTTGCCGTCCGAGCCGGAGCCCCCGCCCGAGTGCCCGTCGGAGCCCCCGTGGAAGTCGGGGGAGCCCGGGGTCCCGGAACGGCTGCCACCGGAGTCGCCGTCGCCCGTGACGGGCCTGGTGTTCCCGGTGTCTCCGCCGTTCGGCGCGTCGCCGCCGTTGCCGTTGCCGTTGTCGACGCTGTTGGTGACCGCGGGCGTGCGGTCCCGCATGTCCGGGCCGCCGGAGCCGAGGTCGCCGCCGGGCCGGGTGTCGAAGTCCTGCGGGCCCGTGCCCGTGAGCCGGTACACGTCCTCCGGCGAGGTGTCGCGGGGCCGGTCCGCCTCCATCGTGTCGCCGCGCGGCGTGACCGGCACACGGGACCGGTCGCCGTCCAGGTCGGGCCGGTCGGACTCGATGTCGTTGCCCTCCCACGAGCCCTCACGGCCGGGGCTGGTCTTGGCGTTGCGGTCGACCTCGTCGATGTCGGCCTGGTGGCGCTGGGTCACGTTCCGGCCGAAGTCGGCGTTGTCGGGGTTCTCCACGATCCGCTGGAAGTCGTCCATGGCCTGGAGCTGGTCCGCGGTGGGGTCGCCGTCCCGGGGCCGGCTGCCACGGTCCGCGTCCGCGTCGTCGTTCACGGGGGTGACCCGACGGTTGTCCGGGGTCCCGTCCGGGGAACCGGCGCCCCCGGAGTTGTCGCCGTTGATCCGGTCCAGCGCGGCCCGCATCTCGCCGAGCTGCGACGGACTGAACGAGCTGGTGTCGAGGTCGCCCATGTCAAAGTCGAACGTGGGCGAGTCGCCGCCGCCGAACCGGCCGGGGAGCCTGAGGTTGAGGTTGCCCAGGTTGAACTCGGGCATGTCGGGTGTGCTCACACTCGGTCCGTCGCCGCCCATCTTGTTGAGCATCGCCGAACCGCGCCACGCCAGCAGCGGGGCGCCGACGACCGCCCCGACACCGGTCGCGGACAGGGCCACACCGGCCACCGTCGCACCGATGTTGAGCAGGGCGGTGCCGATGACGTACCCGGGCCGCTCACCCCACTCCTCCCACGGCACCACCGCGTGCGCCGCGTCCTTCCACGCCCCTCCCGCGATCTCGGCGGTGCGGTCCCAGCCCTGGAAGCCCCAGCTGTCGTTCTCGGCGTCGTACATGCCCACCAGCGACGCCGCCGACTGGAGGTTGCCCTCGTGGTACTCCCACAGGTTGGAGCCCCAGCTGCCCTGGAACCAGCCCTCGGAGTTGTGGATGCCGAGGAAGCCGCCGACGTCCTCGGCGACCCCCACCGAGAAGTCCTTGACCGCGGACCCCGCGTCCACCCACCAGCCGTGGTCGGTCGACTGCGAGCCGCCCCACGCCATGTCGACGTCCCCGAGGTACCCGTCGAACCCGTGCTGGTACTCGCCCGGCTTGTTCGGGCCGCCGCTCCCGTCCGCGGGCACGAAGTCGGTGCCGTTGGCGACGTCGGCGTTGATGCCGTTCGCGCAGTCCCGTTCGGCCTGCTCGTACTCGCGTCGCAGTTCGTCGGCGCGGTCGAGCAGCCTCTGGTGTTCCGCGACCTTGGGCGCCTCGCCGCCGAACCACCACTCCTGAGAGAAGCGGTCGGGACTCTTCCAGTCGTCGTTGCTGGTGTCGATGGAGTTGAGGAAGGTGTTCGAGTCGGTCGTGAGGGTGGCCCACTTCGACTTGATGTCCCGCACCGACTCGGCGAAGGTCTCCAGGGCGGTGGCCGCGTTGCCCGTCGAGCTCTCCACCGCGTCGCCGTCCGTCACGACGGAGTCGACCGCGGCGAGCAGCGTCTCGGTCTCGGGTGCGGTGTAGTTGCCGGACAGGCCGCCCCAGCCGCTCTTGATGTCCGCGCCGATCCCGGACACCGTCTCGCCGGCCGTGCGGAGCTGCCCCGCCAGGGTCTCCAGCTCGCCGGGGTCGGCTGTGGGAACGGGGAACATGGCGGGGTTGATGAGGCCGCCGTTGGGCGTGCACATCTCGGTCACGGCGCTGTCTCCATCCGGGGGCCGGAGGTGAGTCGGGGTCGGGGCCTCCGGGGCAGGAGACCGGGGCGGGGGCGCGGAGCCCGGCGCCGCTACTGCTGGGGCAGGGGGCCCTGGCGCTCCGGCTCGGGGACCACACCCGCGTTCTCCTGCGCCTCGGCCGCCATGTCCAGGTTGCCCTGGACGTAGTAGTTGACGGCTTCGCTGGTGTGCGTGACGGCGCTGACCGTCACCCCGGCCATGGATCCCATGAGGTTGAAGTTGTGGGCGGCGAACTCACCCAGGGCCAGACTGATCGGCGCGCTGTCCGCCTCGGAGCTGATGCTCTCCAGCAGGGTTTCGGCCGCCGTCATGGAGCCGACCAGGCCCTCGCTGCCACCCTCCTCACCGATGTATCCGGCGACGGTGGTCAGGACGCCGCCGACCTCGGACGGCAGGATGTTCCAGGCGGACACGGGGGGCTCCTTCCAGGGCGGGGGGTGGGGGGCGGGGGGGCGGGAGAAGACGTGGGCGCGGAAGTTGGCGGGCGGCGGCGCGACGGGCTCGTCGGCGGCCTCCCGGCTCCGCGCGATCTCGACGTGGGCGTGCAGGCGGTGCAGGCTCGCGCCGAGGGTGGCGAGGTCCGCGCTGAGTCTGGTGTGCATCCGCTGGGAGGCCTGGACGAGCAGGGGGTGGACACCGGGCCGCGGCGGCTCCTCGGGAGTCCCGGGGGCGTCCGTCGCCTCCCGGTCGCCCTCCCCGGTCTCCTCCTCGTCGAGGATGGCCTGCTCGTCGTTCGGATCGACCACGTCGAACTTCATCTCCACCCCTTCCCGCGGCGCGCTTCCACAAGGTAGGACGCACCGGAATCGTTCGTGGTTCAAGGTTCATCCCCTTGCCGGACCCCTTTCTACCAAGGGGTTCACCCGGTCCGGGGAGAATTCCCAGGCCCTGCGGTCCGCCGGTACGGACATGGCCGGATCCGGACGCGGACATCACGGACAGAAGGGGTGCCGCGCGTGCCCGCCGCGGTCAGGAGGCCGGGACGGGTCGGCGCGGGGCGGGCGCGCCCGGAAAGGTCGGGGCGCCGCGCCGAGGAATCGGGCCGGGTCGGGGCGGGGGAGCGGCACGGCGACACGGGGGGCACCCTTAGTCTTGTGCCATGACCCGCGCCAAGCTCGACAAGAAGCCCCAGGACGTCGCGGCGATGTTCGATGGCATCGCCGAAAACTACGACCTCGTCAACGACGTCATCTCGCTGGGACAGGACAGGATCTGGCGGAAGGCCGTCGTCAACGCCGTCGAGGCCTACAGCGGCGAACTGGTCCTGGACCTCGCCGCGGGCACCGGCACGTCCTCCGAGTCCTTCGTGAAGAAGGGCGCGCGCGTCATCGCGTGCGACTTCTCCCTGGGCATGCTCACCACCGGCGCCAAGCGCCGGGGCGGGGCCTCCACCGGCGGCGTGACCTTCGTGGCGGGCGACGCCCTCAGCCTGCCCTTCGCCGACGAGACCTTCGACGCGGTCACGATCTCCTTCGGTCTGCGCAACGTCAGCGACGTGGACCAGGCCCTGCGGGAGCTGCTGCGGGTGACCAAGGTCGGCGGCCGGCTGGTGATCTGCGAGTTCAGCCACATCCCGGTCGACTTCGTGGACAAGCTCTACTCCACCTACCTCATGGGGGCCCTGCCCAAGATCGCGGGCGCGGTGTCCGGCCGGGGGGAGTCCTACGACTACCTGTCGGAGTCGATCATGGCCTGGCCCAAGCAGGCCGACCTCGCCCGCGACCTCCAGGACGCGGGTTGGTCGAGGGTCGCGTGGCGCAACCTGTCGACGGGGATCGTCGCCCTGCACCGTGGTTTCCGGGAGAAGTAGAAACCGACATAACACCCAGGAAGTTCGATACTTCCTTTATTGCTAACAAGCGCGCAAAACCCGGAGAACGCTCTGTTCTCCGGGTTTTTTGTGTTGCCGCTGGGGTTCTTGGGGTGTCGGAAACAATCATGAGCTGCACGTTTGTCAGAAGGTGGTGGCTTTCGGTGTGCAGTGTGGCTATCTGGGAGCAATATCCCGTTTGTGGATAACGCGTCTCGCATGCCCCCCGGGGGTCGCCTCGTGGCGCATGAGGGTCTAGACTGCGGAAAGGAGGCTTGTGAAGTGCTTCACAAGGCTACGAGGCGCAGGACACATGGCCCTATACCGGACATGTCGGAAGTCCCAAAACACCCATACCATCCCCCGTGAGCGGGTCGAACCCGCACTGGCCCGCCACGGTGCACCGCGCGAGCAGTCGAGGACCCACCCGTGAGCGAGACAGCCACCTCCTCTCCCAGAGGCCGGGAGCGGACCGAGTACGACGCCGACGTCATCGTCGTCGGCGCTGGCCCCTCCGGTTCCACCACCGCCTACTACCTCGCCCAGGCAGGACTCGACGTCCTGCTCCTGGAGAAGACCGCCTTCCCCCGGGAGAAGGTCTGCGGCGACGGACTGACCCCGAGGGCGGTGAAACAGCTCATTGCCATGGGGATCACCTTCGAGGACGAGGGGTGGATCAAGAACCACGGCCTGCGCATCGTCGGCGCCGGCGTCCGCCTCGAACTCCCCTGGCCCGACCTGGCCGCCTACCCCGGTTTCGGACTCGTCCGCACCCGCTACGACTTCGACCAGATCCTGGTCAACCGTGCCGTCTCCGCCGGAGCCAAGCTCCTGGAGCGCACCAACGTCACCGGCCCCCTCATGGACGAGCGCAGCAACCGCATCGTCGGGGTCCGTGCCAAGAACGCCGACCGCGAGCCCGTGACCTTCCGGGCGCCGCTGGTCGTGGCCGCCGACGGCAACTCCTCCCGGCTGTCCGTCGCCATGGGCATCCGCAAGCGCGACGACCGCCCCATGGGCGTGGCCGTGCGCACCTACTTCGAGAGCCCCCGCCACAAGGACGACTACCTGGAGTCCTGGCTGGAGCTGTGGGACAGGAGCGGCGACAAGGACGTCCTCCTGCCCGGCTACGGCTGGGTCTTCGGCGTCGGCGACGGCACCAGCAACGTCGGCCTGGGCATCCTCAACTCCACCGCCTCCTTCCAGGACGTGGACTACCGCAAGCTCCTCCGCCGCTGGACCGAGTCCATGCCAGAGGAGTGGGGCTACACCGAGGAGAACCAGCGGGGCGCCATCCGCGGCGCCGCCCTGCCCATGGGCTTCAACCGGGTCCCGCACTACTCGCGGGGGCTCATGCTCGTCGGCGACGCGGGCGGCATGGTCAACCCCTTCAACGGCGAGGGCATCGCCTACGCCATGGAGGCCGGGAACATCGCGGCCGACGTCATCGTGCAGGCACACGGGCGGACCACCCAGCAGACCCGCGAACGGACCCTGCTGGGCTACCCCGACGTGCTCGCCGACACCTACGGCGGCTACTACACGCTCGGACGCTACTTCGTGAAGGTCATCGGCCAGCCCGAGTTCATGAAGTACGCGACCAAGTACGGCCTGCGCCAGCGCACCCTCATGAAGTTCGCGCTGAAGATGCTCGCCAACCTCACCGATCCCACGCAGGGCGACGCCATGGACCGGGTCATCAACGGCCTGACCAGGATCGCCCCCGCGGCCTAGCGGATCCGCGGGCCGGGCGCCCTCCCCCACGGGGGCGCCCGGGCCCCGGGAGACCGGGACGCGCGGAGCACTGGGACAACACGGCCGGGCGGTCGGGTCCGGCGCCACAACAGGACAGCACGGGACGACCGAAGAGATGAGCTAGTGAAAGCAATCACAAGCATGCGCGAGCGTGCCGACCAGCCAGAGGGAGGGTGACCCGTGGAGCTCTACACACCGATATTCGTGCTCGGCGGGATCGGCGCCGCGTTCGTGGTGGTGTCGATGGTGGCCGGGGCCGTCATGGGCCCCAAGCGCTACAACCGGGCCAAGATGCAGGCCTACGAGTGCGGCATCGAGCCGACGCCGCAGCCCGCGGGCGGCGGCCGATTCACCGTCAAGTACTACATGACGGCCATGATGTTCATCGTCTTCGACATCGAGATCATCTTCCTCATCCCCTGGGCGGTCCACTTCGACGCCCTCGGCTGGTTCGGACTGGTCGCGATCGTCCTCTTCCTGGTGAACGTCTCCATCGCCTACGCCTACGAGTGGCGCCGCGGAGGCCTCGAATGGGACTAGGCCGCGTTCCGCGGACACGCACTCCGCTCCGCGTCCCGACCACCGCGCGCCCGGCCCAGACCCGGCCCGCCCAGCCCAGCCCGGAGGAGGTCCGCAGCTGATGGGACTCGAAGAGAAAATCCCCAGCGGAATCGCGCTCACGACCGTCGAGCAGGTCGTGGGCCTGGCCCGCAAGAGCTCCATGTGGCCCGCCACGTTCGGCCTCGCCTGCTGCGCCATCGAGATGATGGCCGTCGGCGGCCCCCACTACGACCTGGCCCGGTTCGGCATGGAGAAGTTCGGCGCCACCCCGCGCCAGGCCGACCTCATGGTCGTCGCCGGACGCGTCAGCCAGAAGATGGCCCCCGTCCTGCGCCAGATCTACGACCAGATGCCCGAGCCCAAGTGGGTCATCGCGATGGGCGTGTGCGCCTCCAGCGGCGGCATGTTCAACAACTACGCGATCGTGCAGGGCGTGGACCACATCGTCCCGGTCGACATCTACCTGCCGGGCTGCCCGCCGCGGCCGGAGATGTTCCTCGACGCCGTGCTCAAGCTGCACGACAAGGTCCAGAACACCAAGCTCGGCGCCCACCGCGAGCTGGAGATCACCGAGATCGAGGAGCGGATGCTCCGCCGGTCGCTGCCCGTGGTGACGAGGGACTGACATGAGCGAGAAAGAGCGCAACGAGGAAGCCGCCAACCTGCCCGAGAGGCAGGGCCGCGAGCGGCTGGCCGCTCCGATCAAACGGACCGGCATGTTCGGCGGCTCCACCGGGGGCGACACCTCCGGATTCGGGGGCCTCCTGGTCAGGGGGAGCGCTCCCGGGAGCAGCCGGCGCCCCTTCACCGACCCCGACGACCCCCGCACCGCGGACTTCGACCGGGTGGCCGACGACCTGGAGGCCGCCCTGGGCGACGACGCAGGGGCTGTCGAGCGCGTCGAGGTCGCGTACGGGGAACTCACCTTCCACGTGCGCCGCGAGGCCCTCCTGGAACTGGTGCGCGTCCTGCGCGACGACCCGGCCCTGCGCTACGAGCTGTGCACGGGGGTGGCAGGCGTGCACTACCTCGACGACACCGGCCGGGAACTGCACGCGGTCTACCACTTCCGCTCCATCAGCCACAACAGCGAGATCCGCGTCGAGACCACCTGCCCCGACGCCGACCCGCACGTGCCGTCGATCGTGTCGGTCTACCCGACCAACGACTGGCACGAGCGCGAGGCCTGGGACTTCTTCGGCATCGTCTTCGACGGGCACCCCGCGCTGACCCGCATCCAGATGCCCGACGACTGGCACGGCCACCCCCAGCGCAAGGACTACCCGCTGGGCGGCATCCCCGTCGAGTACCGGGGCGCCACCATCCCCCCGCCGGACGAGCGGAGGTCCTACTCGTGACCACGAGCACCCACAGCCACTCCGCCACGAAGGGAGGCACGGCATGACCGTCACCGAGGACTACATCGACGCCTCCGGCGGGGACTGGGACGACGTCATCGAGAAGGCGCAGGCCACCAGCGCCGAACGCCTCGTCGTCAACATGGGCCCCCAGCACCCGTCCACCCACGGCGTGCTCCGGCTGATCCTCACCCTCGACGGTGAGACGTGCACCGAGGCGCGCGTCGCCATCGGCTACCTGCACACCGGTATCGAGAAGAACATGGAGTACCGGACGTGGACGCAGGGCACCACGTTCGTCACCCGCATGGACTACCTGACGCCGCTCTTCAACGAGACGGCGTACAGCCTGGCGGTCGAGAAGCTGCTCGGCGTCACCGAGCGCATCCCCGAGCGCGCCACCGTCATCCGCGTGATGATGATGGAGCTCAACCGGATGGCCTCCCACTTCGTGGCGATGGCGACGTTCGGCATGGAGCTCGGCGCGACCACGGTCATGACCAACGGGTTCCGTGAGCGCGAGATGATCCTGGACATCTTCGAGCTGGTCACCGGCCTGAGGATGAACCACGCCTACATCCGCCCCGGCGGTGTGGCCCAGGACCTGCCGCCCGGCTCGGTCGGCCAGATCCGGGAGCTGCTCAAGGAGATGCCCAAGCGCATCCAGACGATGCGCAAGCTCCTGGACGAGAACCCCGTCTACCTCGCCCGCACCAAGGACGTCGCCTACCTCAACCTGCCCGGCTGCATGGCGCTCGGCGTCACCGGGCCGCTGGCGCGCGCCTCCGGACTCGCCTTCGACCTGCGCAAGGCCAAGCCCTACTGCGGCTACGAGGGCTACGAGTTCGACATCCCCGTCTCCGACGGCGGCGACGTGTACGCCCGCTACCGGGTGCGCATCGCCGAGATGGAGGAGAGCCTGAAGATCGTCGAGCAGTGCCTGGACAAGCTCCGGACCGGCCCGGTGATGATCCAGGACGCCAAGATCGGCTGGCCGGCCAAACTCGCGCTCGGCCCCGACGGGATGGGCAACTCGCCCGACCACATCGCGCACATCATGAGCGGCTCCATGGAAGCCCTCATCCACCACTTCAAGCTGGTCACCGAGGGCTTCCGGGTGCCCGCCGGTCAGGCCTACGCGGCCGTCGAGAGCGCCAAGGGCGAACTCGGCTGCTACGCGGTCAGCGACGGGGGCACCCGCCCCCACCGCGTGCACTTCCGCGACCCCTCGTTCACGCACCTCCAGGCCGTCGCCGCCATGTGCGAGGGCGGCACGGTGGCGGACGTCATCGCGGCCGTGGCCAGTATCGACCCGGTGATGGGAGGCGTGGACCGGTGAGCCAGAACGACATCACACCCGACGGCGCGGAGGTCGTCCGCGAGCGGTTCCCCGACGAGGTCACGGCCCGTCTGGAACCGGACGCCAAGGAGATCATCGCCCGCTACCCCAAGCAGCGCTCCGCCCTGCTCCCCCTGCTGCACCTGGTGCAGTCCGAGGAGGGGCACGTGAGCACGGCCGGGATGCGCTTCTGCGCCGACCAGCTCGACATCACCCTCGCCGAGGTCAACGCGGTCGCCACGTTCTACACCATGTACCGGCGCGGCCCCGGCGGCGACTACCAGGTCGGGGTGTGCACCAACACCCTGTGCGCCGTCATGGGCGGGGACGAGATCTTCGCGTCCCTCAAGGAGCACCTCGGGGTCGGCCACAACGGGACCACCGACGACGGCAAGGTCACGCTGGAGCACCTGGAGTGCAACGCGGCCTGCGACTTCGCCCCCGTCGTGATGGTCAACTGGGAGTTCTTCGACAACCAGACCCCCGACACCGCCAAGCAGCTCGTCGACGACCTGCGGCTCGGCAACGACGTCGCCCCCACGCGCGGCCCCGCGAGCCTGTGCACCTGGAAGCAGGCCTCCCGGGTGCTCGCCGGGTTCGACGACGGACGCGCCGGCGAGGGCGTCCAGGCGGCGGGCGCCTCGCTCGCCGGACTCGACGTGGCCAGGCGCAACGGCTGGACCGCGCCCGACCCGGCGAACCTTCCCACCCGCGACCAGGATGAGGAGGGCGCCAAGTGACCACCCTGACCCCGATCCTGTCCCAGAACTGGGACCGCACCGACTCCTTCACCCTCGACGGGTACCAGGCCACCGGCGGCTACGACGCGCTGCGCAAGGCCCTGACCATGGAACCCGACGCCATCGTGGACCTGGTCAAGCAGTCCGGCCTGCGCGGCCGCGGCGGCGCCGGGTTCCCCACCGGGATGAAGTGGGGTTTCCTGCCCAAGGACAACCCCAACCCGCGCTACCTCGTCGTCAACGCCGACGAGTCCGAGCCGGGCACCTGCAAGGACATCCCGCTCATGCTCGCCAACCCGCACGTGCTGGTGGAGGGTGTGGCGATCGCGTCGTACGCGATCAAATCCCGGCAGGCCTTCATCTACGTGCGCGGCGAGGTCGTCCACGTCATCCGCCGCCTGCGCAAGGCCGTCGCCGACGCCTACGACGCCGGGCTCCTCGGCCGGAACATCCTCGGCAGCGGCTTCGACCTCGACGTCGTCGTCCACGCCGGGGCGGGCGCCTACATCTGCGGTGAGGAGACCGCCCTCCTGGACTCCCTGGAGGGCTACCGGGGCCAGCCCCGGCTCAAGCCGCCGTTCCCCGCCGTCGCCGGCCTCTACGCCTCGCCCACCGTGGTCAACAACGTCGAGTCCATCGCCAGCGTCCCCGGCATCGTCAGCAACGGCGCCGAGTGGTTCACGTCCATGGGCACCGAGAAGTCCGCCGGATTCGGCTTCTTCTCCCTGTCCGGCCACGTCACCACACCCGGACAGTACGAGGCGCCGCTCGGGATCACCCTGCGCGAACTCCTCGACATGGCGGGCGGCGTCCGCGCCGGGCACCGGATCAAGTTCTGGACCCCCGGCGGCTCCTCCACGCCCATCTTCACCGACGAGCACCTGGACACCCCGCTCGACTTCGAGTCGGTCGGCGCGGCCGGGTCCATGCTCGGCACCCGCGCGCTCCAGATCTTCGACGAGACCACCTGCGTGGTCCGCGCCGTCGGCCGGTGGATCGCCTTCTACGCGCACGAGTCCTGCGGCAAGTGCACGCCCTGCCGCGAGGGCAACTACTGGATGGTCCAGGTCCTGGACCGCATCGAGCGCGGCGAGGGGACCGAGGCCGACCTCGACAAGCTCCTCGACATCTGCGACAACCTGCTCGGCCGCTCGTTCTGCGCCCTCGGCGACGGAGCGACCAGCCCCGTCATGTCGTCGATCAAGCACTTCCGCCAGGAGTACATCGACCACGTCGAACAGGGCGGCTGCCCGTTCGACCACGCCAAGTCCACCCTGTGGGGCGACCGCCCGGCCACGACGGGAGGGAACCAGTGACCGTCACCTCCAACTCCTCCGGTGGATCGGCGCCAGCGCCGCCCCCCGAGGACCTGATCACCGTCACCATCGACGGGTTCCAGATCCAGGTGCCCAAGGGCACCCTCCTGATCCGGGCCGCCGAACTCCTCGGCATCCAGATCCCGAGGTTCTGCGACCACCCGCTCCTCGACCCGGTCGGCGCCTGCCGCCAGTGCCTGGTCGAGATCCCCGACATGGGCAACGGGCGCGGCATGCCCAAGCCCCAGGCCTCCTGCACCATCACGGTCATGGAGGGGATGGTGGTCAACACCCACCTCACCTCCGCCGTGGCGGAGAAGGCCCAGCGCGGGATCATGGAGTTCCTGCTCATCAACCACCCGCTGGACTGCCCGGTCTGCGACAAGGGCGGCGAGTGCCCCCTCCAGAACCAGGCCATGTCCACCGGGCAGGGCGAGACGCGCTTCGTCGACATCAAGCGCACCTTCCCCAAGCCGATCCCGCTGTCCACCGGGGTGCTGCTCGACCGGGAGCGCTGCATCCAGTGCGCCCGCTGCACCCGGTTCGCCGCGCAGATCGCCGGGGACCCGCTCATCGAGCTGATGGAGCGCGGCGCCCAGGAGCAGGTCGGCATCGCCGACGGCGAGGCCTTCAACTCCTACTTCAGCGGCAACACCGTGCAGATCTGCCCGGTGGGCGCCCTGACCGGCTCCGCGTACAGGTTCCGGTCCCGCCCCTTCGACCTGGTGTCCACCCCCAGCGTGTGCGAGCACTGCGCCGGTGGCTGCGCCCAGCGCACCGACCACCGCCGCGGCAAGGTCACCCGCCGCCTGGCCGGGGACGACCCGCAGGTCAACGAGGAGTGGAACTGCGACAAGGGCCGGTGGGCGTTCACCTACGCCACCCAGCCCGACCGCCTCACCCGCCCGCTCGTCCGCGACGAGGACTCCAAGGCCCTGGAGTTCGCCTCCTGGTCCGAGGCGATCACCCTCGCCGGACAGGGCCTCGCCGCCGCGCGCGGCCGGGTCGGCGTCCTCACCGGGGGGCGCCTCACCTACGAGGACGCCTACGCCTACGCCAAGTTCGCGCGCGTCGCCCTCGGCACCAACGACGTGGACATGCGCGCCCGGGACCACTCCGAAGAGGAGTCCGCGTTCCTGGCCGCCCACGTCGCGGGCACCCCCGTCGGCGTGGACTTCACCGCCCTGGAGAAGGCGCCCGCCGTGCTGCTGGCCGGGTTCGAGCCGGAGGACGAGTCGCCCTCCACGTTCCTGCGCCTGCGCAAGGGGTCCCGCAAGCGCGGGCTGAAGGTCTACTCGGTCGCCTCGCACGCCAGCCTGGGACTGACCAAGACCGAGGGCACGCTCGTCCGCGCCGTGCCCGGCGACGAGGGCCGCGTCCTCAACGCCCTCGACGTCGACCACCCCGACGTCGTGGAGGCCCTCGGACAGGAGGGCGCGGTCATCGTCGCCGGAGAGCGGCTCGCCGCCGTCCCCGGCGCGCTCACCGCCGCCGCCGCCCTGTCCCGGCGCACCGGGGCCCGGCTCGTCTGGGTCCCGCGCCGCGCCGGGGAGCGCGGCGCCGTCGACGCCGGAGCGCTGCCGGGCCTGCTGCCCGGCGGACGACCCGCCGCCGACCCCGCCGCCCGCGCCGAGGTCGCCCGCGCCTGGAACGTCGGGTCCCTGCCCGAACGGGCCGGTCGCGACACCGCGGCGATCATCGCGGCCGCCGCCGCCGGTGAACTCGACGCCCTGGTCATCGCCGGGGTCGACCTGGACGACCTGCCCGACCCCGGCGCCGCCCGCGCGGCCCTGGCCAGGGTGCCGTTCATCGTCAGCCTCGAACTGCGCGCCAGCGACGTCACCGACCGCGCCGACGTGGTCCTCCCCGTCGCCGCCGTCTCGGAGAAGTCCGGCACCTTCGTCAACTGGGAGGGCCGCCACCGGCCCTTCGGCGACGCGCTCAAGGTGCCCGGCGCCCTCTCCGACCTGCGGATCCTCTCCGCCGTCGCGGACAGCATGGACGTCCACCTCGGCCTCCCCGACGCCGGCTCCGCCTACCGCGAGCTGCTGGAACTGGGCCTGTGGACCGGGAACCGCCAGAGCGGCCCGTCCGCCCGACCGGTCCCCGTGCCCGAGCCCGAGGCCGGACAGGCCGTCCTGTCCACCTGGCGGCAGCTGCTCGGCACCGGGCGCATGGAGGACGGCGAGCCGTTCCTCGCCGGAACCGCCCGGCCGCCCCGCGCCTACCTGTCCAGGACCACCGCCGACGAGATCGGGGTCCCCGACGGCGGGACGCTCAGCGTCACCGGCGCCGACGGCTCCGTCACCGTCCCGGTCGTCGTCACCGACATCGCCGACCGCGTCGTCTGGCTCCCGGCCAACGCCCGCGGCTGCGACGTGCGCCGCGACCTCGGCAGCGGCGCCGGCGACACGGTCCTCCTGTCCGCTCCCAGCTCCCTGGGCGCGTCCCACCACACCGCCGGGAGGCAGCAGTGAGCCCCGCGCTCCAGACGGGCGTCGTCCAGCTCGCCTCGGAGGAGACCCTGGGCGCCTTCGGCAACGACCCGTGGTGGATCACCACGATCAAGGCCCTGGCGATCTTCGTCTTCCTGATGATCTGCGTGCTGATGATGATCATGGCCGACCGCAAGGTCATGGGCCGCATGCAGCAGCGCCACGGACCCAACCGGATGGGCCCCTTCGGCCTCCTCCAGTCCCTGTTCGACGGCATCAAGCTCTCCCTCAAGGAGGACCTGATCCCGCGCGGGGTGGACCGGTTCGTCTACATCGCCGCGCCGGTCATCGCGGCCGTGCCCGCGTTCATCGCGTTCTCGGTCATCCCGATCGGGCCCGAGGTGAACATGTTCGGGGTCCTCACCCCGCTCCAGCTCACCGACCTGCCCATCGCCGCCCTGGTCGTCCTGGCCACCGCGGCGCTCGGCGTGTACGGGTTCGTGCTCGGCGGCTGGGCGTCCCAGTCGCCGTACGCCCTGCTCGGCGGCCTCCGCGCCTCCGCGCAGGTGATCAGCTACGAGATCGCGATGGGCCTGTCCTTCGTCGCGGTCTTCATCATGTCCGGCACCCTCACCACGTCGGGGATCGTCGAGTCCCAGCGCGGGCTCTGGTTCGCCGTCCTGCTCCTGCCGTCCTTCCTCATCTACCTGGTGACGATGGTCGGCGAGACCAACCGGCTCCCCTTCGACCTCGCGGAGGGCGAGGGCGAGATCGTCGGCGGCTTCATGACCGAGTACGGGTCCATGAAGTTCACGATGTTCTTCCTCGCGGAGTACGTGAACATGTGCACGGTCGCGGCCGTGTCCGTCACGCTCTTCCTCGGCGGCTGGCTCGCCCCGCCCGGGGTGACCGCGATCCTGCCCGGGGCCAACGAGGGCTGGTGGCCCGCCCTGTGGTGGCTGCTCAAGTTCCTCTGCGTCATGTTCCTGTTCATCTGGGCGCGCGGCAGCCTGCCCCGGGTCCGCTACGACCAGCTGATGAAGCTCGGCTGGAAGGTGCTCATCCCCATCCAGCTGGTGTGGATCACCGCCGTCGCCGTCGTCCGGATGCTCGTCCTGGACAACGCGTCGCCGATCGTCATCGGCCTCGTGGTCGCCGCGTTCTCCGCCGCCACGATCGCCGCGTTCACGGCCTGGGCGCGCTTCGTCCGCCGCGAACGCGCCGAGGAGGCGCGCCTGCGCGCCGACAACCAGCGCCGCGCACGCAAGGAGCCCGCCTTCGGCGGGTTCCCGGTGCCGCCCAGCACCGCCCCGCACTACGGCAGCAGCGTGCTCGCCGAACCGCCGCGGACGGCCCCGGTCGCCGCCGAGAGCAACAAGAAGGGTGAGGAGGTTTCCGGTGCTTGAGTGGCTCAACCCCGTCAAAGGATTCGGCGTCACCTTCCACACCATGTTCAAGAAGGTGCCGACGGTCGAATACCCGGAGGTCAAGCGCCCCACGGCGCCGCGCTTCCACGGCCGTCACCAGCTGAACAGGTGGGCCGACGGCCTGGAGAAGTGCATCGGGTGCGAACTGTGCGCCTGGGCCTGCCCGGCCGACGCCATCTACGTGGAGGCCGGTGACAACAGCGACGACGACCGGTACTCGCCCGGCGAGCGCTACGGTCGCGTCTACCAGATCAACTACCTGCGCTGCATCCTGTGCGGGCTGTGCGTGGAGGCGTGCCCCACGCGCGCCCTCACGATGACCAACGAGTACGAGCTGGCCGACACCAGCAGGCAGAGCCTGATCTGGACGAAGGAGCAGCTGCTCGCCCCCCTCAAGGAGGGCATGGAGCAGCCGCCCCACCCGATGCGCCTCGGCGAGACCGAACAGGACTACTACGCCACCGGGCGCGGCCAGCACGGGTCGCAGGACGCCGCGGCGGAGTCGGCGGAGGGGGTCCGATGAACCCGCTCTCCGACTCCCACCACGGCATCCCGCTCCCGCTCGACACGCCCGTGGACGCCCCGCTGTACCTCGCCGCCCCCATCACCGGCGGCGAGGCCTCCGCGTTCTGGATCCTCGGCGCGGTCGTGCTCCTCGGCGCCCTCGGCGTGGTGTTCTCGCGCAAGGCCGTCCACTCGGCCATGTCCATGGCCCTGACCATGGTCGGCCTCGCCATCTTCTACGGCATCAACGCGGCGCCGTTCCTGATGGTCGTCCAGATCGTCGTCTACACCGGCGCCGTCCTGATGCTGTTCCTGTTCGTGCTGATGCTCATCGGCGTCAGCTCGGCCGACTCCCTCGTGGAGACGCTCAGCGGACAGCGGATCATGACCGCCGTCGTCGCGCTCGCCTTCATCGGCGCCCTCGCCACCGGCATCACCCGCATCTCCGTGGGCGACCCGGTCGGGATCGCCGCGGGCGCCGCGGCGGCCGGGGGCACCATCCCGTGGATCGCGGGCGAACTGCTCCTGCGGTACGTGGTCGCCTTCGAGGCCACCGGCGCGCTGCTCATCACCGCCGTCCTCGGCGCCATGGTGCTCGCGCACACCGCCCGCACCAAGAAGCGGCGCACCCAGCGGGAGTTCTCCGAGGACCGCATCCGCGGCGACCACCCGACCCCGCTGCCCGGACCCGGCACCTACGCCCGGCACAACGCGATCGACATGCCCGCGCTGCTGCCGGACGGCACGGTCTCCCAGCTCTCGCTCAACCCGGTGCTCACCGCACGCGACCCCGAGTACCAGTCGCGGGTCCCCGCGGACGTCCGCTCCGGCCGCCCCGCGCTGCCCGGAGCGGCCTCGGACTCCGCCGGCTCCAAGGAGGGCGAGCCCGTCCCCGACACCGGGGAGGGCCCCGACGGCCGCACCGCCGAAGACCCCGACGGTGACCCGGACGGCACCGAGAACAGCAACGGCAACGGGCAGGAGGTCGAGTCCTCGTGGACCCGATGAACTACATCGTCCTCGCGGCGCTGCTGTTCACCATCGGCGCCGTCGGCGTGCTCGTCCGGCGCAACGCGATCATCGTCTTCATGTGCGTGGAGCTCATGCTCAACGCCTGCAACCTGGCGTTCGTCGCGTTCGCCCGGATGCACGGGGACATCGAGGGCCAGGTCATCGCGTTCTTCGTGATGGTCGTCGCCGCCGCCGAGGTGGTGGTCGGCCTCGCGATCATCATGCAGATCTTCCGAACCCGCAGGTCCGCGTCGCTCGATGACGCGAACCTGCTCAAGCACTAGAAGGCGACGTGGCAGTGACATCTCACGCGTACCTCGCCGCCGAACCCGCGGTGGCGACCGCCGCCGACAGCGCGGTGCTGTCGAACGCCTGGCTGCTGATCGCCCTGCCGCTCGCGGGCGCGGCGATCCTGCTGCTCGGCGGAAGGCGAACCGACAGGTGGGGGCCCTGGCTGGCCACGGCCCTCCCGGTCGCCGCCTTCGCCTGGGCGGCCCTGGCCCTGTTCGACCTCCTGGGCCGGAGTGCCGACGCCCGCAGCGTCGCCGTCCCCGTGTACCAGTGGTTCGCCGTCGGCGACTTCTCCGCCGGGGTCGACCTGCTGGTCGACCCCCTCTCGATCAGCTTCGTCCTGCTGATCACCTTCGTCGGCTCCCTCATCCACATCTACTCCCTCGGCTACATGTCCGAGGACCCCGGCAAACGGCGGTTCTTCGCCTACCTCAACCTGTTCGTCGCCGCCATGCTCGTGCTGGTGCTCGCGGACAACTTCGTCCTGCTGTTCCTCGGCTGGGAGGGCGTCGGCCTCGCGTCCTACCTGCTCATCGGGTTCTGGCAGTACAAGCCCTCCGCGGCCACCGCCGCCAAGAAGGCGTTCCTGATCAACCGGGTCGGCGACATCGGCCTGCTGGTCGCCATCATGATCATGTTCACGGCCCTGGGCGCGGTCAGCTTCAGCGACGTGTTCGCGGCCGTTCCCGGCGCGAGCGACGGCGTCCTCCTCGCGATCGGGCTGCTGCTGCTCCTCGGCGCGTGCGGCAAGTCCGCGCAGCTCCCGCTCCAGGCCTGGCTCCTGGACGCCATGGAGGGCCCCACCCCGGTGTCCGCGCTCATTCACGCGGCCACCATGGTCACCGCGGGCGTGTACCTGATCGTGCGCGCCGGACCCGTCTTCGAGGGCGCACCCGTCGCCCAGACGGTCGTCACCGTCGTGGGAGCCGCGACGATGATCGCGGGCGGGATCATCGCCTCGGCCAAGGACGACATCAAGAAGTCCCTCGCCGGGTCCACGATGAGCCAGATCGGCATGATGGTCCTCGCCGCCGGGCTCGGCCCCGTCGGCTACGTGGCCGCCATCGCCCACCTGGTCACGCACGGCTTCTTCAAGGCCGGGCTGTTCCTCGGCGCCGGATCGGTCATGCACGCCATGAACGACGGCGTGGACATGCGCAGGTACGGCGCGCTCCGCAAGGCCATGCCGATCACCTTCGCCACCTTCGGCCTCGGCTACCTGGCCATCATCGGGTTCCCGCTGCTGTCCGGCTGGTGGACCAAGGAGAGCATCATCTCCGCGGCCTTCGGCGTCGGCGGCACGCAGGGCATGGTCCTCGGCACCGCCGTCATCGTCGGCGCCGGGCTCACCGCCTTCTACATGTCGCGGATGGTCTTCATGACCTTCTTCGGCGAGAAGCGCTGGGAGGAGGGCGTGCACCCGCACGAGTCGCCCGTCAGCATGACCGCTCCCATGGTGGTGCTCGCGATCGGCTCCGTCGCCCTGGGCGGGTTCATGACCCTCGGCGACCGGTTCGCGAACTTCCTGGCCCCGTCCATCGGAGCCCACCCGCACCACTTCGACGTGGTGCACGCGTTCACCGCCCCCTACGGGATCGCGGCCCTGGCCGTGATGGTGGCGGGTGTGGCGCTCGCCTGGGCGGTCTACCTGCGCAAGCCGGTGGCGAAGACCGCGCCGGAGCCCAACCTCGTCACCGCCTTCGCGCGTGAGGAGCTGTACGGAAACCAGATCAACGAAGGCCTGCTGATGCGGCCCGGCCAGGTCCTCACCCGGGCCCTGGTCGTGGTCGAGGACAAGATCATCGACGGCGTGGTCAACGGGCTCGGCACGGGCGTGCGCGACTCCTCCCGGGGGTTGGGCAGGGCGCAGACCGGCTTCGCCCGGACGTACGCGCTCACCATGCTCCTCGGCGCCGTCATCGTCGCCGCGACGCTGGCTGTGAGGTTCTAGACAATGATCCCCTGGCTCACTATCGCGATCGCGCTCCCCGTGATCGGCGCGGCCGTCATCTGGGCGCTGCCGCGCGTCAAGACGACACAGGCCGCGGCCTCCACGGGGGCCTCCGCCTCCGCGGCGACCCCGGCCCAGGCCGGGGCCGCCACGGCCACCGCCACCAGGGCTCCGGCGGGCACGACCGCCGCCGGGTCCGCCGGGTCCTCAGCCGAGACCGCCAAGCGGATCGCGCTGGGCTTCTCGGTGCTCACCCTCGTCGTCCTCGCCGCCATGGCGCTGAGGTTCGACACGTCCGCGGCGGGCGGCCTCCAGTTCGAGGAGGTGTACCCCTGGATCCCGCGCTTCGGCGTCCACTTCGCGCTGGGCGTCGACGGGATCGCGCTGACGCTGATCCTGATGTCGGCGGTCCTGGTACCGCTCGTCATCCTCGCCGCCTGGAACGAGAACGAGGACAGGGAGGACGGCGGACGCGGCTACTTCGCGCTCATCCTGGTGCTCGAAGCCATGATGATCGGCGTCTTCGCCGCCACCGACGTCTTCCTGTTCTACGTGTTCTTCGAAGCCATGCTCATCCCGGTCTACTTCATGATCGGCCGGTACGGGCGCGGTGAGGAGAGGGCGAAGGCCGCCGTCAAGTTCCTGCTGTACAGCCTCGCCGGCGGACTGATCATGCTGGTCGCGGTGATCGGCGTGTACGTCATCGGCGGAAGCTTCCTGTGGACCGACCTCGTCGGCGAGGGCAGCGCCCTCGCGGCGGTCGACCCGAGCACCGCGCGGTGGCTGTTCCTCGGCTTCTTCATCGCCTTCGCCATCAAGGCGCCGATGTGGCCCGTGCACACCTGGCTGCCGTCGGCGGCGGGCGCCTCGCGCCCCGGAACCGCCGTACTGCTCGTCGGCGTGCTCGACAAGGTCGGCACCTACGGCATGCTCCGCTACTGCCTGGAGCTGTTCCCGTCCGCCGTCTCCTGGTTCGTGTGGCCGGTGGTCGGGCTGAGCCTGGTGAGCATCGTCTACGGTGCGATCCTCGCCATCGGGCAGAGCGACATGATGCGCCTGATCGCGTACACGTCCGTGTCGCACTTCGGGTTCATCACCCTGGGCATCTTCGCCCTGACGCCCCAGGCGCAGGCCGGAGCCGCCCTCTACATGGTCAACCACGGGTTCGCGACCGGCGCGCTCTTCCTCGTCGTGGGCTTCCTCGTCGCCCGGCGCGGCTCGTCGCTCATCGAGGACTACGGTGGCGTCCAGAAGGTCGCGCCCAAGCTCGCCGGGGTGTTCCTCATCGCCGGACTCGCGGGCCTGGCACTGCCCGGCCTGGCCCCGTTCGTCAGCGAGTTCCTGGTGTTCGTCGGGGTGTACGCGTTCAACCCCGTCCCCGCGATCATCGCCGCGTCCGGCGTCGTCCTGGCCGCGCTCTACATCCTGTGGATGTACCAGCGGACCATGACCGGCGAGACCCCGGCCCGGCTGTCCGGGCTGCGCGACCTGTCCCCGCGCGAGATGTGGGCCGTCGGCCCGCTGCTCGCGCTGATCATCGCGTTCGGCCTCTACCCCCAGCCACTGCTCAACGTGATCAACCCCGCCGTCGAGCGCACCGTCGAGGTCGGAACCGCCGACACCTCGGGCGCCGGGGCGGACGGGGCCTCTGAGGAAGGAGGCGAGGAGTGATCCCCCACATGGACCTCCCCGTCATCACCGAGGGACCGCCGGAGATCAACTGGTGGCTGCTCGCCCCGCTGCTCACGCTGTTCGCGGCGGGCGTCCTGGGCGTGCTGTTCGAGGCGTTCGTGCCGAACAGGCGCAGGCGCGGCGTCCAGATCGGACTGGCGGCGCTCGCGCTGCTGGCCACGTTCGTCCTGCTCGTGCTCCAGATCGGCACGCTCCCCGACGACCAGGCGGGGGTGACCGTCGCCGCCGGGGTGCTCGCCGTGGACCGGACGGTGATCTTCTTCCAGGGCACCATCACCGTGCTCGCGCTGGTCAGCCTGCTGCTCATCGCCGAGAACCGCGACGGCCGGGACGCGTTCGCCGCCCAGGCCGCCACGGTCCCCGGCAGCGAGGAGGAGCGCGCGCACATCATGGCGGGCTCCCAGCACACCGAGGTGTACCCGCTGGTCATGTTCGCGGTGCTGGGAATGCTCATGTTCCCCGCCTCGAACGACTTCCTGACGATGTTCATCGCCCTGGAGGTCATGAGCCTCCCGCTGTACCTGCTGTGCGGGCTCGCACGGCGGCGGCGCCTGTTCTCCCAGGAAGCCGCGGTCAAGTACTTCCTGCTCGGCGCGTTCTCGTCGGCGTTCTTCCTGTTCGGCATCGCCCTCGTCTACGGGTACGCCGGATCGGTCAACTTCGGCACCATCCGCGCGGCCGTGGAGGCCGGCGGAGCCGAGATCTTCCAGGGCGAGGGAAGCAACGGCGAACCGCTCCTGCTCATGGGCATCGGCCTCGTCGCGATCGGGCTGCTCTTCAAGGTCGGCGCCGTGCCCTTCCACAACTGGAAGCCCGACGTCTACCAGGGCGCCCCGACCCCCATCACTGCCCTCATGGCCTCCTGCACGCTCGTCGCCGCGTTCGGCGCCCTGCTGCGGGTGTTCTTCGTGCCGTTCGGCACCTCGGCGGCCAGCTGGGAACCGATGCTGTGGGCGGTCGCGATCCTGACGATGGTCGTCGCCGCGATCATCGCCGTCACCCAGCGGGACATCAAGCGCCTGCTGGCGTACTCGTCGGTCGTGCACGCCGGGTTCATCCTGACGGCGGTCGTGGCCAACAGCACCGACGGGCTCGCGGGCGCCATGTTCTACCTGGCGGCCTACGGGTTCACGACACTCGGCGCGTTCGCCGTGGTGACCCTGGTGCGCACCAAGGACGGCGGTCAGGAGCTCGGCGACCTGGAGCGGTGGGCCGGATTCGGACGCCGGTCCCCGGCGCTCGCCGGCGCCCTCGCCCTGTTCCTGCTGGCCTTCGCCGGGATCCCGCTGACCAGCGGTTTCATCGGCAAGTTCGCGGTGTTCGAGGCCGCGGTCTCGGCCGGGGCGACGCCCCTGGTGGTCGTCGGCGTCCTGAGCAGCGCGGTGACCGCGTTCTTCTACGTGCGGATCATCGTTGTGATGTTCTTCCGGGATCCGGAGGGCGACGGCCCCACCGTGGTGCGCGCGGGCGCGGCCACGGGCAGTGTCATCACGATCGGCGTGGCGGCGACGCTGCTCCTCGGCCTGTATCCCGGTCCGGTACTGGACAACCTGCTCCCGTCCTCGGAGACCGGCCCCGAACCGGTCGCGGTGATGGTGGACCAGGCCTCCACGGACACCGGCAGGTAGTCGGAGCTGGTCAGCGATCCGGGTCACCCACGAAACCAGGGTGATCCGGATCCGGCCGCCGTGTATCCGGGTGTGGCTTTGGCTGAGCATTCCGGGTCGGATACCGTGGCAAGTCGGATCATGTTCATGTGCTGAGCACACGGCGGCCTTCCGGCCCTCCTCCGAGGGCTTCTCCGAGAGGCCGCCGGCGTGCCCGTTCAACAGGTGGAGCTTTACGGTGAGCGGTGCTGTCCCGAGCGGGTTTCTCGCTCTGCCGAGAGTCGACCCGACCCTCGCCCGGGAGGTCCAGGACAACCTGGAGAAGGTCGAGGACCTGCTCAGGGATTCTGTGGCGTCCAGTGACCCCCTGCTGTCCGAGGCTGCCTCCCACCTGCTCGAGGCGGGCGGCAAGCGCTTCCGCGCGACCCTCGTACTCCTCGCGGCCCACTTCGGAGACCCCACGGTCCCCGACCTCATCCCCGCGGCGGCCGTCGTGGAGCTGACCCACGTCGCGACCCTCTACCACGACGACGTCATGGACGAGGCGGACATGCGGCGGGGCGAGCCCAGCGCCAACCAGCGCTGGGGCAACAGCATCGCCATCCTCACCGGCGACTACGTGTTCGCCAAGGCCTCCGAGATGCTCGCGGACCTGGGCACCGAGGCAGTCCGGCTCCAGGCGGTCACCTTCGGCCGCCTCGTCCAGGGCCAGATCCTGGAGACCTCCGGCCCCAGCGAGGGCACCGAACCGCTGGACCACTACCTGCGGGTCATCAGCGACAAGACCGCGTCGCTCATCGCGTCGTCGGCGGAGTTCGGCGGCATGTTCGGCAAGGTCGACCCCGAGACGACCGGAACCGTCACCCGGGCGTGCGACGCCCTCGGCATGGCGTTCCAGCTCTCCGACGACATCCTCGACGTCGCGAGCGAGAGCACCGACTCGGGCAAGACCCCCGGCACGGACCTGCGCGAGGGCGTGCTCACCCTGCCGATGTTCTACGCGCTCCGCTCGGACGACCCCGCCGACGCGCGGCTCAGGTCGCTCCTCGGCCGCCCGCTGGGCGAGGAGGAGGCGGAGGAGGCGCTCAAGCTGCTCCGCGTCCACCCGGCCATGGCCGAGGCCGAGGCCACCCTGCAGGGCTGGGCCGACAAGGCCCGCGACGAGCTGGCCACCCTCCCCGAGGGGCCGGCCCGGCACGCCTTCGAGGCGCTCTGCGACTACGTGGTCGAGCGCTCCGGCTGACAGGCGACCCGGCGGGCCCGCCCACCCGCGCCCGGACGACGAGAAGCCCCCGAGCCCCGGACATCCGGGGCCGGGGGCTTCCGGCTGCGCAGGACCCGGGGCCCGACGGGACGGCGCCGCCCCTGGCGGGCGGCGCCGACGGCCGCACGGTCCGGCCGGGCTGCTCCTAGCTGATGACCGGCAGCGCCTCGGAGCCGGGCAGGTCGGTGAAGGTCGGGTGCTGGGTCATGTTCGAGGGGACCTCCTGCTCCTCGGTGCCGCCCTCGATGGACACCAGGTTGCTGGTGTCGAGGTCGTTCAGCAGGTCGGTGCCCCGGCTCAGACCCGCCACGAGGTCCTCCACGGACTCGGTCTCCACACCCTCGGCGATGGTGGGCAGGCCCGTGCCCGCGGTCTGGGGTAGGGTCTCGTCCACCGGGGCGAGGCCGGTGCCGGGGAGGCGGGGCAGCTCCGCGTCCGCCAGGGGGCCGCTCACGTCCAGGGCGGTCATGCCCTCGGTGGTGGCGCCGGTGAAGACGGCGTCGGCCAGGTCGCGCAGGCCGGGGGCCGCGGGGGCGGCCTGGGGGACGGTGAGGGGGTGGTCGAGGTTGCGGTTGCCGACCATGCCCAGCACCTCCTCCTCGCCGAGGCTGACGAAGTTGTCGTCGGTCACGGGGGTGGCCTCGACGACGTCCTGGAGGCCGTCGGGGGTCTCCAGCCCGAAGACGTGGGCGAAGTCCCACACGTTCGGGATCGCGGGCGCGGCGGCGCTCTGCCGGACGGTGCCCTGGCCCAGCGGGTCGGACGTGTCCACGATCTGGTCGAGGCCGTTGACGCCCGTCAGGGCCGTCAGTCCGGAGGTGTCGGGCAGCGCGGCGGACTGGGGCAGCGGGGCGACGTCGCCCACCCGGGGCAGGTCGACCTCCTCGCGCAGCCCGTAGACGGCCTCCACGGTCCGCGGCAGCACCTCGACCGCGGTGGACTCGGCCTTGGACCCGGCTCCCCGCGCGGTGTCCTCCAGCAGCACCCCGGCCTCCTGGGCGCCCTCCTCGACGGCGGCGCCCGCGGTGTGCCCGACGGTGTCGTGGGGGTTCCCGTCCAGACCGGTGGCGTCCTGGACGCCGGACACGGTGTCGGCGAGGGCGGGGGTCGGGTTGGGGACGGTCCCGAGCGGTGTGGCGACGTCCCGGCCCTGGGGGATCATCGCGCCGAGGTCGGGGGCGGGCTTGTCCGGGTTGTGCGCGCTGTCCTGGAGCTCGGTCAGGGCGGTGTTCGCGATGGGGCCGACCCCCTCGGGGGCCAGGCTGCTGACGGTGGGGGCGACGCCCTCCACGAGGGCCCGCTCGACGGTGGGCGCGAGCTCGTGGACGGGGGAGTCGAGCCCCTCGGCACCGGCGATCCCGGCGCCGAGGGCGACGAAGCCCGCCGTCCCCGCGACGAGGAGGACGGTCCGGGCTGAGACTCGGGTGGCCTGCGTCATGGAATTCCTTCCGGAAGCTCTGATCAGTGCATTCGGGGAGGCCGTGCGCGCGGAGCGCTGGCGGCCGGAGCCGGAGGTGGACCACCGGCTGACATGAATCACGTGAACGACGGCACGGGACTCAGGTCAGCTCCCAGGAGGTGCGGCCGTGAAGCCGGGCTGGGAACGGTCCGCGCGCGGGACGGGACACCGCGCGGAGGAACCGCCCTAGTCGGGTGAGACGGTCGGGTCGCCGCTGGGGCCGCTCGGCACGGGGTGCAGTGAGCGGGAGGCCAGGAGGACCGCGATGGGAGCCGGCGCCGTGACCGGCGACGCCGTGAGGTAGCCCGCGACGGCAGGAGCCGGGGCGGAGCCGGAGGCGGACGCGGCGGAGCCGGCGGCCACCTGGTTCGCGTGGGCGGCCGGGGCGGCGACGTCGGCCTCGCCGGGGGCCTCGGCCTCCTCGGGCGCGGGGGCCGCGAGCGCGGGCCCGGCGGACTGCCCGAAGACGTACAGGGGGGCGTCCGCGCCCGAGGCGCCCTCCGCGGCGGAGGACGGGGCGTCCTCGCGTCCGCGCCGCTCCCGGCGCTCGTCGGCGGTCGCGGGGGCTCCCTCGTCGCTCCGGGCCTCGGGGGCCAGGGCGACCGGGAGACCGGCTGCGGTGTCGACGGCGGGCAGGAGGAGGTTCTGGGCGGTGTCCCGGCGGGTCCGGTCGAGGTCCGCCACGACCCGGCGGGCCCCTTCGCGGACCTCGTCCACAGGCCAACCGGCCTCGCCCAGGAGTGCTGACTCGTCGCCGCCGCGCTGTCCGAGGCCCTGTCCGACGGTGTCGAGGGTCTGGGCGACCGGCTCGGCGACCTGGCGCGGGACGACCTCGCCGAGGGAGCCGGGGCGGTCGAGCCGGAGCGTCCGGGCCTCCTTCGGCGCCTCCGCCCCGGTGCTCTCAGGGGACTCGGGTCCGGCGCCGGTCAGGGCGCCCGCCCCGGTCTCCGCGACGGCGCCGGTGAGGGTGCCGCCGAGCGCGTCCGCGTGGACGGGTGACGCGCCGAACAGCCACAGGGTGGCGAGGAACGCGGCGACGAGCAGCGGCAGACCGAGCAGGGAGGGCACCATGGCGCACGCGGCCGAGGCGACGCGCGGGGCGCGTGCCGTTCGGCTGGTGCGGGGCATACGGAACCCTCCGGGACGTGTGGCCTGGTCGGAGCCGGGGTGGGGTCCGACTCGCGACCTGACGTTAGCACAACGTCACGCAGGGTAGTTTTTGTTCTCCGAAACCCGGGAAACCGGGTTCAGGTCACTCCTCGGATTCCGGGCGGGCGCACCTCTCGGGCTCCTTCTCCTCCTCCGCGAGTGCCTGCCGGGCCCTGGCTCGCGCGCGCGAGCGGGAGCGGGCGCCGCGCAGCTGGTCGACGACGAACACGCACAGCGCCGACCAGACCAGGGCGAAGCCGATCCAGCGGGCCAGCGGCATCTCCTCGCCCTGGATCAGCCAGCCGATGAAGAACATCATGGTCGGGGCGATGTACTGGAGCATGCCGATGACGCTCAGCGGCACCTGGCGGGCGGCGACGCCGAAGAGAAGCAGGGGCAGCGCGGTCACGAACCCGCCGCCGACCAGCAGCGCCGTGTGGGCGGGCGACACCGAGAGCGTGGTCCCCGCGCCGGTGGCCTCCAGGTAGACCACGAACCCCAGCGCGGGCAGGAACATCACCAGGGTCTCGACGGTCAGGCTCTGCATCCCGTCGAGGTCGACGTACTTCTTCACCGCTCCGTACGCGGCGAACGAGGAGGCCATGAGCAGGGCGAGCCACGGCGTCACGCCGTAGCCGACGGTCATCACGACCACGGCGAGGACGCCCAGGCCGACCGCCACCCACTGGGCGGTGCGCAGGCGTTCGGAGAACAGCAGCACGCCCAGGCACACCGACATCAGGGGGTTGATGAAGTACGCCAGTGACGCCTGGAGGGTCTGCTCGACGGAGACGGAGTAGATGAACCCCCACCAGTTGAGGGAGATCAGGACCGCGGCGGCGGCGACCGGGAGGAGGCGCCGGGGGTTGCGCAGCACCGCGGGGAGCCATCCCCAGCCCCGGCGGGCGAGGAGGAGGATCACGCACATCGCCAGCAGGGCCCACACCATGCGGTGGGCCAGGATCTCGCTGGGTTCGGAGGCGGAGAGGAACGGCCAGTAGAGGGCCGCGAAGCCCCAGAGGAGGAAGGCGCCCGCCCCGAGGGCGACGCCGCGATTGTTTTCTGGCACGTGCGCAATCGTAGGACGAATTATTGGGCGTGTCTGCCCTATATCCGGCGGTTCCCGGGCGTGCCAGGTCGAGGGGGGTGGGGATGTCCACAGGTTGGACCGTGACCGTGCGCCGTTCCCGGACCGCGGATAGCCTGGAGTCATGTTCGGGAGAAAAGCGACCATGGTCGACCCAGCGCGTGCCCTGCCCGGCCGGGACACCCCGGTGCCGGTACACGCGGAGCACACCGTGCTCGGCACGCCACTCACCCCGCCCTACCCCGACGGCAGCGAGATCGCCGACGTGGCGATGGGCTGCTTCTGGGGGGCCGAGCGGACCTTCTGGCGGCTCGGCGCCGAGCGCGGCGTCATCACCACCGCCGTCGGCTACGCGGGCGGGTACACGCCCAACCCCACCTACGAGGAGGTCTGCTCCGGGCTCACCGGGCACACCGAGGTGGTGCGGGTGGTGTTCGACCCCGAGCGGATCACCTACGCCGAGGTCCTCAAGGCCTTCTGGGAGGGCCACGACCCGACCCAGGGGATGCGCCAGGGCAACGACATCGGCACCCAGTACCGTTCGGCGGTCTACTACCACGACGAGGCCCAGCGGGCCGTCGCCGAATCCACCCGCGACGCCTTCCAACCGGTGCTGACCGCCGCCGGGTACGGACCGATCACCACCGAGATCGCGCCGCTCAGGGCGTTCTACTTCGCCGAGGACTACCACCAGCAGTACCTGTCCGACGCCAAGAACCCCAACGGGTACTGCGGCATCGGCGGCACCGGCGCCAGCTGCCCGATCGGCGTCGTGGGCTAGCCGCCCGGGACCGGCCCGGCCGCAGGAGCGCGGCCGGGCGTGGTCCCGGTGCGCCGGAGCCGCCCGACGGCGGACGGCCCCCCGGTCCCTCCGACGGGTCGTCGGCGCCGGACGGGCGCCCGCATCAGTCGTCCTCGCCGCAGGAGCGGTAGACTCCGTCCGGGGCCTCGTGCGCGGCGGAGGAGAAATCCTGGAAGCCCGTGTTGGCTCCCTCCACGTTGGCATGGATCGCGTGGATCTCGCGGGGAAGGGTCCGGAAGGCGGGTCCGTGCTCGACCGTTTCCTCATACTCCTCGTCATCAAGGGCGTCCTCCCTGGTCAGAGTCGTGACGGCGAGAAGGGGAAAGAGGGCGGAGCTCATGGTGGTGCTGTCGGCGATGAACACCACCGCAGGGGGTTCCCACCCCTTCCGCCACGCGGCGAGCACAGCCGGAACGGTCTCGCTGTCAGCACCGCCCAGCAGGGGTACGTCGACGACGGTGTAGGACCTTTCAGGATCGGCGTCGTCCACAGCGGACAGTTTCACTTCGGTGACGACCCGCGTCCATGCGGCCTCGTCGGTGAAGTCGGTCCTGAAGATCACGGCCGAGAACTCGTCGTATTCGGGCAGTCGTGGCTGTGCCGGAATCATCACTGCTCCACAGGGGGTGCCACGGGGGCGTCGGAACTGTCTGCTGGAAGAAGGTAGCGGCCGGAACCGACACCCTGAGCTGCGGCCGCCGGCTCCCTCCACCCACCCCCGCCGCCGGTGGGCCCCCGGGAACCCCGGATGAGGACGGGCGCCGTCGGCCCGCACCGGCAGGGGGTGTGCGGTGCGGCCGGCCCGTAGGGATCCGCCCGCACCGCACACCTGTCACACACGGCCACGTCAGGTCTGGAAGGGCGGGGGATTGGTCCCGCGCATGCGGTAGTCGGGGCGGGGCCGTTCCAACCGGATCGACTCCAGCACCGTGTAGGCGTGGTATTTGGTCTGGGTGGTGGCGCCCGCCAGGCGCTCCCACCACAGCTGTCCGTTGCCGGTCCGCTTCTCCAGTACGTGCCGGGTGGCGTAGTTCCCCATGGAGTTGATCCAGTTCTCCGTGCCGACGAAGACCCTGTCCTGGCCGGCGCCGGCCAGAATGTCGACCAGCGCGTCGGAGCCGCTGAACCGCTCGACCGCCGCGGTGGCCCCTTCGAGCACGTCAGCGAAGTACTCGACGCACAGCTCGACCTGCTCACGGGTGCCGTAGTGCATGTGGTGCCCGCCGACGAAGAAGTCGAAGTCGTACTCGAGGATCTGGGAGTGCGCCTCGTACCAGCCGGAGATGTTCTGCGAGGCGTCGCAGTGCATGAACGTCACGGAGCCCGGGCTCAGGATGTCCACAGCGGTGAGCACCTTCTGCCGGGGGGCGTAGACGAAGATGTTCCCCGGGCAGTGGTTCTCGCCCTTGTAGGACAGGTGCAGCTCCACGCCGCCCACGTCGAGGACGTGCTCGTTCTCGAACGTGCGCGTCGGCACCGGGCGCTTGGGGTCGGGGAACCGCTCCAGGAGTTCCTTGGTGATGCGGTGGGCGACGATCTCGACGTCGGGGCCGAACACGGAGGCGGCGCCGATGTGGTCGGCGTGCCAGTGGCTGTAGACCACGTGGGTCACCGGTTGGTCGGTGACCTCCTCGATCGCCGCCAGCATGTTCTCGCCCAGCGTCGGCGGTGCGTCGATGGCGACCACGCCCTCGCCGGTCACCACGAACGCGGCGTCGTAACCGGCGCTGGTGACCCAGTAGAAGCCGTCGCGCAGTTCCTCCACGTGGTAGCCGTACTTCTGGAAGCGCTCACTCTGCAGATACGAGGGGTAGTAACCCTCGGGGTCGGAGGGGTCGTCCTCCCCGACCCGGGGGAAACCGTAGTGGTCGATGCCGTAGAAGTCCGGGGTGCTGTCGACGGTGATGGTTCTCTGGCCGCTGGGGCACATTGGTGAAATACCCTTCCTTGCTCTTCGCTCTCGTGGAACATGCGGTCCTCAGCGCGGCGCACGACTGTACGGCCGCGCTATTCCGGTGACGTGAACCGCAGGACCGCCTTGGTGATCCGACCCGAGCCCGCGTCGTCGAACGCGGTGTTGATGTCGGTGAAGTCGTAGAAGGACAGCAGCCGGTCGATCGGGAACCGGCCCGCTCGGTAGAGTTCGGCGAGTTCGTTGATCAGCAGCGGCGAGACGGCGTCGCCCTGGATGATGCCTTGCAGCGACTGGCCCGCCGCGAGGCGGCCCGCGTCGACCACCGCGCCCGCGCCCTCGTGGAACGCCACGAAGCCGAACCGCCCCATGGGCGCCAACGCGCCGACACCCGCGTTGAGGTTCTCCGCCC
This sequence comes from Nocardiopsis codii, assembly GCF_036327455.1. NCBI lineage: Bacteria > Bacillati > Actinomycetota > Actinomycetes > Streptosporangiales > Nocardiopsidaceae > Nocardiopsis > Nocardiopsis codii. The sequence goes on along the minus strand of NZ_JAUZMY010000002.1, from coordinate 241,783 downwards.
GGCCGCTCGTGTCCAGGACGTACTCCATGCCGCGCTCCTCGATCGCGCGGAGCGCGGCTGCCAGGTCCCCGACCAGCCCGGGGTCGACGGTGTGGGTCGCTCCCAGTTCGCGCGCGAGTGCGAGCCGGTCGGCGTCGACGTCGACGGCCACGATGACGGCCGCACCCGCGACGCGCGCCGCCATGACCGCCGCCAGGCCCACGGCGCCCACGCCGAACACGGCGAGAGACGCGCCCACCGGAACGGCGAGGGCTTTGAGCACGGCCCCGGCGCCCGTTTGCAGACCGCAGCCCAGCGGGGCCATGACCTCGAGGGGCAGGTCGGCGGGCACCTTGATGGTGTTGCGCTGGTGGGTGAGGGCGTAGGTGGAGAAGGAGGACTGCCCGAAGAAGTGTCCGCGGGGTTCGGGACCGGTCCCGGGACCACCGACGGTGTGCAGCCCGTTCGACCCGTCCAGGCGGGCACCCGCGAAGTTCGCCGCCCAGACGTCGTCGCAGTAGGCCGCGTGCCCGGAGACGCACGGCTTGCACCGTCCACACGAGTGGAAGGACAGCACGACGTGATCACCGGGTGCGACGGAGGTGACGGCGCTTCCCGTGCGTTCGACGACCCCCGCGCCCTCGTGCCCCAACACCACCGGCAGCGGTGTCGCCATCCGCTGGGCCCGCACGTGGGCGTCGGTCGCGCATATTCCGGTCGCGACCATGCGGACCAGGACCTCGTCGGGCCGGGGTTCCTCGACCTCGATGTCGCGGAACTCGAACGGCCCGTCCTGCTTCTCGATCACGGCGGCCAGCGCGCATGTGGTCGTACGGCGTCGCCCTGTCACAAGGCCCCGCCGACGCCGAAGCGACCGAGGACAGTATTCATCGACGACTCCCGGAATCGGTGTGGTGCGGGCCGAAAGACCCTCGAGCGGGACTGAACCTACGGCAGCCGTTCGGGTCTGCGAATCGGTCGCCGTATCGGTCACGGCCTGCGCGTTGCGGGACACGCCTGTGCGGTCCGGCACTGACCGAGGCCGGTTACGAGGCGGTGGTGGCGGCACCGGGGCACGTCGCGGCGGTCCGCGAGTATCTGACCGACGGTCTCGGGACGCGGGAGCTCGCGGCGCTGCACCGTATCGGCACCGCGGTCGAGGCCGCCGTCGAACACGGGCGATCCGAGAGCGGCTCAGCGGCAGTGGTTCCCGAGGGGGAGCGACATCCCGGGCGGACGGTCCCCTACCGGCGCACGGGTGACTCCGCCACCCGGTCCCGGGCGGCCGGGGCGCGCGGGCTCATCGGCCGTTATCGGTCGCGATCCGTCACTCCCGGTCGTTCTCGATGCTCCACTCGACGAGCGGGTGCAGGACGCGCATCAGCCCGGCACCGCGTTCGGTGGGCCGGTACAGGATCTGCACCGGGGTGGTCGGCATGACCGTCCGGTCGATCAGCCCGTGGGTCTGCAGTTCCCGCAGGCGCTGGGACAGCAGCTGGTTCGAGATGCCGGGAACGTACGCGCGGTACTCGACGAACCTGCGGGCGCCCCGCACGGACGCCAGCAGCACCGAGGCGGTCCACTTCCTGCCCACGATCTCGACCGAGCGCTGGAAGCTGCGGCACACCTCGTCGTCGATGTACGCGAAGTCGTCGCCCGCACCACTGCGGGCGGAGGGAGCCGCGGACGTGTCGGTCGGTCGGGATCCGGTCATGCGGGCAGGGTACTGGACAGGGTCATCTTTCCTGACCGAGTCATGTCTGTTTTGTTGTTGAAGGGGGTCGTTGGGCAGTCTTGGGCCATGAACACGCATCCCATCCGCCGGGAGTCACCGTGAACCGGGGACACTCGCCGGGGCACGGACCGAACCGGCTCACCGGTGCCGCTCCCCAGCCACTCACCGCCGAACGAGCGCCATGAACCCGCCGCCTTTCGACACGCACACAGCCGAAGCCGTGGTCCTCCCGGTAGTGGCGGAGCCGATCGGCCGCGAGGAGGAGACCGCGGCCCTCGACGGGCTTCTCTCGGGGGCACGCGGCGGGAGGGGCGGCGCCCTCGCGCTGTGGGGCGAACCGGGCATCGGCAAGTCCACTCTGCTGTGCTACGCCCACGACCGGGCCGCGGACTTCGTCCGGCTCAGCCACCGGGCCACCCGGTCGGAGTCGGACCTGCCCTTCGCCGGGTTGCACGGGCTGCTGCGACCGGTGGCCGCGCAGATGGAGTCGCTGCCGACGGCCGGGGGCGTGGCATTGCGTACGGCGCTCGAAGCGGGTGCGGTGTCGGCGAACCCGCTCCCGGTGGGGGCGGCCGTGCTGTCGCTGCTCTGCGCGATCGCCGCGGAGCGGCCCGTCCTCGTCTCGCTGGATGACGCGCAGTGGCTCGACGGAGCCAGCGCTCGGTGCCTGGGAATCCTCGCCCGGCGTGTGGCGGCGCATCCCATGGTGGTGCTGGTGGCCGATCACGGCGACCCGGCCGCCCGGCCGTGGGAGGGCATCCCCGACGTGCGGGTCGAGGGCCTCGCCGAGCAGAGCGCGCGGCGCCTTCACGCGACCGCGGCCCCGCTCGCCGATGAGGCCGTGGTGCGGGCGGCGGTCGAGGAAGCGGGGGGCAACCCCCTGGCGCTGCTGGAGTCGGTCGGGGCCGACTGGGGCCCCGACGAGGCCGAACCCCTCCCCGGCCGGCTTCGGCCGCCCATCGGGCCGCGGCTGTGTCGCGCCTTCCGTGCCGCGATCGAGGCCCTGAGCCCCCCGGCGCGGTTGCTCACCGTACTCGTGGCGGCCGAGGACCACGGTGACCTGCTCGTGGTGCGGCGGGCCGGCCGCGCTTCCGGTGTCGACGACACCGCCTGGGACGAGGCGGCGGACGCGGGCCTGCTGCGCGTGAGGGGCGACCGAGTGGGGTTTCGCCACCCCGTCGTGCGCAGAGCCGTCTACGAATGCTGTGGTGCCGCGGCGAGGCGGCGGGCGCACCAGGCCCTGGCCGCCGCGCTGCCGGACGAGGCGGAGGAGCACGCCTGGCACCTCGCCTCCGCGGCACACGACCACGACGAGGACGTCGCCGGACTGCTCGAACGGACCGCGGCCCACTGCCGGCTCCGCGGTGCCATGACGGCGGAGGCACGGGCGCTGCGGCGGGCCGCCGAACTCTCACCCGCGCCGATCGACGCCTCCCGACGGCTCGCCGGAGCCGCACGGGCCGCCTGGGACGCCGGGTGGGCGACCACCGCGGAGCGCCTGCTCGACGATGCGGAGCGGTTGGCCCCGGGTACCCACATCGCCCGCTGCAGCCTGGGCCTGCGGGGCGTCATCGAGTCGTCTCGAGGCGCCCCCGAGCTGGCCCACCACTACCTGACCACCGACATGGAGCTGGTCGAGGATCCGGGTACGGCGCTGGAGCTGGGCACCACGGCCATGCGCGCCGGCTGGGCGGCCGGACGCAGCGATCTGGCGGCCAGGGCGCTGGAGTCGCTGCTGGAACTCGACGTCGAGGAGCAGGCCGGGCTGTCCGTCCTCCTGGCCTGGTGGAGCGACGACCCGGCCGCCGACACCGCGCCGGTCGACTCGACGGGTTTCGCCGACGCCCTCGCCCGTGCGCGGAGGACGCCGCTGCGGTTGCTTCCGCCTGCTCCTCTCGCGGTGGTCTGGGGCATCGACACGGCGATGGGGGAGGCGTTGCGCCGCCGAGCGCCGCACCTGCGGCGGCGATTCGAACCGGCCCGGCTCGCCGACGTCCTGGCCAATACCGCGACGATGGACGGCTTCGCCGGCCGCTGGGCGGAGTCGGAGTCCGCGGCCGCGGAAGGGTTGCGGCTGGCGGAGGACGTGGGCGCCGACCAGATCGCCGCCCACTGCCGCAACTGCCTGGGCTGGCTCGCCGCCGTGCGCGGTGACGAGCACCGGGCCGCCGAGGCTGCCGACCGCGTGCTGCGGACCGCGCTCCCGCGGGGAAGCCGTGCGGTGAGCGCGGCGTCCTACTGGATCACCGGCATGACGAGCCTGTTCCAGGAGCGTCCCGAGGAAGCGCTGGACACCCTGCTGCACCTGGCCGACCCCGGACACGGTGCGATGCACCCGACCTTCGCGCTGCTGGCCGCGCTCGACACCGCCGAGGCCGCTGTGCACGTGGGACGGCTCGACGTGGCAGAGGAACGGGTGCGGCGGTTGCACGCCTGGGCGCGGCGCACCGGAGCGCCGTGGGCGTGCTCCGCCGCGTACGCCGCCGAGGCGCTGTTGGGCGGACCCCGCGCCGAGGACGCCTTCCAAGCCGCACTCGACGTGCCCGGCACACGATCACAACCGCTCCTGCACGCCCGCGCCCGGCTGTTCTACGGCGAGTGGTTGCGGCGGGGCCGCCGACGGACCGACGCACGTGTCCACCTCGAGAGCGCCCTGGAGGTGTTCGACCGCCTGGGGGCCGAGCCCCTGAGCCGGCGCGCGCGGCGTGAACGGGACCTCACAGGTCCCCCCGGCCGCCGGGGGAGCCCCGACGCCGGAAAAGACGTCCGACTCACCGCCCAGGAGCACAGGATCGCCCGGCTGGCCGCTCAGCAGATGACGAACCGCGAGATCGCCGCGAAGCTGCGGATCAGTCACCGCACCGTGGGCCACCACCTCGGCAACGTGTTCGCCAAGCTGGGTATCACCACGCGCTCCGAGCTGGGGCGCACCCACGGCGGCCCGGAGCCGGGTTGAGCCGCGCCGGTGTGCGGGGCGTCGCGGTCGGGCGGTGCGGCGCCCGCTGCCCTGGGGAGGCGTTGGGCGCGGACGGAGGGCCGTGAACCGGGACTGCCCCTGGTCGTGACCGGTAGGTCGCAGCGGTGCGACCCGGTCGAGTCGAGGCCGTGGGTCGACCAGCAGAAGGAGAGCCGAAAAGCAGAGGTCTCCGGTTTCTGCGAACCGACCCCCGGGAGTCGGAACTGCATTTCTCAGTCCGACTCCCGGGGGTCGGTTCATTTCCGCCGGGGCCGTTTCTCGGGAGCGGGGCGGCGGCTACCGCGCGGATGTGCGCAGATCATCCAGCCCGGCGGAGAAGGTCACGCTCGGCTGGTAGCCCAGGTCGGCGCGGGCCCTGGCGATGTCGTAGCTGCGGTCGCGCCCCATGATGGCCACCAGCCAGTTGTGCAGCGGCGGCGGGGTGGGGCGGCGCAGCAGTCGCCATGCCCGGTCGAGGACCCCGGCGACGGGCGAGGCGACGGCGAGCGGGACACTGCGCGCGCGGCTGACATCGGCGCCCATGGCCGCCAGGGCCGGGGCGAAGAACTCCCGGACCCGCATCGGAGCGCCGTCGGTGATGTAGTAGACGCCGCGGTCGCGGCCGCGGCTCAGCGCGGCTGTCGTCGCAGTCGCGAGGTTGTCGACGTGGACGAGGTCCATGACGTGGCGTCCGCCGTCGATCCAGGCGAACCGGCCGGCGGCGGCCGAGGTCGCAGCGTCGCGCAGCGTCGCCATTCCCGGGCCCCAGATGAACGGTGGGCGCAGCGTCACCAGCGTCATCCCCGGGGTGGCGGTGTCCGCCAGAGCCCGCTCGGTCGCGAGCTTGACCCGGCCGTACGCGATGATCGGCCGACCGGTCGGCGTCGCCTCGGAGACCACCACAGGCTTGCTGCGCCGGTCGGTCGACACGGCGGCGGCGCTGATGAGCACGAATCGCCTGACGCCGGCGGAGGCCGCGGCGGTGAACAGGGAGACGGTCGGCCAGTGGTTGTCCCGCTCGAATCCGGCGTCCGGCCCCCAGAACTCCATGCGGGCAGCCGAGTGGATCACCGCCTCACACCGGTCCAGGACGGTCAGCCAGGTCGGGGCCGGTCGCGGCGTCCCCGTGGGCGTGGCGCCGGGGCGGTCATCCGGTCCGCGCAGGTCGGTGAGATCGCCGAGGACGGGCGTCGCCCCGGCTCGCTCCACTCGCCGCGCGGCCTCAGGACTGCGGGCCAGTGCCCACACCGTATGGCCGTCGGCGATCAGACGGGTGATGAAGTGCTGTCCGACGAAACCGCTGCCGCCGGTGAGAAATATGTCCATGCCAGTTCCCATTGCCGTCAATGGCTGTGTCGTGAGTCGATCTGCTGTGCGCTGCGGGTGCGGGGAATCGCACCGGTGGCGAATGGGCGCGAGACGACCGGCGGGCGTTCTCGGCCCGGCGGTCGGCGCGCCTCAATCCGCCGGACGGAACGGCCGCAGGAAGCGGACGCCATCGTCGGCCGATCCGTCCAGCAGCTCCAGGAGCCGGGGCGCCAGTGCCTGCCGCCGGGGGGCCCTCAGGTGGCCTTCGAACGCCTCGTGCGTGTCCCAGCGCTCAAGAACGATGAAGGTGCCCGGTCGGCCCTCCACCTCATGTGGCTCGTAGTCGATGTTGCCCGGGTCATTGCGTGAGGCGGTGACGGTACCGGCGATGAACGCCTTCAGTTCGGCTTCCTTGCCGGGCTTCGCTCGAACTTCCAGGAGCACGGTGACATAGCGGTCAGGTGTGTTGTCCATGAGCTCGATGGTGGGCCCGCGGCAGGTCCTGAGGAAGCCACAGGTCTTCCTGGTACAGCTGGTACCACGCCACGACAGCCGAGTGCGGGGGAGGATGGCGCCCATGAACGAACTCGGTGTCGCGTTGAGGGCTTGGCGGGATCGGCTCGACCCCGGCGTCGTCGGGCTGCCCCACCATGTCCCCCGCCGGGTCGCCGGACTGCGGCGGGGCGAACTGGCGCAGCTGGCCGGAATCTCTGTCGAGTATGTCGTCCGGCTGGAACAGGGCCGGGCCTCGACGCCGTCGGCGCAAGTCTGCTCGGCCCTCGCCCGCGCACTGCGGCTGTCCGACGATGAGCAGGCCCATCTCCTGCGCCTGGCCGGCCACGCCGCAGACCCGGACCGTATTCCGCGACTCGTCCCCGCCAGCGTGCATCGGATCGTGGAGCGGCTCGCCGACAGCCCGGTGGCGGTGTGCGACGCCGCCTGGCAGTTGCTGCACTGGAACCCGCTGTTCGCGGCGACCTTCGGCGACCCCACGAGGCATGGCGACGATGAGCGCAACGCCCTGATCTCCCAGTTCGAGATCCGGGAGACCCGCATCCGGCAGACCCCTGTGGAGCGTGCCGCGTTCGAGGAGTCACTGGTCGCCGACCTGCGCGCGACGACGAGCCGGTACGCGAAGGACCCCGACATCAGGGCGTTGGTCTCAAGGCTCAACCGCAGTCACCGGTTCCGTGAACTCTGGGAGCTCCGGTCGGTGGGCGACCACCAGGGCGCTCACAAGATCGTCGCGCATCCGGAAGTGGGGGACATCGCCTTCGACTCCGATGTGCTCACCACCCAGGGCACGAACCTCCGCCTCGTGGTGGACACCCCACGCGACGCGGACGCCAGGAACAAACTCGATCTCCTGTCCGCCATCGGCATCCAGGAAATGAGCTCGAAAAGCTGACTCGCGATCCCTGTGAGGCACGGGGGTGCGAAGTCGGATCGCAGAGCGTTCTCCCATTTCACGGCATTCTCAACAGTGCGAGTGGGTGAGTGGGGTGCGGCCCGCACCGAGCCGGCCGGCCCGGCCCATGCGCCACGGCGTTCCGGCACGTCGCGCGCGGCCGACCGGTGCGGAACCGCGCGAGCGCTCGCCCGCCATCGGCGGCGGAAGGGGGGCTCGCGGGAGAGGTGCGCGGTGGTCCGCGGCGGCCGTGCCGGGGCCGCGCATGCCCCCCTCCCGCCCGCCCGGGAGGGCGCGCGAGGCCCTTGGTACCCTTCCGGGGCCAGTCGTACCACGTAGGTGGTCAGGGAATCCGGTGCGAATCCGGAGCTGACGCGCAGCGGTGTGGGGGACGGGCGGGGTACACGAGCCACTGGGACACGCGCGCGGACGGAAACGCCCGCGAGGCACCGACCTGGGAAGGCACTCCGTCCGGAGGAACCCGAGTCCGAAGACCTGCTGGCCCCTCCGCGTCGAGTGCGCGGAGGCGCATCCATGCCAGGCTCCGCGTTCGAGTCCCGACACCCGAGGCATCCCCATGTCGCGCCACGCGCTCCCGTCCTCCGCCCTCCCCTCCCTCGCCCTCCTGCTCGTCCCCCTCCTCGCCCTCACCGCCTGCGGACGGCCGGGCGACCCGGGCGGCGACGGCACCGAAGCGGCCGCGGGGTCCGGATACCCCCGCACCATCGACAACTGCGGCCACGAGGTCACCCTCGACGCGCCTCCCCAGAGGGCGGTCTCCCTCAACCAGGGCACCACCGAGATCCTCCTCTCCCTGGGACTGGAGGACCGGGTGGTCGGCACCGCCACCTGGACCGACCCGATCATGGAGGGGCTGGAGGAGGCCGAGGCGGACATCCCGCGGCTGGCCGAGAACAGCCCCTCCTTCGAGCGGGTCCTGGAAGCCGAACCCGACTTCGTGACCGCCTCCTTCGTCTCCACACTCGGCGCCGGCGGCGTCGCCACCCGTGAACAGTTCGAGGAGCTGGGCGTGCCCGCGTACACCTCCCCGACCGACTGCGCCACCGGCAAGGACAACGAGGGCGGCGGGGACGGCTCCCGGAGCGAGCCGCTCACACTGGAGGCCGTCTACGGCGAGATCCACGACCTGGCCGAGGCCTTCGGGGTCGAGGAGCGCGGGGAGGAACTGGTCGACGGGCTCCGGCTCCGGGTGGACGCCGCGACCGAGGACCTGGAGGTCGAGGACGTCTCCCTCATGTACTGGTTCGCCAACGCGCAGTCGCCCTACCTCGCGGGCTGCTGCGGCGCCCCCGGCGCCATCACCAGCGCCGTCGGTGCGCAGAACGCCTTCGACGACACCCACAGCGAGTGGCCCCAGATCAACTGGGAGACCGTCGCGGACCGCGATCCCGACGTCATCGTGCTCGGCGACCTGACCCGCGACTCCCAGACGGCGGAGACCGCGGCGGCCAAGATCGAGTTCCTGGAGGACAATCCGGCCACCCGCAACCTCACCGCCGTGCGCGAGGAGCGGTACGTCCTGCTCAGCGGCCAGGCGATGAACCCCTCGATCCGCACGGTCGAGGGCATCGAGCTGGTCGCCGACGGCCTGCGCGAGCTCGGGTACGTCCGTTGAGCGGTGCGCGTCCGGCGCTCCTCATCACCTCCGGCCTGCTGCTCCTCGGACTGTCGGTCTCGGTCGCCGTCACCATCGGGCCCGCCGACATCACCCCGGCCGAGGTCTGGAGGTCGGCCGCCGCCCGGTTCGGGTGGGGCGTGAGCCCTCTGACGCCGTTGCGCGAGGGCATCGTGTGGAACCTGCGCATGCCCCGCACCCTGCTCGCCGCGGTCTGCGGGGCCGGCCTGGCCGTGTGCGGCGCGGTGATGCAGTCCCTGCTCCGCAACCCGCTGGCGGACCCCTTCGTGCTCGGGGTCTCCTCCGGCGCCTCCACCGGGGCGGTCGTCGTGACCGTGCTCGGCTGGGGCGTCGGAGCGGTCTCGCTCCCGGCGGGGGCCTTCGCGGGCGCGCTGCTCTCCTTCGGCATGGTGATGCTGCTCAGCCACAGCCTCGGCGGGAGCATGGACCGCGTCGTTCTGTCCGGGGTCGCGGCCATGCAGCTGTTCTCGGCACTGACCTCGTTCATCGTGCTGACCTCGGCGAACGCCGACACCACGCGAGCGGTGCTGTTCTGGCTGCTGGGCTCCCTCAGCGGCGCCGGATGGACCGATGTGCTCCTGTGCACCGCGGTGCTGTGCCTCGTGCTCGCCGTCTGCCTCGCCAACACCACCACCCTGGACGCCTTCGCCTTCGGCGAGGAGGCCGCGGCGAACCTGGGCGTCCAGGTGGGCCGGACCCGCGTACTGATGCTGAGCGTCACCGCGCTGCTCACCGCGGTGCTGGTCAGCTCCGCGGGCGCGATCGGCTTCGTGGGGCTGGTCCTGCCGCACGCCGCACGGGCCCTCACCGGTTCCTCCCACGCCCGGCTGCTGCCGGTCACCGCCCTGGCGGGGGCGGTCTTCCTGGTGTGGGTGGACACGGTCGCCCGGACCGCGCTGGACCCGCAGGAGATCCCGGTGGGGGTGGTCACCTCCCTCATCGGGGTGCCCGCCTTCGTCGCCGTGCTGTACCGCGTGAGGAGGAAGACGTGAACGACTCCGTCCGGGCCCCGGTGGAGGGGCTGCGCGCCGACCGGGTCAGCCTCGGGCTCGGCGGCCGGCTCGTGGTCGACGGTGTCACCCTCGCGCCCCGGCCGGGGGAGACCGTCGGCCTGCTCGGCCCCAACGGGTCGGGCAAGTCCACCCTGCTGAGGCTGCTCGCCGGGGTGCTCGGACCCTCCGCCGGCGTGGTCACCCTGGACGGACGGCCGCTGAACCGGGTCGGCCGCCGGGCCGTGGCACGGCGCGTGGCCACCGTCCAGCAGCAGGCGCACACCCAGACCGAGTTGACGGTCCGCGAGGTGGTGGCCCTGGGACGCATCCCGCACCGCCGGCCCTGGACGCCCATGGCCCCGGCCGACCTGGAGGCCGTCGCGCGGGCGCTCGAACGCACCGGGCTGGCGGACCGGGCCGAACAATCCTGGCACACCCTGTCCGGCGGCGAGCGCCAGCGCGCCCAGATCGCCCGGGCCCTGGCCCAGGAACCCGGGGAGCTCCTGCTCGACGAACCCACCAACCACCTCGACATCCAGTACCAGCTCGACCTGCTGGAGCTGGTCACGGGCCTGCCGGTGACCACTGTGATCGCCCTGCACGACCTCAACCTGGCGGCAATGTACTGCGACCGCCTGATCGTCCTCCAGGGAGGCCGGGCGGTCGCCGAGGGGACGCCCTCCCGGGTCCTGACCTCCGCCCTCATCGCCGAGGTGTACGGGGTCCCGGCGGAGGTCACCCCGGGGACCGACGGCCCCGTGGTCCGCTTCCTGCGCCGGGGCGCCGTCCCCGAGGAGGGGGCCCGCCGCTCCTGACGTCCCCGCCGGGACCGGGGACGGCCCTCCCGGCTACAGTGTGAATCCTTTGCTCGTGGTACAGGAACCCGGTGCGATTCCGGGGCGGTTCCGCCACTGTGACACCCCGTTCAGGGGTGCAGCCAGACACTGGCCCGGGCAGTCCGACCGCCGATGGGGCGAGAACCCCGAGGGAGGAGTCCGGCCATGACGGTCCGGATCGCTCTGCTGTCCACGTCCGACACCGACCTGCTGTCCGCGAGGGCCAGCGGCGCCGCCTACCTGTGGGCCAACCCGTCCCGCACCTCCGACGCCGAACTCACCGGAGCCGTCGAGCGCGCCGACCTCGTGGTGGTGCGCCTGCTGGGCTCCTCGCACGACCTCTGGCCCGGCCTGGCCGCCGTCCGCGAACGGGGCACGCCCCTGGTGGTGCTCAGCGGCGAGCAGCATCCCAGCGCCGAGCTCATGGAGCACTCCACCGTGCCCATCGGGGTGGCGACCGAGGCCCACCGCTACCTCGCCGAGGGCGGACCGGCCAACCTCGGCCGCCTGCACGCCTTCCTGTCGGACACCGTGCTGCTGACCGGAGAGGGCTTCGAGCCCCCGTCGGCGCTCCCGCCGTGGGGCTTCGCCGAGCGCGAGCGGCCGCACGACCCGGCCCTCCCCAAGGTGGGCGTCCTCTACTACCGGGCCCACGAGGCGGGCGGCAACACCGCGTTCGCCCACGCCCTCGCCGACGCCGTCGACGCGACAGGCCGGGCCGTGGGCGTCCCCGTCTTCGCCGGGTCGCTGCGCTCGGCCCCCGACGACCTCTACGAGGCGCTCGGCGGCCTCGACGCCCTGGTGGTCACGGTCCTCGCGGCGGGCGGCAGCGTGCCCGCGTCCGCGAGCGCGGGCGGCGACGAGGCCTGGGACGTGGAGCGCATGGCCGCCCTGGACATCCCCGTCCTCCAGGGCCTGTGCCTGACCAGTTCGCGCGCGGACTGGGAGGGGTCCGACGACGGGGTCACCCCGCTCGACTCGGCCACCCAGATCGCCATCCCCGAGTTCGACGGCCGCATCATCACGGTGCCGTTCTCCTTCAAGGAGATCGACAGCGACGGGCTGCCCCGCTACGTCGCCGACCCCGAGCGCTGCACACGGCTGGCCGGAACCGCCGCCGCCCACGCCCGGCTCCGGTACGTGCCGCCCGCCGAGAAGCGGATCGCCGTGGTCCTGTCCGCCTACCCCACCAAGCACGCGCGCATCGGCAACGCCGTCGGGCTCGACACCCCCCGCTCCCTGGTGCGCCTGCTGCGTCGCCTGCGCCGGGAGGGCTACGACCTGGGCGACCCCGGCGCCCTGCCCGGGTTGGACCTGCCCGACGAGACGGAGGCGGGCGACGCCCTGATCCACGCCCTGATCGAGGCGGGCGGCCAGGACGAGGACTGGCTGACCTCCGTCCAGCTCACCGAGGCCCACGTCCGCATCACCCCCGAGCAGTACGCCGCCTGGACCCGCGACCTGGACCCGGCCCTGAAGGAGGCGATGGCCGAGGCGTGGGGCGCCGCGCCCGGCAAGCTCTACGTCAACGACCAGGGCGAACTCGTGCTGGCCGCCCTCCGGGCGGGCAACGTCGTCGTGCTCGTCCAGCCCCCGCGCGGGTTCGGCGAGAACCCGATCGCGATCTACCACGACCCCGACCTGGCCCCCAGCCACCACTACCTGGCGGCCTACCGCTGGCTGGAGCACGGGTTCGGGGCGCACGCCGTCGTGCACCTGGGCAAGCACGGCTCCCTGGAGTGGCTGCCCGGGAAGAACGCCGCGCTCTCCGCCGCCTGCGCCACCGACGCGGCCCTGGGCGACCTCCCGCTGATCTACCCGTTCCTGGTCAACGACCCGGGCGAAGGGGCCCAGGCCAAACGCCGCGCCCACGCCACGGTCGTCGACCACCTCATCCCCCCGATGGCCCGGGCGGAGAGCTACGGCGACATCGCGCGCCTGGAGCAGCTCCTGGACGAGCACGCCAACATCGCGGCGATGGACCCGGCCAAGCTGCCCGCGGTCCGCGGCGAGATCTGGGCCCTGATGCGCGCCGCCGAGATGCACCGCGACCTCGGTCTGGACGAGCGGCCCGACGACGAGGAGTTCGACGACTTCCTGCTGCACGTCGACGGCTGGCTGTGCGAGATCAAGGACACCCAGATCCGCGACGGCCTGCACGTGCTGGGGGCGGCGCCGCAGGGCGTGGCCAGGGTGAACCTGGTCCTGTCCGTGCTCCGCGCCGCCCAGGTCTGGGGAGGCGTCGGCGGTGCGGTGCCCGGCCTGCGGGCCGCCCTCGGACTGAAGGAGGACGCGCCCACCCACGAGGTCGACGCGGTCGAGGCGCTGGCTCGCGGCCTCGTCGAGCGGATGGAGGCCGCCGGGTGGGACCCGGCCGCCGCGCAGGACCTGCACGACGACCCCGCGGTGCGCCGCGTCCTGGAGTTCGCCGCCGAGCAGGTGGTGCCCCGGCTGGCCCGCACCACCGACGAGATCGACCACGTCCTGCACGCCCTGAACGGCGGTTTCGTCCCGGCGGGCCCGTCCGGCTCCCCGCTGCGGGGACTGGTCAACGTGCTGCCGACCGGCCGCAACTTCTACACGGTCGACCCGCGCGCGGTCCCCTCCCGGCTCGCCTGGCAGACCGGCCAGGCCATGGCCGAGTCCCTGCTGCGCCGCCACCTGGACGAGACCGGCGCCTACCCGGAGTCGGTCGGCCTGTCCGTGTGGGGCACCTCCGCGATGCGCACCTCCGGCGACGACATCGCCGAGGTGCTGGCCCTGCTCGGAGTCCGCCCCGAGTGGGACGAGGCCTCCCGCAGGGTCGGCCGGCTCCACGTCGTGCCGTTGGAAGAGCTGGGACGCCCGCGCATCGACGTCACGGTGCGCATCTCCGGCTTCTTCCGCGACGCGTTCCCCCATGTGGTCGCGATGCTGGACGACGCGGTCGGCCTCGTCGCCGGACTCGACGAGCCGGAGGAGCAGAACTACGTGCGCGCCCACACGAACGCCGACCTGGCCGGGCACGGCGACCTGCGCCGCGCCACCACCCGGATCTTCGGCTCCGCCCCGGGCTCCTACGGTGCGGGCATCCTCCAGGTCGTGGAGTCCGGCAACTGGCGCGACGACCGCGACCTCGCCGAGGTCTACACGGCCTGGGGCGGTTTCGCGTACGGTCGCGACCTCGACGGTGCGCCCGCAGCCGACGACATGCGGGCCAACTACCGCCGGATCAAGGTCGCGGCGAAGAACATCGACAGCGCCGAGCACGACATCGCCGACTCCGACGACTACTTCCAGTACCACGGCGGCATGATCGCCACCGTGCGCGCCCTCAGCGGGGCCGACCCCAAGGCCTACGTCGGCGACTCCACCTCGCCCGACGCGGTACGCACACGGCCCCTGGCGGACGAGACCGCCCGGGTGTTCCGCGCCCGGGTGGTCAACCCGCGCTGGATCGCGGCCATGCGGCGGCACGGCTACAAGGGCGCCTTCGAGCTGGCGGCGACCGTCGACTACCTGTTCGGCTTCGACGCCACGGCCGGGGTCGTGCACGACTGGATGTACGAGAAGCTCGCCGCCGAGTACGTGCTGGACGCCGAGACCCAGGAGTTCCTGCGCCGCTCCAACCCCTGGGCGCTGCACGGCATCGTCGAGCGCCTGCACGAGGCCGCGCGGCGCGGGCTGTGGGCGGAGCCGGACCCGGCCACCCTGGAGGCCCTCACCGAGGTCTACCTGGAGGTCGAGGGGGACCTGGAGGAGCGGTCCGAGTGAGGGTGCGGATCCTGGGGATCGGCATGGGACCCCAGCACGTCACCGGCGAGGTCGCCGAGGCCCTGCGGGAGTGCGACTACGCGGTGGCCGTCGACAAGGGGGCGGACGACGGGCTGCTGGCCCTGCGCCGGGCCGTCTGCGACGCCTTCGGGGTCCCGCTGGTCACCGTGGCCGACCCCGAGCGCGACCGCGACGACCCCGCCGACTACCCGGCGGCGGTCGCCGACTGGCACGAGGCCCGCGTGGCCGCCTTCGAGCGGGTGCTCGGCGAGCGCGGCGGCACCGCGGCCTTCCTGGTCTGGGGCGACCCCTCCCTGTACGACTCCACCCTGCGGATCGTGCGGCGGATCGCCGAGCGCGGGCACGTCGAACCGGACTACGACGTGCTTCCCGGGATCAGCGCGCCCCAGGTCCTGGCCGCCCGGCACCGGATCGTGCTGCACGAGGTCGGCCGCCCGGTGCACGTCACC
The DNA here is from genome assembly GCF_036327455.1 of Nocardiopsis codii. Classification (NCBI taxonomy): domain Bacteria; kingdom Bacillati; phylum Actinomycetota; class Actinomycetes; order Streptosporangiales; family Nocardiopsidaceae; genus Nocardiopsis; species Nocardiopsis codii. Next base: position 226,689 of record NZ_JAUZMY010000002.1, on the reverse strand, counting down.
CCGGCGCGGCGGCTGGGCGAGGCCGTCGGGGCGGGGCAGGACAACATCGTGGTCATGCTCGGCGGGCGGCACGGGTTCGAGGGACTGGAGGACTGGTCCCTCTGGTGGGGCGCCAACCTGGGCGCCGACTCCGAGGAACTGGTCGCCGGACGGGTGGGCGAGGTGCTGCCCGAGATCGGGGCGGCCCGCCGGCGGGCCAGGGAGAAGGCCGGCTGGATGATGGACACCGCGCTGCTGAGGAGGCCGGAGTGACGGGGATCCTGGTCGCCGGGACCACCTCCGACGCGGGCAAGAGCGTGGTCACCACCGCCCTGTGCCGGGCCTTCGCCCGCCGGGGCGTGCGGGTGGCGCCGTACAAGGCGCAGAACATGTCCAACAACTCGATGGTCTGCCTCGGACCGGACGGGCGCCCGGCGGAGATCGGCCGCGCCCAGTGGGTGCAGGCGCTGGCCGCCCGCGCCGAGCCCGAGCCCGCGATGAACCCGGTGCTGCTCAAACCGGGCAGCGACCGGCGCAGCCACGCCGTGCTGCTCGGCCACCCCGCCGGGGAGGTGTCCTCCTCCGACTGGGAGGCGGGACGGCGCCACCTGGCCGAGGCCGCGCACGCGGCCTTCGACGACCTGTCCTCCCGCCACGACGTGGTCGTCGCCGAGGGCGCGGGCAGCCCCGCCGAGATCAACCTGCGCGCGGGCGACTACGTGAACATGGGCCTGGCCCGCCACGCGGGGATGCCCGCGGTCGTGGTCGGCGACATCGACCGGGGCGGGGTGTTCGCCGCGATGTACGGGACGGTGGCGCTGCTGGACCCCGGCGACCAGGCGCTGATCGCCGGTTTCGTGGTCAACAAGTTCCGCGGCGACCGCGCCCTGCTCCAGCCGGGACTGGACGACCTCGAACGGATCACCGGCCGCCGGGTGTTCGGGACCCTGCCGTGGGACCCCGGGCTGTGGATGGACTCCGAGGACGCCCTCGACCTGGACGGGCGGCGGTCCGGCGGGGAGGCGTCGTCGAGGGTGGCGGTGGTGCGCCTGCCCCGGATCAGCAACTTCACCGACGTGGACGCGCTCGGCCTGGAACCCGGGCTCGACGTGGTCTTCGCCTCCGGACCGCGCGACATCGCCGACGCCGACCTCGTGGTGCTGCCGGGCACCCGCTCCACTCTCGCCGACCTGGCCTGGCTGCGTTCGCGCGGTCTGGACGAGGCGATCACCGGACACGTCCGCCGGGGGCGCCCGCTGCTCGGCGTCTGCGGCGGGTTCCAGATGCTCGGGCACACCGTCACCGACCCCGAGGGGGTCGAGGCCGCGCCGGGTTCGTCCGCGGAAGGGCTGGGCCTCCTCGACGTGCGCACCGAGTTCACCGCCGACAAGGTCCTCCGCCTGCCCGAGGGCGAGGCCCTGGGCGCGCCCGCGAGCGGCTACGAGATCCACCACGGCCGGATCACGGTGGGCGGGGGCGCGGAGCGGTTCCTGGGCGGAGCGCGTTCGGGCCACGTCTTCGGGACCATGTGGCACGGCAGCCTGGAGGGCGACGCCTTCCGGGCGGCCTTCCTCGCCCGGACGCTGGGGTACGGGCCGTCGGGGACGGACTTCTCCGCGGCGCGCGAGCGCCGCATGGACCTGCTCGCCGACCTCGCGGAGCGCCACCTCGACCTCGACGCCCTGCTCGGGCTGGCCCGCGAGGGGGCTCCCGCCGGACTCCCCCTGCTCGGTCCGGGAGCCGCCCTCCCGTCCCCCGCCCCCGACGGTCGGTCCGCGGCGGCGGACTCTCCCCCTTCGTCACCCGCCCCCGCCCTCGACGGACGGCCCCGGCGCAGCCCTTCCCCTCCGAAGCTCCTGCTCCTGGGCGGTACGTCCGAGGCCCGCGAACTGGCCGCCCTGCTGGTCGGGGCGGGCGTGGACGTGACCACGTCGCTGGCCGGACGGGTGGCCAGACCCCGCCTGCCGGTGGGCGGTGTCAGGATCGGCGGGTTCGGCGGGGTGGCCGGGCTGCGCGCGGCACTGGCCGACTACGACGCGGTCGTGGACGCCACCCACCCCTTCGCGCTCGGGATGACCGCCAACGCGGCCGCCGCCTGCACGGACCTGCCGCTGCTGCGGTTGGAGCGTCCGGGGTGGGAACCGGACCCGGCCTGGCGTTACGCCGACACCCACGAGGAGGCGGCGGACGCGGCGGCCGGGCTCGGCGAGCGGCCGTTCGTGACCGTCGGCCGCCAGGAGCTGGCCCGTTTCGTGCCCGCCCTGGGCGAGCGCGCGGTCCTGGCCCGGGTGGTGGACGTGCCCGGGCTCGAACTCCCCGCCGCCTGGCGGCTGGTGACCAGCCGGGGCCCGTACCACCTCGCCGATGAGCTGGAACTGATGGCCGGGCACCGGGCGGACGTACTCGTCACCAAGGACTCCGGGGGCTCCTACACCTGGCCGAAGATGGAGGCCGCCGCCCGGCTCGGCACTCCGGTCGTGGTGGTGCGGCGCCCGCCCGGCCCCCGGGGCGTGCCCACCGTCCACGAGGTGGCGGACGCCTTCGACTGGGTGACCGGTCTGGTGTGAGCCTCCCCGGCCCAGGGGCGGGACCGCCGGAAGGGGAGCGCGGGAGCCCGGTCACCCCGCCACGAGGGCGGCGATCAGCTTGCGCGCGGTCTCGGGCGGGCGCACGGCCACGCGCACCCAGGAGGCGTCCAGGCCCGGGAAGGTGTCGGCCCGGCGCACGGCGATGCCCTGGCCGCGCAGCCGGGCGTGGACCCCTTCACCCGCCTTCACCAGCACGAAGGGCGCCCGGGAGGGCACGAACCCGATCCCCGCCCCGCGCAGCCCCGCCTCCAGGCCGGTGCGCCAGTCACCGAACTCCTCCGCGCGGCGCTCCGCCTCCGCTCCCGCTTCGGCGCTCATGCAGGCGACGGTGGCGGCGACGGCGGGCGCGGACACCGACCAGGGCGTCTGCACCCGGGCCAGGTCGCGCACGACGGCCTCGTCGCCGATCACGTACCCGGCGCGGATCCCCGGGACCGACCAGTGCTTGGTGAGGCTGCGCAGCACCACCAGGCCCCCGCGCCGCTCACCGGCCAAGGACTCCGGCTCCCCCGGCAGGGCGTCCATGAACGCCTCGTCCACCACGACCAGCCGACCGGGCCGGCACAGCCCCCGCACCACCGACGCCGGGTGCAGGACACCGGTGGGGTTGGTGGGGTTGCCGACCACCACCAGGTCCGCGTCCTCGGGGACGGCGGCGGGGTCGAGGGCGAAGCCGCCGCCCTCGGGGCACAGCACGGGGGTGACGGAGTGCCCCGCCTGCTCCAGAGCCGCGTGCGGCTCGGTGAACTGGGGGTGCACGACGACGGGACGGCGCCACGGCCGCAGCCGGGCGATCAGGGTGAACGCCTCGGCCGCGCCCGCCGTCGGCAGGACCTCGGCGGGCCGCCGGGCGTGGCGGCGCGCGACGGCCTCGCACGCGGGTGCGGGGTCGGGGTAGACGTCCGCGTGGTCCAGGCTCCCGCGCAGGGCCCGTTCGAGCCAGGCGGGCCGTCCCCCCGGGTAGACGTTGACGGCGAAGTCGAGCATGCCGCCGCGCGCCTCGACGTCGCCGTGGTGGCGCAGCGGATCGGCCACCGGCCGGGTCCCGGTGACGGCCCCCCTGGCGGCGGGGGAGCGCCCCGCGGGCGCCGGCGCCGGAGCGCCGCGCACCGCCTCGGCGAACCTTCGCGCGAGCTTCGGGTGCCCGGCCCAGTGCACGTGCAGGTAGGAGGCGTGCAGGGTCGGGGAGGCGAAACCCTCCGGCGTGCCGTCGACCTCCCAGGCCGGGCGGTCCCCGTGCCCGGGGGTCAGGGCCGTGCGGTGGAACTCGTGGCCGGTGACCCTCTCCCCGGCCCGGGTCAGCAGGGTGTCCCCGGGCGAGACCGCCTCGGGGTAGCGCAGGGTGAGCCGCTCCGTCATGCGGGCGTCCGCCGGGACGGCCCCCGCCATGGCGTGGCCGTCGAGCGCGTCGGCGAGGTAGAGCAGCCCCGCGCACTCCGCGACGGTCGGGACCCCGCTGCGGACCGCCTCGCGCAGCTCGGCCAGCAGACCCCGGTTCGCGGCGAGCTCGCCCGCGTACACCTCGGGGAAGCCGCCGCCCAGGTAGACGCCCCGGGTACCGGCGGGCAGGCCCGTGTCCTCCAGGGGGTCGAACGCGACGACCTCGCACCCGGCGGCGGTGAGCAGCTCCTCGGTCTCGGTGTAGCGGAAGGTGAAGGTCCGGCCCCCGGCCACCGCGACCACCGGGCGCGGGCCCGTGCCCGGGGCCGCCGCCTCCGCGGCCGGGTCCCAGGGGCGGGCGTCCAGCGCGGGCGCGGAGCGGGCCGCCTCCAGCAGGGCGTCCAGGTCGACATGGCCCGCGATGTGCTCGCCGAGCCGCTCGACCACCCGTGCCGAGTCCTCCCGCTCCGACGCCGGGACGAGTCCGAGGTGGCGGGAGGGGCTGGTGATCCGCTCGTCGCGGGGGACCACGCCGAGGACGGGCGGGCCGACCGCGCGGGTGATCTCGGCGACGTTGCGCGCCGAACCGGCCTTGTTGAGGATCACCCCGACGACCTCGACCGCCGGGTCGTAGGCGGCCATGCCCGCCACCAGCGCCCCCACCGACCGGGACATGCGGGACACGTCCACGACCAGCACCACCGGAGTGCGGGTCAGGGCCGCGACGTGCGCGGAGGAGGCGAAGCCGTCGGCGCCGATCCGCCCGTCGTGCAGGCCCATCACCCCCTCGACGACGGCCGCGTCCGCGCCCCGGGCCCCGTGCAGGAGCAGCGGCGCCACCCGCTCCTCGCCGACGAGGTGGGGGTCGAGGTTGCGGCCGGGGCGGCCGGTGGCCAGGGCGTGGTACCCGGGGTCGATGTAGTCCGGGCCGACCTTGTGGCCGCTGACGGAGAGCCCGGCGTCGCGGAGCGCGGCCATCAGCCCGGCGGCGACCGTGGTCTTGCCCTGCCCGGTCATGGGCGCGGCGACCATCAGCCTCGGCAGGGCCGTCGGCCGTGCCGGGGAGGCCGCCCCCTGCGACCCCGCCGGTTCCGGGGCCGCGGGGGGCCTCACCACTCGATCCCCCGCTGGCCCTTGCGGCCCGCGTCCATCGGGTGCTTGACCTTGGCCATCTCGGTGACCAGGTCCGCCGCCTCCAGGAGTTCGGGGGCGGCGCGGCGGCCCGTGATGATCACGTGCTGGCGGCCCGGACGGTCGCGCAGGGCGGCCACGACGTCCTCGACGTCGACCCAGCCCCAGTTGATCGGGTAGGTGAACTCGTCGAGGATGAGCAGGTCGTGCGTCTGCTCGGCGAGCCTGCGCCTGATCTCCGCCCAGCCCTCGGCCGCGTCCGCGGCGTGGTCCTCGGCGCTGCCCCGGCGGCGGCTCCAGGACCAGCCCGAGCCCATCTTGTGCCACTCCACGGGGCCGCCCTCGCCGGTCTCCTCGTGGAGCCTCCCCAGGCGTTCGAGCACGGTCTGCTCGCCGATGCGCCACTTCGCCGACTTCACGAACTGGAACACGCCGATCCGCCAGCCCTGGTTCCAGCCGCGCAGCGCGAGCCCGAACGCGGCGGTCGACTTGCCCTTGCCGTCCCCGGTGTGGACGGCGAGCACCGGCTGGTTGCGGCGCTGGCGGGTGGTGAGCCCGTCGTCGGGGACGACGGACGGTATGCCCTGGGGCATCAGGCGGCCCTCTCTCTCACGGCGTTTCCCAGCGCGTCAGCGCTGACCTCGTCCACGGGCAGGTGTTCGGCGCCCATCCGGGCGGCGAGGGCGGCGGCCAGGCCCAGGCGCAGCGGGCCGGACTCGCCGTCCACGACGACGGTGGCCACGCCCAGGCCGGCGACGTGGTCGGCGGCCTCCAGCGAGCGGCCGACCGCACCCCGGCCGCCGGTGGCCCGGCCGTCGGTCACCAGGACGAGCAGCGGACGCTGCCTCGGGTCGCGCAGGCGCTCGCGCCGCAGGACCCGGGCGGCCTCCAGCAGGCCCTCGGCGAGCGGGGTGCGCCCCCCGGCGGGCAGTTCGTCCAGGCGGGCGGCGGCGGTGTCCACCGAACGGGTCGGGGGCAGCACCAGCTCGGCCCTCGCGCCCCGGAAGGTCACGAGGCCGACCTTGTCGCGGCGCCGGTAGGCGTCCAGGAGCAGCGACAGGATGGCGGTCTTGACCTCGCCCATGCGCTTGCGCGCCGCCATGGAACCGGAGGCGTCGACGCAGAACAGCACCAGGTTGCTCTCCTGGCCCTCGCGCACCGCGACGCGCAGGTCGCGGGGGAGCAGGCCGATCCGGCCGCCGCCGTGCGGGCGGGAGGCCGCGGCCTTGACGGTCTCGACCAGGTGGAGCGAACCGCCTGAGCCCCCGCCGGGCGGTTCGGCCCCGATCCGGCGGCCCCGCGCGCCGACCGCGCGACTGCGCCGACCGTCGGCGCCGACCCCCGTGCCCCGCGCGGTGAAGGTCCGGGGGCGGTACGGGGCGCCCGCCCCGACCGTGGTGCCGGGCCGGGGCCCGGCCCCGCCCCCCTCCGGCTCCTCCGCCTCCTGGGAGGCCTCCGGTTCGCGGAAGCCCTCCGGATCCCGGGGCGGCGCGGTGGACTGCTCCGGTCCGTCCGCGCCGGTGTCCGGGGAGGGGTCCCCCTCCGGACCGGCGGTGTCGGGTGCGCCGCCCCCGTCGGGGCCGGCGGGGTCACCGGAGCCGTCGGAGCCTTCCGGCGGTCCTGGGTCGTCCGGGGGCGGCTCCTCGTCCCCCAGGACGCGGTCCAGGAGGTCCTCGTCGAGCCCCGGCGCGTCGAAGGGGTTGCGCCGGCGCCGGTGCGGCAGGGCCAGCAGGGCCGCGCGGCGGATGTCGGCCAGGGAGACCGAGGTCCGGCCCTCCCAGGCGGCGTGCGCCAGAGCCGTGCGCGCGGTCACGATGTCGGCGCGCAGGCCGTCGACCTCGAACGCCGCGCACACCTGCGCGATCTTCAGCAGCGCGGCGTCGGACAGCCGTGCGCGCCCGACGGTCTCACGGGCCGCGGCGATGCGCGCGGCGAGGGCCTTCTCGGCCAGGTCGTACCGGTCGGAGAAGGCGTCGGCGTCGGCGTCGTAGGCCATACGCCTGCGGACCACCTCCACGCGTGCGGCGGGGTCGGAGGGCGCGGCGACCTCGACGGTCAGCCCGAACCGGTCCAGGAGCTGCGGGCGCAGCTCGCCCTCCTCGGGGTTCATCGTCCCGATGAGCAGGAACCTCGCGGCGTGCTCCACGGAGAACCCGTCGCGCTCCACGGTCACCCGGCCGGTCGCGGCGGCGTCCAGGAGGAGGTCGACCAGGTGGTCGTGGAGCAGGTTGACCTCGTCCACGTACAGGAGGCCGCGGTGGCTGCGCGCCAGCAGCCCGGGCTCGTAGGCGACCCGGCCGTGCGTGAGCGCCTGCTCCAGGTGCAGCGAACCCAGGACGCGGTCCTCGGTGGCGCCCACCGGGAGCTCGACCAGGCGCACCGGGCGGCTCTCCACGGCCGTGCCGGGCGGGAAGGGGCCGTCCGGCGACTCCTGCGCGGTGTCGGCGGGGTCGACGGAGAAGCGGTCCCCCCGGTAGACCTCGACCGGGGGCAGGAGGGGGGCCAGGGCCCGCACCGCGGTGGACTTGGCGGTGCCCTTCTGGCCGCGGACCAGGACGCCGCCGATCTCCGGGGAGACGCTGGCCAGGACCAGGGCCAGGCCCAGGTCGTCGAGCGGTTCGGCGTCGCAGCCGACGATCGCCGAGAAGGGATAGTGGGACGTCCGCAATGGCATGTGAGGCTCCCGCTCGTTTCGCCATCGGTCATGGGCGGGTGCGGGGCCGGTCTTCGGACTTACCGAGTCCTCCTGTCACGGAGGCTCGGCTCACCGCAGCGGGCCTGTGCCGGAGTCTCACCGGGCTTCCCAGATTCTCCCCGGACGCCGTCCCCACCGTTTCCGATGGCTGGGCCGCCGGGGCACCTCACACCTTCGGCCGCCACGATAGCGTCCTGCCCATGAAGGTCGAGATGTCCCCTCCCCGAATCACCGTCGTCGGCATCGGCGCCGACGGATGGTCAGGCGTGCCCGAGAGGCTGCGAGGGCTGGTCCTGGCGGCCGACACGGTGCTGGGCGGGCGCAGGCACCTCGCCATGCTGCCGCAGGCCCCGACCCAGCGGCGCCTGGTCTGGCCCTCCCCGCTGCGCGAGGGCCTGCCGGACCTGCTCGCCTCCCTCGGGGACCGCGGCGCCGTCGCGCTGGCCTCCGGCGACCCGCTGGTGTCGGGCATCGGCAGCACGCTGATCGAACTGCTCGGAGCGGACGCGGTGCGCGTGGAACCGGCCGTCTCCTCGGTCGCCCTGGCCCGCGCCCGGATGGGGTGGGCGGCGGAGGGGTGCGCGGTGCTGTCCCTGGTGGGGCGCGATCCGCACCTGCTGATGCGCGGCTTGGCCCCCGGCCGCCGTGTCCTGGTGCTCTCCCCGGGCGCCGCCACCCCCGGGACGGTCGCCGCCCTGCTGGTCGGCGCGGGCTACGGCGGCAGCCGGATGACCGTCCTCGGCGACCTGGGGGCGGACGCGGAGTCGCGGCTGGAGGGCACGGCGCACGACTGGCTCGGGGCCCCTCCGGAGGAGGCCCCCCAACTGCACGTGCTGGCGTTGGAGCTCTCAGGGCCGCCGGGCTGCGGGCTGGTCGCCGGGCTGCCCGACGACGCGTTCGAGCACGACGGCCAGCTCACCAAGCGGGACCTGCGCGCCTCGGCGCTCGCCCGGCTGGCGCCCTCCCCCGGCCGGCACCTGTGGGACGTCGGCGCGGGCGCGGGCTCGGTCGCCGTCGAGTGGATGCGCGCCCACCCCTCGTGCACGGCCACGGCGGTGGAGGCCGACACCGGGCGCGCCGCGCGGATCGGCCGCAACGCGGACCGGCTCGGCGTCCCGGGCCTGCGCGTGGTCGCCGGCCGTGCGCCGGACGCTCTGAAGGGGCTGGACCCTCCCGACGCGGTCTTCGTCGGCGGCGGCGCGACCCTGCCGGGCGTGCTCGACACCTGCCTGGACGCGCTGGGACCGGGCGGACGGCTCGTGGTGCACGGTGTGACGCTGGAGACCGAGGGGCTGCTCGCGGAGGCCCACCGGCGCCACGGCGGGGAGCTGACCCGCATCGCGGTGGAGACCGCCGCGCCCATCGGCGCGTTCACCGGATGGACCCCCGCCCGCACCGTCACCCAGTGGTGCCTGGCGAAGTCACCCGGGAGCGACTGACGAGGGGCCGGCCCCCCTGGGGCGCGCGGGGTCGTACAGGTAGGACTCCCCGCCCCCCGCGGGGTCGAGCGCCTGCCCGACCAGGACCACCGCCGCCTGCCGGAGCCCCGCCTCCTCCACCAGCCCGGCGATGGTGGAGACCGTCCCGCGCAGCACCGCCTCCTCGGGCTGGCTGGCCCGGTACACGACCACCACGGGACAGTCCGCGCCGTACGCGGGGACGATCTCGGCCATGAGCTCCCGCACCCGCCGGATCGCCAGGTGCAGCACCAGCGTGGCCCGGGTCGCCGCGAACGCGCCCAGCGACTCGGTGTCCGGCATCGCCGTCGACCGGGCGGCGGTCCGGGTCAGCACCACCGACTGGGCCACCAGCGGCACGGTCAGCTCCCGGCCCACCAGGGCCGAGGCGGCCGCGTAGGCGGGCACCCCGGGGGTGACGTCCCACGGGACCCCGTGCGCGTCGAGCCTCCGGGTCTGCTCGGCCAGCGCCGAGTACAGCGAGGGGTCCCCGGAGGTCAGCCGTACGACGTCGCCGCCCCCGGCGTGCGCGGCGACCAGGCGCTCGGTGATGCGGTCCAGGTCCAGGCCCTGGGTGTCGACCAGTTCGGCTCCGGGCGCGCAGTGGGCGAGGACCCCGGGGTCGAGGTACGTGCCGGGGTAGAGGACGACGTCGGCCGCGTTGAGCATGCGCGTGGCGCGGACGGTGAGCAGGTCGGCGGCGCCGGGACCCGCCCCCACGAAGTGCACGGTCACGGCTGCACCCACCTCGGTGTCCAGACCCGGCCCGCCCCGGAGACGCGGGTGCCGGAGGCGCCGACGATGAGCAGGCAGCGCATGTCGACGCCGGCGGGGTCGAGTTCCCCGAGCGTGGTCACCTCCAAGGACTCGCCCTCCCTGCCGATGCTCCGTCCGACGACGACCACGGTGTCGGGCTTGCGGTGCTCCAGCAGGACCTCGCGGGCGGTGGCGATCTGCTCGGTGCGCGAGCGCGAGGCCGGATTGTAGATCGCCAGCGCCAGGTCTGCCTCGGCGACGGCCCGCAGACGGCGTTCGATCACCTCCCAGGGCTTGAGCCGGTCCGACAGGCTCATCACCGCGAAGTCACCGCCGACGGGGGCGCCCGCCCGGGCCGCGACCGCCTGCACGGCGCTGACGCCCGGCAGCACCCGGATCGGGACGCCCCGGTAGGCGGGGTCCTCAGCCGCCTCGAACACCGCGGTGGCCATCCCGAACACCCCGGCGTCCCCGCCCGAGACCACGGCCACCCTCCCACCGTCACGGGCGAGCCCGAGGGCGAGGCGGGCGCGGTCGATCTCGACGGTGTTGCCGGAGGCGTGCCGGGTCAGGCCGGGGCGCTGCGGGACGCGGTCCACGTAGGGGCCGTAACCCACCACGTGGTCCACCCCGGCCAGCGCCTCGGAGGCCTCCGGGGTGAGCCAGCGGCCGGGGCCCGGCCCCAGACCGACGACCAGCAGCTCGGCTGCCGGACCGGCGGTCTCCGCGACCGCGGTCTCCGCCGCGGCCCGGTCCCGGGACCGCCTGCCGTTGCGGCTGTCCCCGGTGACCAGGATCAGGGAGAAGTACGGGACCGTCGCCGGATCGACCTCGGCCACGGGCAGCCGCCGCTCCCCGTCCATGGAGGCGCGCTCCACGTACACGGCGTGCTCCAGCCGCCCGGCGGACTCCAGCGCCCGGCGCACCGCGGGGAACGTCCGGCCCAGCTTCATGACCACCGCGGCGTCGGTGTCGGCCAGGCGGCGGGCCAGCTCCGGCTCGGGGAGGGTCCCGGGCAGCACGGTGAGCACGTCGGTCTGCCGGGCCAGCGGGGCCGCCGCCACCGCCGTGGCCGCGGCGAACGCCGGGACCCCGGGCACGATCTCCGTCCCGTACCGCTCGGACAACCGGTCGTGCATGTACATGTACGAGCCGTAGAACAGCGGGTCGCCCTCGGAGAGGAGCACGACGTCGCGGCCGGCGTCCAGGTGCGCGGCCAGCCGGGCGGCGGACTCCTCGTAGAAGTCGGCCAGCACCCCCGTGTACCCGCCCGGATGGTCGGTCGTGCCGGTGGTGACCGGGTAGGTGAGCTGTTCCTCGACCGCGGAACCCGGGATCAGCGACGCGGCGATGCGGCGGGCGTTGGAGGCCTTGCCGACTCCGGCGTGGTAGGCGACGACGTCGGCCGCGGCGATGAGCCGGGCGGCCTTGAGGGTGATCAGCTCGGGGTCGCCGGGGCCGACACCCACGCCGTGGAAACGTCCGGTCACTCCTCCTCCTTGGCGAGTGCGTTGAGAGCGGAACAGGTCATCGCGGAGCCGCCGCGGCGGCCGCGGGCGGTCACGTAGGGGATGTCGGCGCCGAACCGCTCCCCGAACTCCGTCAGCGCCTGCTTGGACTCGGCGGCCCCCACGAAACCGACGGGGCAGCCGACGATCGCGGCAGGGCGCGGCGCCCCGTCCGCCACCATCTCCATCAGGTGGAAGAGGGCGGTGGGCGCGTTGCCGACGGCGACCACGGCGCCCTCCAGGAGCGGTTCCCACAGGGACACCGCGGCGGCGCTGCGCGTGGTGCCCCACGCGGCGGCGAGGCCGGGGACGCGTTCGTCGCCCAGGAAGCAGAGCACCTCGTTGCCGCACGGAAGGCGGCTCGCGGTCACGCCGCTGGCCACCATGCGCGCGTCGCACAGGATCGGGGCCCCGGCCCGCAGGGCGGAGCGCGCCGCGGACACCAGGCCGGGGTGGACCACCAGGTCCTCGGCGAGGTCGACCTGGCCGGTGCCGTGGATCATCCGCACGGCGAGCCGCTCCGCGTCGGCGGGCAGGTGCCCGAGCTCGGCCTCCTCCCGGATGAGGGCGAAGGAGTCCGTGTAGATCGCGGGCCCGTCGTCGATGTAGTCGTAGTGCCGGTTCGGCCGTCGGGGGGCGGTCACCGCGCCTCCCCCGTTCGGGAAGCGGGGCTTCCCGGGACGAGAACGCCGCGCCAGGGCGTGACGAAGAGTTCGCCGGGCTCGGCGGCGAGCGCCTCCTCGGCGAGCGCCTCGGCGGCCGGGCGGTCCAGGCCCTCGTCGGGCACACGCACGTGCCGCGCGCCCCCGGGCAGCGGACCGTACGGCAGCGGCGGGGCGGGGGACGGAAGCCGCCGGTCCGGTACCTCCGGTCCGGTCAGCGGGGCCGGGAGCTCGGCGACGTGCCACGGCGCGGCGGGCCCCTCCCCGCTGCGCTCCAGGAACCCGTCCGCCAGGCGCAGGAGCGCGGCGGGCGCCTCGTCGATCGGCACGAGCGGACCCCAGTGCTCCCCGAACCTCAGCTGGGCGACGCTCCGGTCCAGGGCGACGATCCCCAGGTCACAGGGGTGGTCGATCAGGTCGCCGCGCCCGTCGTCCAGGACGAACAGGAAACGCCCGGGCAGGTCGGCGCGGCGCGGGACGGAGCACAGCATCGTGTCCAGCTCCGAGGCGACGGGGCGCAGGTCGGCCCGGCCCCCGCCCGGCACGGTCCCGCCGGGGTCCGCCGGGACCGCGCCCGTGCCCGTGCCCGGGGAGACCATCACGTTGCGCACGAGTTCGTGGCTGGGGGAGGGCAGCAGCCCGGTCTCCGCCAGGGCCCGGACCACCTCGGGCCCCAGGCGTCCCGCGTCCCCCGGCAGGGCGCGCAGTTGCAGGTTCGCGCGGCCGGTGACGTGGATACGACCGGTGCCGTACCGGTCGGCCACCGCGGCGAGGGCGAGCAGCGAGGAGGCGCCGATCCGGCCGCCGATGAGCCGGAGCCGGACCAGCAGGCCGTCCTCGGCGGGCCAGGGTCTCAGCACGCCGGGGCAGCGGTCGCGACGCGTGCGGCGCGTGGAAGGGGGAGAACCGGCGGGGGACATGGGCGTCCTTCTGGTCGGGGACTCGTGCGCGGAGCCCGCGGGTGACCCGGCGGACCGTGACCGCCGGTGCCAGCAGGTCTTCGGACTCGGAGTCGACCGGTGCGGAGCGCCTTCCCGGGGCGTTGCCCCAGTGGCTGTCCCGGGGAACGCTCCCCGGACGTGCCCGCCCGTCATCCTCACCGCTGCGCGTCAGTCCCGGAGTCCCACCGGGTTCCCTGCCCCACGAAGTGGAGTTCGACTGGCCCGACGAGGGTACCCGACCCTCTCCGGCCTGCTGCGGGGGGACTTCGCCCCGACGTGCCGACCCCCTGCGGCGGCCCCCTGATCCGACCGGTACCGGGTCGTGCGACCGGCCGCGCCCCCGGGGCTCCGGCACCGGACGACGGGAAAGGAGCCCCGCCCTCCCAGGAGGACGGGGCCCCGACCGTGCGGGTGGCGGGGACGGTCCGCGGAGCAGCCGCACGGGGTCCCCGGCCGTCAGTCCTCGGCGCGCACGTCGACGACCTCACCGGCCACGTCCAGGATCACCTCGTACTCCTGGCCGTCGGCGTCGAGCACCTCGGCGTCCCAGCCGTCCCAGCCGTCCTCGTCCTGGCGCTCGACCTCGACGGTGCGGGCGCCCTCGCCGACCGCCTCGGCGGCGTTCGCGGACACCGTGTCGCGGTCGGCCTCCGTCTGCCCGCCGGTGTTCTGCCAGGGCGCCGGGCCGCTGTCGGTGTCCCGGAAGGCCAGCCCGTTGACGGTGTACACGTCGGCGTCGTCGCGGTCGTCGTCGGCCTCGTAGCGCACGCCGAGCGTCACCTCGGTGCCCTCCAGCCCGCGCAGTTCGTCCAGGAGCGGCTCGACGGTGCCGTTCCCGTCGAAGTCCTCCAGCTCCGGCGCCGTGAGCAGCCACTCCTCGGGGCCGAAGTCGACCTCGACACCGGACACCGACCAGTCGTCCGTGTCGTCGCCGTCCCCGTCGGCGCGCAGCTCGCCCACGAGCTGCTCCAGACCGTCGACCGACTGCGTCGAGGTCGGGTTCTTCTCGGACGCGCTCGCCCCGTTCGCCCCGGGGGCGGAACCGGTGGTCACGCCGGTGAGCTGGATCGAGTCGACCTGCTGCTCGGGGTCGTCCACCACCAGGTAGCCGATCGTGCCGACGGCCAGCAGCCCGGCGGCCGCGGCGGAGGAGAGGATGATGACGGTCGTGCGCTGCATCGGTGTTCCCTTGCTCGAAGGTGTCTACTGCCTCCAGCATCCGACGGCGAGATGATGGCGGCCTGAAAGCCACCTGAAGAACGTCTTCATGTGGCGCTCAGGAACGGTTCAGCGGTCCCTGCCAAGGTAAGGGGGGACCACGGGGCGGAGAGGACACGGCGTTGGCGATTCTGGTGGTGGAGGACGAGGAGGGCATCGTCTCCTTCGTGCGGCGCGGACTGGAGACGGCCGGGTACCAGGTGCTCGCGGCCGGGGACGGGATCGACGGGCTGACGATGGCCCTGTCGCCCGACGTCGACCTCGTCGTCCTGGACCTCGGACTGCCCGGCATCCCCGGCGAGGAGGTGCTGCGCCGGCTGCGGCAGCGCCGCCCCTCGGTGCCGGTGATCGTGCTCACCGCCAAGGACGCCGTCAGCGACCGGGTGGCCAACCTCGACGCCGGGGCCGACGACTACATGGTCAAGCCCTTCAGCGTGAGCGAACTCCTGGCCCGGGTGCGGGCACGCCTGCGCACCGGCGGCCAGGAGCGCGGCGACGTCCTGGCGGCCGGCGGCGTCGTGCTCGACCTCGGAGCCCGCACCGCCTCGGTCGAGGGCCGCACCGTCAACCTGTCGGCCCGCGAGTTCGGCCTCCTGGAAGTGCTCATCCGCCACCCCGCACAGGTGTTCTCCCAGCCCCAGCTGCTGGACCGGGTCTGGGGATACAACTTCGACGGGGCCTCCAACGTGGTCGAGGTCTACGTCAGCCAGCTGCGCCGCAAGCTCGGCCCAGGACGCATCGAGACGGTTCGCGGAGCGGGCTACCGGCTCGCGGGCGGTGCCCGGTGAGCCTCACCGGACGCGTCGTCCTGCGGTCGCTGCTCGTCATGGCCCTCGTCATCGGCGGCGTCGCCCTCCTCACCTACGAACTCGTGCGGGTGTCGGGCCTGAACGACATCGACCGCCTCCTCCGGGAGGAGTCGGCTCTGGTCGGAGACGCCCTCGCCGAACAGGTCCCCGCCGCGGCCGGACTCGACGGGGTCCTCTCGGGCCCCGAGGCGGAGCGCGCCGCGCGGCAGGCACTCGCCGTGCGCCCCAGCGGCGCCCGACACGTGACGCTGGTGACCGCCGACGGCACGCGGCTCCAGAGCACGGGGGGACCCACGCGCGTCGCCGGGCTGATGCGCGGCGGCGACGCCCCCGACCCGGAGCCGGGGACGATCCGCACCCTCGACACCGACGCCGGACCGGTCCGGGTGCTCGACACCGCGGTCCTCGACGACGCCGGGGACGCCATCGCCGTCGTCACCGTCGTCGCCCCGCTCGACTCCACCCGGGACACGGCCGCCACGGTCCTGCTGCTCTCCGCGCTCGCCGGATCCGTCGGCGTCGTCGGGGGCGGCATCGTGCTGTGGCTGGTGGTGCGGCGGACCCTGTCGCCCGTCCGGGAGGTCTCCGAAGCGGCCAAGGCCATCTCCCCCGCGGACCTGGACACCCGCGTACCGGTGCCCTCCACCCGCGACGAGATCGCCGAACTCGCCACCGAGATCAACCAGATGCTGGTGCGCATCGAGCAGGCCGACACCAACCGGCGCCGCTACCTGGCCGCGATCTCCCACGAGGTGCGCACCCCCCTCGCCGTCGCCGAGGGGCACCTGGAGCTGCTGGGGACGGCCGACGCCGCGGTCGTGCGCGCCGAACTCGACCGCCTGCGCCGGGTCCTGGAGGACCTCATGGCCGTCGCCCGGGGCGGCGACGAGATCGACGTCCGCGTGGAGGCCGTGTTCCTGCCCGACCTGTTCCACGCCGTGCGCGCGCGCCTGGACGCCCTGCCCTACGCGGACGCGGCCACCCTGGAGGACCCGCCGCCGGACGTCCTGCTCGGCGACCAGTCGCGCCTGGAGCAGTGCCTGGCCAACCTGGTCGCGAACGTCGTCGACCACAACCCGGAGGGCACACGCGCCACCGTCACCGCCCACGGTGAGGGCGACTCCCTCGTCCTCACCGTGTCCGACGACGGGCCGGGCATCGACCCGCGGCTGCTGCCGCACGTGTTCGAGCCGTTCGTCACCTCGCGCTCCGAGGGCGCGGGACGCATCTCCGGCCTGGGGCTGGCGGTCGTGAGCTCCCTGGTCGAGGCCCAGGGCGGCCGGGTGGCGATCGACAGCGGGCCCTCCGGCACCCGCGTCGCGATCACCCTGCCCCGGGCCACGGCCTGAGCGGCCGGAGGAGCGCCGAGCCGCGGCCGGGGCGCGAGGGGGAGGCCCCGCAAGAGGCTCCGAGCAGCGGGGGAGCGGCCGTCCGCGCCGGGAACGAAAAAGCCCCAGGCGCATGTCAGCAGAGGCGGCACTGGGGCGTTCCCCCGGACAGTAGCATCGGCCAATGTCCTCCGTCGAAGCAGACACCGACGCAGTCCTGAACCTGATCCCCGCACCGCGCCTCGCGCCCTACCTGGCGCTGACCGGGGGAGACCCGGCCAGGGCCCTCGCCCTGTACGAGTGGGGCGCGCACGTCGCCGCGGCGGCCTTCGAGGACGTCGCCCACCTGGAGGTCCTGCTCAGAGGGAGCATGGACGGGGTGCTCCGGGCCCACTTCCGTGAGGCGGAACGCGGCATCCCGTGGTTCCTGAGCCCCGTGCCCGGCGTCGAGTACGCGGTCGTGGCGTCGGGCTACGTCCGTGAGCGGCTCCGCCAGGAGGGCCGGGAGACACGGGACCAGATCGTCGCCGCGATGAGCTTCGGTTTCTGGTCCGGCATGCTCGGGCCCGGCTACGAGGAACTGTGGCGGGCCTGCCTGCACCGCGCCTTCCCCGGATCCTCGGGGAGGAGGTCGGAGGTGGCCGCCGCCGCGGAGGGGGTCCGCCGGTTCCGCAACCGGATCGCCCACCACGACTCGGTGCTCAACATCGACTTCCCGTTCGAGGTCCGCCAGGTCGCCGCGCTCGCGGGGTTCGTCGACCCCGCGGCCGGGCGCTGGCTCGAACGCCGCAGCCGGACCATGGACGTGTACTCCCGGCGCCCCGTCACGACCGACGACACGCTGGTGGTGTCCGAGCCCGGCGCGCTGCCCCTCTACGAACGGAGCCGCGCCCACGTCGCGCGGGCGGGCCGGGCCTTCCCCGGGGTCGAGTACCTGGCCTTCCGCGTCGCCGGGGCGATCGCCCCGGAGATCCCCCGGGTCCTCCTGCGCCGGGACAACGTGGAGTGGACCGAACGCGGCGCGATCCGGCTGCGCCGCACCCGGGACCCGTGGGACCGCAGGATCGCGGAGACGATCGAGGCCTCGCTCGGGGACGGCCGGAACGAGGGCCGACGGCAGGTGTTCCTGCTGACCGCGCCCGGCGAGCCCGGCCACCGCAGTCTGCCCGGGGCCCTCCCCGCACCCGCAACCGTCCCCGGAGGCACGGGGGAGGAGACACGGGCGGTCCCGCGCGGCGGAGGTCCCGAGCCGGAGTACGCCTGCACACGGCTCCACGCCCTGGAGAACGGCACCGCACCCGACCCGCCGCCGGCCGACTGACCCGCGCTGACCGGGGGCGACGTCGCCCCCGGTCACCTCCCCCGGGAGGGAGGCGGGGGCCTCCTGCACGACCCGTGCCCGCCGCCCCGGGCAGGGACGGCGGGCACGGATCACCGGCGCTGCCGGGACCCGGACGAGGAGCGGCCCCCGGCGGACGGTGCCGGGGGCTATTCGGACTGGAGTTCCGCGACGGTCTGAGTCAGACGGTCACGCTCCAGGCTGGACAGGACGTCGTCCACCGTGGCGGGCGGGTCCCGCCACGAGTCGGCGATCTGCTGAACGCAGGACCACACCACCTTCCGGTTCAGATGGATCTGGTCGAGCAGGAACGCGTCGGGGCTCCGCGCCTCGACACCCCAGGGGGCCAGTGCCCGGGCGGGGAAGTCACCGAGGTCCCAGGTCACGATGACCTGGGCGTGCGCCCGAACAGCTGCCGCGAGCACATGCCTGTCGTCGGGGTCGGGAAGTACGAGAGCGTCGACGAGCGGCTCGAAATCCATGACCAGACAGTCCCTGACGGCCCGGATCATCAGTTCCCGGGTCCGGGCGAGCTTCTCCGGGGGGATGTCCGGCCGGTTCCTCCCGAGGTTGTCGAAGACCTCGTCGAGAATCCTCTGTGTCCACTTGGCCTGGACCAGACCGCCTCTGGCCACGCGAATGAGGAGGTCGCGCAGGGTACTGGGGTAGAGGACGTTCGCGTCGTAGACAACGACGAAGGGCATGTCAGTCGAGTCCCAGTTCCCGTGTCATGGCGGAGAGCTCGTCGGCGGCCTCGCGGCGCCGCTGGTCATCCCGGCGAAGGTAGTCCATGAGTGAGTCCGCTCGTACCCGGCGGTGGGTGCCCACCTTTCGGTACTCGATCTCACCCGTCTCCAACAGGCCGATGAGGTAGGGCCTGGAGACGTTCAGCATGTCCGCGGACTCCTGCGTCGTCAGCTCGGCGTGGGAGGGCACCACCGAGACGCCCCGCCCGGCTGCCATGTGCGCGAGCACCCCCGCGAGCAGTTCGACCGCCGAACGCGGCAGGACGAGTTCCTCGCGGCTGTCCTCCACGAGGACGGGCACGGTGGTCAGTTCCTCGGGATGCTCCTGGAGGTATCTGCGCACTCGTGCGAGGGCGCTGTGCGCGGCACGTGCCTCCTGCGCGTCCGGTCGGCTCGACAGTACGGTCACTGGCCCTCCTCCATCTGGACTTCCTCCTCGCATTATCCGCAACAAACGCAACAAACGCAATAAGCGAAACAGACGAGGAGCGGCCCCCGGCGGACGGTGCCGGGGGCCGCGGAGGGAAGGTCGCGGGCGGAGGGGTCAGCCGAGGTCCGCGGTGTCCCGCTCGACCGCGGCCGCCGACGTCCGCTCGGCCCGGCGGCGCCGCAGGTGGGCGATCACCGGGATCACGGCGGCCAGCAGAACCAGCACGTACAGGGTGATCGAGATCCCGCTGCCGACCAGGATCGTCGGGTCGCCCGACGAGGCGGCCAGCGCCCGTCGGAACTCGGTCTCCGCGATCGGGCCGAGCACGACACCGATGAGCGCGGGCGCCACCGGGACACCGAACGTCCGCATGGCCAGGCCGAGCAGCGCCACGCACAGCAGCATCACCAGGTGCACCACCGACGTGTTGATCGCGTACACCGCCAGCACGGAGAACAGCGTGATGCCCGCGTACAGGTACGGCTTGGGCAGCTTCAGCAGCTTCGCCCACAGCGGCGCGAACGGCAGGTTGATGACCAGCAGCATGACGCTGCCGATCAGCAGGCTCGCCAGGAGCGTCCACACCAGGTCCGCGTTGCGCTCGAACAGCACGGGCCCCGGCTGGAGGCCGTACTGCTGGAACGCCGCCAGCATGATCGCGGCGGTCGCCGACGTCGGCAGACCCAGCCCCAGCAGCGGCACCATCGTGCCCGCCGCACTGGAGTTGTTCGCGGCCTCCGGACCGGCCACACCCTCGATCGCACCCTCGCCGAACTCGTTCCGCACACCCCTGCGCTTCGCACGGCGCTCGGCCAGCTTGCGCTCCAGACCCAGGGACAGGAAGGTCGGGATCTCCGCGCCGCTGCCCGGGATCGGACCGAACGCGCTGCCCAGAGCGGTGCCGCGCAGCCACGGCTTCCACGACCGGGCCCAGTCCCGCCGGCTCAGCCACGCGCGGCCGGTGCGGATCGCGGAGAGGTCGGCCCCGGTCCTGCCGCGGGCCGCCACGTACATCACCTCGCCGAGGGCGAGCAGGCCGACGGTGACGATGACGATGTCGATCCCGTCCAGCATGGCCGAGGATCCGAAGTCGAAGCGAGCGCTACCGCTCTGGCTGTCGATGCCGACCATGCCGATCGCCAGGCCGATGAGCAGCGAGGCCAGCCCGCGCAGCACCGATCCGGACACGACCGCGGCGACGGCCACGAACGAGAACACGGTCAGGGCGAAGTACTCGCCCGGGCCGAAGTTCAGTGCCAGGGACACCATGACCGGGGCGAACAGGGCCACCACCATCGTGCCGATCATGCTCGCCACGAACGAGCCGATGACCGCGGTGCCCAACGCCTGGGCGGCCCGGCCCTTGAGAGCCATCTTGTGGCCCTCGTAGGTGGTGGCGATCGACGACGCCTGACCGGGGGTGTTCAGCAGGATCGACGTGGTCGCCCCGCCGAACATGCCGCCGTAGTACACGCCCGCGAACAGGATCAGGGCGCTCGTCGGGTCGAGCCGGAACGTCACGGGCAGCAGCAGCGCCACCGCCATCGCCGAGCCCAGACCCGGCAGCACCCCCACGGCGGTGCCGAGAAGCACACCGAGGAAGGCCCACACGAGGTTCTGCGGGGTCAGTGCGGAGACCAACCCGTCGAGCAGGAGGGGGAGAGCATCCATCAGAGCACCAACTCCAGGAAACCGCCGGGCAGGCTCAGCCCGAGACCGAGCGAGAAGCCGACCTGTACGGCAGCGGACATCGACAGCGCCACCACGGCGTCACGCAAGTAGGCGCGGGCGCCGAACGCGTAGGCCACCACCCAGAACAGCAGGGCCCCCGCGAGCAGCCAGCCCACGAACTCCAGCACGGCGACGTGCACCACCAGACCGGCCAGGATGATCAGCACCGGGCGGCCCTCGAACCACGCCAGGGCGTTCCCGGCGGAGCCCGCGCCCGACCGGAGGTTGCGCACGTTGACCAGGGTCAGGAGCGCGGCGACGACCAGCAGCAGGGCGCCGATCGCTCCGGGGAACGCCGCCGGCCCGGGCCGTGTGGCGTTGGGCGGGGCCTCGATGGTGAACGCGCCCCACACGCAGACCGCCCCCACGACGGCCACCAGGGCGGGGACGACCCACATGGCCGGCCCGCTCCACGGTGCGGTCTCCGGGTCCGGTTCCGTCTCGGCCGCCGTGGCGTCCGTGCCGGCCCCGTGCTCCGGAGCCCCCGTGTCCGTCGTGTCCTCCGGAGCCGCGGGCGCGGCCACGGCCGCCCCGTCCACCCCGGCGGTCGCGGTCGCCTCCTCCGGCCCGGAGGCGGAGACCGACCCGCGGTCCCCGGCGGTCCCGGAGACCGACTGCTCGCTGTTGGCCGTCACAGCCCCAACTCCTCTACGGTCTCCTGCGTCAGGGACACCTCGGCGTCGAGGAACTCCTCGAAGTCCTCACGCGACTGGAAGGTGTCGGTCCACCGGTTGCGCTCCAGGGTGCTCGCCCAGGCCTCCGTGGCCAGCAGGTCCCGCACCAGCACCTCCAGCCGGTCGGCCTCCTCCTCGGTCAGCCCGGGAGGGGCGATGACGCCCCGCCAGTTCGACATCTCCACGCCGTAGCCCTGCTCGACGATGGTGGGGATCTCCACCCCGTCCAGCCGCTCGGGGGAGGAGATGGCCAGCGCGCGGAGCGGGCCGCCGTCCTCCACCTGGTCGCTGAAGTCGCCCAGCGTTCCGAAACCGACCTCCGACGTGCCCGACAGCAGCGAGGTCAGCACCTCGCCGCCGCCCGAGTACGGCAGATAGTTGATCTCCCCGGGGGCGATGTCCATGGACTGCGCCACCTGCGCGGCGAAGATCTGGTCCACCCCGCCCATCGAACCGCCCGAGACGGCCAGCGTCCCGGACCGGTCGCGCCAGTCCTCGGCCAGGTCGTCCAGCGACTCGTAGGGGGAGTCGGCGGGAACGACCACGGCCAGGTACTCCGACGCCAGCTGGGCGATGGGGGTCGAATCCTCCATCGTGTACGGCGAACCGGTGGTCTCCACCGCGCCGACCATGCCCAGGCCCGTCATCGTCAGGACGTTGGCCTGCCCCTCGCGGCCCGCGGTCTGCGCCAGGCCGATGGTGCCGCCCGCGCCCTCCGCGTTGCGCACCTCGACGTTGAAGCGCAGGTCCTCCTCGCGCAGCCCGTTCTGCATCTCACGGGCCAGCGTGTCCCAGCCTCCGCCGGGTCCGGCGGGGGCGATCAGCAGGAGCTTCTCCTGCTCGCCGCTCCCCGACGCCGCGCTCTGCCGCACGTCGAACAGCGCCGTCCCCACGAGGAGGAGGGCACACAACCCGCCTCCCACGCGGAACAGCACGCCGCGATCGCGCATGGGTGCTCTCCTCTTCGATCGTCCAGGGCCTCACATGCCTCCCCGGCGCCCTGGCGTCGAGGAGATCCAGGCCACAGTGTGACCCGGGGCACGCCCATGTCAGATCTTTGTTAAAACTGGAGTCATATTGGTCGTATTGTTCGTGACACGCCCACCTGGGCGTTTGCCCGGCCGGGACCCCGCACCCCGGCGCAGGCGACTGGAGGACACATGACGACGCACACCGCGCGCGGCCGTCTCTCGCTCACAGGCTCCCTGTTCATCGGCTACGTGCTCCTGCTCACGGTGGCCCTGGCCGCCGTCGGCACCCTCTGGGCGGTCCACCTCGACCGGGCCACGGACCGCCAGTACTCTGAACGGGTCCTGAGCGTGGCCCGGTCCGTCGCCGTCATGCCCGAGGTCGCCGACGGCCTCCGGTCCTCCGAGCCGAGTGTCGTCCTCGACCCGATCGCCGACCACGTCTCCGCCGCCACCGGCGCCGACTTCGTGGTCATCGCCTCGCCCGACGGGATCCGGCACACCCACCCCGACAAGGACCTCATCGGGCGGACCGTGTCCACCCCGCCCGGTCCGGCTGCGGAGGGCGTCGAGTGGAGCGGCGTGGAGGAGGGGACGCAGGGGCGCACCGTCCGCGCCAAGATCCCCGTGTTCTCCGGCGGCGGCTCGGTCAACGGCGGCGACGCCCGCGGCGAGGTGGTCGGCTACGTCTCCCTCGGCATACTGACCTCCAGCGCCGCCACCGAGGCCCGCGAGTCCGTCCCGGCGATCCTCGGCATGGTCGCCGTCGTCCTGGTCCTCGGAGTGTGCGGGGCGTGGGTGCTCTCCCGCCAGGTCAGGACCAAGACCTACGGGCTCGAACCCGCCGACATCACCGCACTCCTGGAAAGCCGGGAGGCCCTGCTCTACGCGGTCCGCGAGGGCGTTCTCGCGGTGGACCGCGCCGACCGCCTCGTCCTGGCCAACCCGCCCGTGCGGGACATGCTCGGCCTGCCCGACGACGCCGAGGGCCGCCACCTCGACGAACTCGGGCTGTCCGAGCGGGTCCGCGACATCGTCTCCGGCGACGACCCCGGGGACGACCGCCTCCTGCTCGCCGGGAACCGCATCCTGGTCGCCAACCGGATGCCGGTCCGTGTGCGCGGAGAGGACGCGGGCGCCGTCGTCACGCTCCGGGACCGCACCGAGCTGGACCGGCTCACCGGCGAACTCGACGGTGCCCGCACCGTCACCCGGGGGCTGCGCGCACAGACCCACGAGTTCGCGAACCGTGTGCACACCGTCGCGGGGCTGCTCGAACTCGGCGCCTACGACGAGGCCCGGTCCTACCTGGCCGACCTGTCCGCGACGCACACCCGCACCAGCACGGACATCTCCGAGCACGTCTGCGACCCAGGCGTGGCCGCACTGACCATCGCCAAGTCGGCTCAGGCGTCCGAGATGGGCGTCGACCTGCGGCTGTCCCCGATGACGAGTGTTCCCGCGCTCGACAGGAAGGTACGCTCCGACGCACTGCTCGTCCTCGGGAACCTGGTCGACAACGCGCTCGACGCGGTGGCGTCGACCCCGCACGGGTGGGTGGAACTGATGGTGCGCCTGCACACCGCCGACAGCGGGCTGCCCCACGACCTGTTGGAGATCCGGGTGACCGACTCCGGGCAGGGGGTGGCCGACGACGTGGCGGAGGAGATCTTCCGGCTCGGGTTCACCACCAAGGCCTCCCGGGACGGCGGCACGCGCGGGCTCGGACTCGCGCTCGTGAAACAGGTGTGCGAGAGCAGAGAGGGAAGTGTCGAGATGGAGGCGCCCGACGCCGACGAGGGCGCGGTGTTCACCGCCTGCCTGCCCGTACCGGCGGCGGTGGTGCCGTCGTGATCCGCGTCCTCGTCGTCGACGACGACGTACGCGTGGCCCGCAACCACCAGGAGCTGGTGGAGTCGCTGCCCGGGTTCTCCGTGGTGGGGGTCGCGCACACGGCCGCGGCCGCCCTCACCCAGATCCACGGCCACCGGCCCGACCTGGTCCTGCTCGACCTGCACCTGCCCGACGCCTCCGGGATCTCGGTGATGCGGGCCCTGCGCGCGTCGGTGGCCGGTGCGGCGCCCCAGCAGACCGACTTCCTGATGATCACCGCGGTGCGCGACATCGCCCAGGTCCGGTCGGCCCTGCACGGCGGGGCCGTGCACTACCTGCTCAAACCGTTCCCGCTGAGCGCGCTGCGCGACCAGCTGGAGCGCTACGCGGTGGCGCGGCGGCAGATGGACGCCTTCGGGGAGGCCACCCAACAGGACGTGGACCGGCTGTTCGGGCTCCTGCGCCCGCCCGCGGCCAGGTCGCTGCCCAAGGGCCTGACCTCGGCCACCGTCGACCTCGTCGCGGGGGTGCTGCGCGACGCCCCGGACGAGGTGTCGGCCTCGGAGGTCGCCGAGCGGGCCGGTGTGTCCCGCGTGACGGCCCGCCGCTACCTGGAGCACCTGTGCGCGGACGGCCGCGCCGAGCTGCGCATGCGCTACGGCTCGGCGGGCCGTCCGGAACACCTCTACCGCTGGGTCGCCTGACCCTCCTCGGGCACGTCGCCGCCGATGTGTGCCATCCAAGGGCCGTTGGCCGTCAGCCAGTGCGGCACGAGCCTGATGGGGAACGGGACGTCGGTCTCGAAGACCTCCTCGCCGTAGACCTGGGCCACCTCCTGGTAGACCCCGTTCTCCAGGCGCAGTTCCACTAGGCCGACCTTGTCCGCGAGAGCGTTGATGATCCAGTAGGAGTGGATCCCGAACGCGGCGTACTCGTGGCGTTTGGTGTGGTTGTCCCTCAGGACGCTCTCGGGAGAAACGATCTCGACGGCCAGAAGAGGGGGCACGTCGAAGTACCCCTGTTCCGGAGGGTCGTAGTCGAAGACGGCCAGGTCCGGGATGCGGTGGTGCGTTCGCTCTGAGTTCAGGTTGAGGCCGGGGTTCTCCCCTATCTCGAACTCGCCGCGGCAGAGGTTGTTGAGATGGGTGGAGAGGCGGTTCGCCGCCCGGAAGTGCTTGGACATGGGAGCCGGTGACACGTCAAGCCGCCCGTCGACCAGCTCGTACCGGCGCCCGTCGTCCGGTGTGTCGGCCAGGTCGTCCACGGTCAGGCCTCGTTCGGGTACTTCCGGATGCCTGGTAGTCATGACAGACCTACTGCCTCCTCGTGTTCATGACCGCCAGTATCCGGCCTCACGCTCTGTTACCGGCGGGTTTCACCGGAGAAGTCCGAAGCGGCGCAGGTGATTTTCATGAAACCGGCCGTCACCGCCCGCGAACGTCCGACCGCGCGTGCCACACTCGCGGCATGTTGGATCACCTGAGTGTCCAGGTCAGCGACCCGGCGGCGGCTCTCGCCTTCTACGACGCGGTCCTCGCCCCCTTGGGCGGTCGGCGCCTCCTCGACTTCGGGGACGTCGTCGGTTACGGCACGGACCGACCCCGGTTCTGGGTCGGTCCGCTCACCAGCGGGTCCGGCAACCGCGAGGTGCACATCGCCTTCGCCGCCCCCGACCGGGCGGCGGTGGTCGCCTTCTTCTCGGCAGCCGTGGTGGTCGGAGCGGAGGTCCTGCACGAACCGAGGATGTGGCCGGAGTACCACGAGAACTACTACGGCGCCTTCGTGCGCGACCCCGACGGCAACAACGTCGAGGCCGTCTCCCACGGACCCGCCTGAGGTCCGCCGCCGGGCGGAGGCAGCCGCGGTCCTCCGACCGGGATCAGGACGCCCCGACCCCGCTCCTGCTCGTCGCCGCGTCGGCGGCGGCGACCGCACTGGTGAACGCCACCTCCCCGAGCAGGCCCGGCGCGGCCACCGAGTCACCCGCCAGGTAGACGCCGTCCCCGCGATCGACCGCGGGACGGTCCCGCCAGGTGCGGCCCGGCAGGTCCAGCGCCCCGGTGCGCCCCCGCGCGACCTGGTCGCGACGCCACGTCACCCTGTCCCTCCAGCGGGGGAGGGACAGGTCCAGCAGCCGCTCCAGCCGCTCCGCGCACTCCGCCCGGGACTCGCCGGCGCGCACCGGCACCTGGGCCTGCACAAGCTCCTCGCCCTCCGGCGCGAGGGTGCGGTCCACCTCCGTGTAGCGCTCCAGGAAACCGCACTCGTCGCCGTCGAAGACGATGAAGGGATCCCGTCCCCGGCGCAGCCCCAGGTCCACCATGAGGGTGTGCCCGCTCTCCCACTCCAGGGAGTCGTCCCCGAGGAGCGAGCGGGCCGCCGCCAGCGACGTCGCCACGATGACCGGGCCGGCGGGGAGCGAGTCGAGGGAGTCCACCCTGGCACCCGTCGCGATCCGCACCCCGCGTTCCCGGGCCCGGGCGGCCATCCACTCCACCAGCGGCGTCCAGCCGCCGACCATGTAGCGGGCGGAGGGCCAGGCCGGGGTGGTCACCCGCAGGAACCTGTCCCAGACGAACTCCGCCGACAGCCTGGAGGGGTCCGCGTCGAAGAGCGCCACGCCCATCATGCTCGCGATCGTCCCGGTGGTCTCCGCACCGAACCGCTCCCGCCCCCACGACCCGAAGTCCCGGTCGTGCGGGGCACGCAACCCGCGCCGGGCGGCGGCGCGCAGGAGCCCGACCGGCGGCGCGCCGAGCCGCCCCCGGTGGCGGAACCGGACCCCCGCCAGAGCCCGCGCGGGAAGGCGCAGGCGGGGCGGGAGCAGGCCGCGCCCGGCCAGCCACCGGTAGGGCGCCCCGTCGCCGTACAGGACGTGGGGCCCCTCGTTGGCGACGTACGGCGGTTCGGTGGCGCGGGCACGCCCGCCCAGGGTCCGGTGCGCCTCCAGCAGGGTGACGTTCGCGCCCTTCTCGGCGCCGGCGATGGCCGCGGTCAGTCCGGCGAGGCCACCGCCCACAACGGTGATATCCATACCCCTACGACGGATCCGGTGTCCGCAGGCGTGACATCTTGTCGGGATTGGCCACCAGGTACACGTGCTGGACCCGGTCGTCGACCACCTCCAGCACGACCAGCGCCACCACCCGGCTGCCGAACGAGACGGCCGCCGCGGGGCCGCCGTTGACCTCGGTGACCTCGAACCGGATCTCGTCCCAGGGCACCGGGGAGGCGATCCCGAGCGACGCGAAGAACCTGTCCGCGTTGCCCGGCAGGGACGCCAGGAACCGGCCCACCTTCGACGCGCCCTCCAGAACCCGCAGGGGGGCCTTGGCCTTGCCCCCGCCGTCTCCGACCAGGGTGGCGTCCTCGGCGAGCAGACCGGTCAGACCCGCGAGGTCCCCCTCCATACAGGCGCCGAGGAACCGCTCGGTGATCCGGCGCCGGGCGGCCGGGTCGGCCTCGAACCGGGGCCTCCTCTCCTGGACGTGGTCGCGGGCCCGACGGGCCAGCTGCCGCGTGGCGGCCTCCTCCCGCCCGATGACCCGGGCGATCTCCGCGTAGGGGAACTGGAAGGCCTCGCGCAGCACGAACACGGCCCGTTCGAGGGGGGTCAGGGTCTCCAGGACCACGAGGAGCGCGAACTCGACCGAGTCGGCCATCTCGGCCCGCGCGGCGCCGTCCGGGGCCTCGCTGACGGGTTCGGGCAGCCACTCGCCGACGTAGGACTCGCGGCGGGACCGGGCGCTGCGCAGCCGGTCGATGGAGAGGCGGGAGGTGACGGTGACGAGGTAGGCGCGCGGATCGTCGACCCGCCCCGGATCGACGGTGGACCAGCGCAGCCAGGCCTCCTGGACCACGTCCTCCGCGTCGGAGGCGCTGCCGAGGATCCGGTAGGCGACACCGGTCAGGAGGGAGCGGTGCTCTTCGAAGACATCGGTCGTCATGTCAGGTAGACGTATCACCCCCCGTCCGGCGTGACATGCCTCCCGGGCCCGTTTCCCGCCGGCGCGCCAGCCCTCGCCTCCGCCCCCGCCCCCTGCTCCGCGCCCGGTGGAGCGCCGCTCCGGACTCGGGGCCCGGCCCGGCGCGACCCCGACCGCCCGCCCTGTGGCGCGGCGCCGGTCCGCCGCAGCCCCGCCCGCCGACGGCCGTGCCCCGGTCGGCGCCGCGGTCCCGCCCCGCCCGTGGACAGGGCCGTGACCAGGGGTAGCGTGATGCGGTCCGCACAGGAGAAAGGGGTGCCGCGTGGTGTACCGACTGCGTGAGTGGGAGGCGGGGGACGCCGCCAGGGTGCTGGAGGCCTTCGGGGATCCGGAGCTGGCGTGGCAGGACCCCGAACCGTCGACCACGCCGGACGAGGCCGCCGGGTGGATCGACCGGCGCCTGGACCTGGCGCGGGAGGGGACGGCGTTCGGGTTCGCGATCGTCGAGGGCGACGGTCCGCCCCTGGGGCACGCGCAGGTGTCGGTCACCAGCAGGGCGCACGACCTCGGCTGGGTGTCGTACTGGACGCACGCGGAGGCGCGGGGGAGGGGCGTGGCGACGGCCGGGGCGCTCCTGGTCTCCTCGTTCGCCTTCGCCGAGCTGGACCTGTTCCGCCTGGAGCTGGGCCACCGGCTGAACAACCCGGGCTCGTGCCTGGCGGCGTGCCGGGCGGGATACCGACCGGAGGGGACGGAGCGGCAGAAGCTGCGCTACGGCACCGAGCGGTTCGACACGGGCACGCACGCCCGGCTGGCCACCGACCCCGTGGAGGGCGTCGAGCTGCGCGCCTGCGGTTCCCGCCCCTGACCCGGGCACGCGCCCCGGCCGTGGCGCGTGCGGACTCCCCGGGAAAAGCAGGACGCGGGGCGCGGAAGGTGCCGCGCCCCGCGTCCACCCCACATGGTCCGGGTGGCGGGGGACTTCCGGATGGCTCCGGGGGACGGAGAGGTCCGGAGGTCCCGTGCCCGGTGAGGGGTACGCGACTAGTCGTCGATGGCGATACCGGAGGTGGAGTCCTTGGAGATCACGTTGCAGCCGCCCAGGTCGAAGCCGGAGAAGGCGAGGACCTCGGCGCAGATCGGCACGGTCACGTTCTGGATGTTGGCGTTGTTGTCCGCGGCGGCGGTCCCGGTCATGGCGCCGAAGGCGAGGCCGGTGGCGAGGAGGAGACCGGAGACGGTGGCGATGCGCTTCATGGTGTTGGTCCTTTTCGGTTCGCGGTGTGTTGGGTTGTGCTGACGGGGCTGCGCGGCCCCGCGTTTCCAGGCCTGTGTTCGACGGTGTGCTAGTCGTCGATGGCGATGCCGCTGGTGGACTCCCAGCTGACAACGTTGCAGCCGGCGCCGCTGACGCCGGAGGCCTTCAGGACGTCGATGCAGATCGGGATCGTGACGTTCTGGACGTCGGCGTTGTTGTCCGCGGCGGCGGTGCCGGTGAAGGCACCGAAGGCGAGGCCGGCGGCCAGCACGAAGCCGGAAACCTTGGCGATACGGG
Organism: Nocardiopsis codii; assembly: GCF_036327455.1. Taxonomy (NCBI): domain Bacteria; kingdom Bacillati; phylum Actinomycetota; class Actinomycetes; order Streptosporangiales; family Nocardiopsidaceae; genus Nocardiopsis; species Nocardiopsis codii. Next base: position 197,035 of record NZ_JAUZMY010000002.1, on the reverse strand, counting down.
TCATGGCTGATGCCTTTCGGAAGTTCATAACGCTGCAGCGGTAGCCGCCGGAAATAACTTAGCGTAGCCAATCGCATGCGTGGTGTACTTCGCAGGAAGAGTTCAGAGTTTCCTCGGACTTTCTTCGGCTTCATTACTGACATAGCGGACATGTCGCCCCGAGATGTAGTCATCGTGTTACTGAACCGAAAGCACGGCCGAATTCCGCCCCTGACGAATGCATCGGAATCGCCTCGTATCCAGACATCGGGCATGAAAAAGGCCCGCGCGGTGTGTCCACCGTGCGGGCCCCGAACCTCGTGGGCGACGTCCCCCTGACGCGCGCCGAGAGCGCTACCAGCCCTGCTGCTGCCCGTATCCCGGGTACTGCTGGCCGTAGCCCGGCTGCTGCCCGTACCCCGGCTGCGGCTGCCCGTAGCCCGGGTACTGCTGCTGGTCGTACCCCGGGTACTGCTGCTGCCCGTAGCCGGGCTGCTGTCCGTAACCCGCGTACGGGTCCGGCTGCTGTGCCCCCGTCGGCGGGTGCTGGTACGACTGCTGCTGGCCGGAGGGCGCCTGCTGCTGCTGGGCCTGCGCCTTGTCCTCCCCGTCCTTCTTGACGTCGGGGTCCGGGCGGAAGATGAACAGGCGCGCGGGCTTGTCGCCCTCGTCGCCCGGGGTGATGAGGTCCAGCCGCCAGCCGGCCTCCTCGATCCCCTCCAGGATGCGGGTCAGTCCGGGGCGCAGCTTGCTGGAGGGCTCGTCGTAGGCGTTCACCTCCAGCTGGATGATGAACATGCGGCGCTTCTGCTGCGCCGCGACCTTGGCGTGTTCGACGACCGTGCTGTCCCTCACGACCTGCGTGACGCTCATGAATAACCGTCCCCATCTGCTCAGCGTGGAGCTTGCCGTACCCGTCGGGGTGCTACCCGGTCATCCGCGTCCGCCGTGGCGGGACTCCGCCGGGATCCGCTCCCATCATGCCTCGTGCGGACCTGTCTGGCCACAGAGGGACCGAAGCGGCCGCCGACCGGGATCCCTCCCGGTCGGCGGCCGTCGGAGCGGCGGTTCAGGACGCGGTGTCGCGGACGGCCTCGACGACGGGCGTCTCACCGTTCACCAGGTTGAGAACCCTCCCGACGGTCTCCGGTTCGTCCAGGACGGCAACGATCACCGCGGCCACGTCCTCACGCGTCACCGAGTCGCGTTCGACCTCCGCGCCGAGCGACACCTTCCCGGTGCCGGGCTCGTCGGTCAGCCGACCCGGGCGCAGGATCGTCCAGTCCAGCTCCAGGCTGCGCTCCCGCAGGTCGGCGTCGGCGGCGCGCTTGGCCTCCACATAGGCGGCCCACGCCCCGTCGGGGTCCGTGTCCGCGGGCAGCGGGTCGTCCACCCCGATGGCCGAGACCTGGACCAGGCGCCGCACCCCCGCGAGCGAGGCGGCGTCGGCGGTCAGCACCGCCGCCTTGTGGTCCACCGTGTCCTTGCGGGCGGGACCGCTGCCGGGACCTGCCCCCGCGGCGAACACGACGCCGTCGGCGTTCATGATCCTCTCGGTCAGCTCGGTGACGGTGGCCGTCTCCAGGTCGATCACGACCGGTTCGGCCCCGGCGTCGACGACGTCCTGTGAGTGGTCGGGATTGCGGATGAGGGCGACGGGCTCGTCCCCGCGGTCGGCCAGTCTCCTGGCCAGCAGCAGTGCGATCTTCCCGTGTCCCCCGGCGATGACGATACGCATGGGGGAAGCGTATGCCCTTCGCGGCGGAGGACCCCCGGGCCCCGCGCGCGAGTCCGCGCGGGGCCCGGGAGGAACCTGTGCGCGGCCCCTACCCGACGGTCCAGGTGTCCCCGCCGGCCAGCAGCGCCGCCAGATCGCCGTCGCCGTGTTCCGCCCGCGCGTCCGCGACCTGCCCGTTCAACAGGTCGTCGTAGGCGGGACGGCGCACGTCCCTGAACACCCCGATCGGCACGTGCTCGAACGCGGGCCGGTCCAGCCGGGACAGCGCGAACGCGTACCCCGGGTCCTCGCGGTGCGCGTCGTGCCGGATCAGCCGGTCCTCGTCCACCGCGTCCGCGTCCACGACCTCCAGCCCGCCGAACCCGTCGGCGACCACGCCCCGGTCGGGGCCGAGCCGCAGCGGCTCGCCGTGCTCCAGGCGCAGCAGCCTGGTGTCCCGGGCGGCCGGGTCCTTCAGCGGCTCGAACGCGTCGTCGTTGAAGATCGGGCAGTTCTGGTAGATCTCCACGAACGACGCCCCCGGGTGGTCGGCCGCCGCCCTCAGCACCGACGTGAGGTGCTTGCGGTCGGAGTCGACGGTCCGGGCGACGAACGAGGCCTCCGCGCCCAGCGCCAGCGACACCGGGTTGAAGGGGTGGTCCAGTGAGCCCGCCGGCGAGGACTTGGTGATCTTCCCGGGCTCCGAGGTGGGGGAGTACTGGCCCTTGGTCAGCCCGTAGATCCGGTTGTTGAACAGCAGGATGTTGATGTTGACGTTGCGGCGCAGCGCGTGGATCAGGTGGTTGCCGCCGATGGACAGCCCGTCGCCGTCACCGGTCACCACCCACACCGACAGGTCCGGGCGGCTGGACGCCAGGCCCGTGGCGATCGCCGGGGCGCGCCCGTGGATCGAGTGCACGCCGTAGGTGCTCAGGTAGTAGGGGAAGCGGGAGGAGCAGCCGATCCCCGACACCATCACGATGTTCTCGCGGGGCACCCCCAGTTCGGGAAGGAAGGACTGGAAGGCGGCCAGGATCGCGTAGTCGCCGCACCCCGGGCACCAGCGCACCTCCTGGTCGGACCTGAAGTCCTTCATCCTGTAGGCGGTGTCCGTCCTCGGGACCAGCCTCAGCCCTCCGAAGCCGCCCGCCGGGCCGTTCGCGTCGTCAGTCACGGTCGATGACCTCCTGAAGCACATCCGCGAGCTCCTCAGCCTTGAACGGCAGGCCGCGGACCCTGTTGTAGCCGATGACGTCGACCAGGAACCTGCCGCGCAGCAGCAGGGCCAGCTGGCCCAGGTTGATCTCCGGCACCACCACACGCTCGTACCGGGCCAGCACCTCGCCCAGATCGGCAGGGAAAGGGTTGAGGTGCCGCAGGTGCGCCTGCGCCACCCGGCCGCCCGCGCGGCGTACCCGGCGCACCGCGGCGGTGATCGACCCGTACGTGCCTCCCCAACCGAGCACCAGCACGTCGGCCGCGCCGTCGGGGTCGTCCACCGCCAGCGGGGGGATGTCCCGGGCGATGGCGTCGATCTTGGCCTGGCGGGTCCGCACCATCAGGTCGTGGTTGGCGGGCGTGTACGAGATGTCACCGGACTCGGCGTGCTTCTCGATGCCGCCGATGCGGTGCTCCAGCCCCGCGGTACCCGGAACCGCCCACGGGCGGGCGAGGGTCTCCTCGTCCCGCTTGTACGGCAGGAACGAGCCGTCGGGGCCGTTCGGCTCGGTCGCGAACCCCGGTTCGATCACCGGCAGGTCCGACACCTCCGGCAGCCGCCACGGCTCCGACCCGTTGGCCAGGTACCCGTCCGAGAGGACGATCACCGGGGTGCGGTACGTGACCGCCAACCTGGTCGCCTCCACGGCGGCGTCGAAGCAGTCCGCGGGGGAGGACGGCGCCACCACGGGGACCGGCGACTCGCCGTTGCGCCCGTACAGGGCCATCAGCAGGTCGGTCTGCTCCGTCTTGGTCGGCATGCCGGTGCTCGGCCCGGCCCGCTGCACGTCGATGATCAGCAGCGGCAGCTCGGTCATCACCGCCAGCCCGACCGTCTCCTGCTTGAGGACCATGCCCGGCCCGGAGGTGGTGGTCACCCCCAGCGATCCGCCGAAGGCCGCGCCCAGGGCGGCCCCCACCCCGGCGATCTCGTCCTCGGCCTGGAACGTACGCACCCCGAACCGCTTGTGCCTGGCCAGCTCGTGCAGGATGTCCGACGCCGGGGTGATCGGGTACGAGCCCAGGAACAGCGGCAGACCCGACCGCGTGGAACCCGCGATCAGCCCGTAGGCCAGCGCCAGGTTCCCGGTGATGTTCCGGTAGGTGCCCGAGGGGAGCCGGGCGGGTTTGACCTCGTAGGAGACGGCGAAGTCCTCGGTGGTCTCACCGAAGTTCCACCCCGCCCGGAACGCCGTCAGGTTCGCCGCCAGGATGTCCGGCTTTCCGGCGAACTTCGACTCCAGGAAGGACGTCGTCCCCTCCGTCGGCCGGTTGTACATCCACGACAGCAGGCCCAGGGCGAACATGTTCTTGGCCCGCTGCGCGTCCTTCCTGGACAGGTGGGAACCGGCCAGTGCCTCCACCGTCATCGACGTCAGCGCCACCGCGCTCACCTTGAAGCCGTCGAGGGTGCCGTCGGTGAGCGGGTCCCCGGAGAAACCGACCTTGGCCAGGCTCCGCCCGGAGAACTCGTCGGTGTTGACGATCACGGTCGCGCCCCTGGGCAGGTCGCCCAGGTTCGCCATGAGGGCGGCGGGGTTCATGGCCACGAGGACGTCGGGGGCGTCGCCCGGGGTCACGATGTCGTGGTCGGCGAAGTGCAGCTGGAAGCTGGACACCCCCGGAAGGGTGCCGGCGGGCGCGCGGATCTCCGCGGGGAAGTTCGGAAGGGTCGACAGGTCGTTGCCGAACGACGCGGTCTCCTGGGTGAAGCGGTCTCCGGTCAGCTGCATGCCGTCGCCGGAGTCGCCGGCGAAACGGATGATGACGCGGTCGAGCTGTTCGATCTGTTTGGCCACTGAGATCGACGACCTCCTTGGTGAGCCGCCGGTCGTGACGGGCGGCGGCGCTCGGGTGTCATCCCCCGTCCGGATCACACCGCCGCGGGACGGATGTCTGGCTCGGGGGCATGGGACAGCGTTCGCGGCCCTCGCGCTCGCCGGGTGCGCCAACCCGGACTCGCATGGCGCGGTCACACCGCGACTGCCGGGTCGTGAAGGGGCCTGCCTTCAACGACACGGCTCCCCGAACCCCGGGATCATGACGGGGCGACGCCTCGTCGGCCTGGTGTTCGGAGTGATAAGGGCCACGTTCGCACTATAGGTCGTCGCATGCGGCCGGACAGCGGCCGGGTGGCGATTGTCACACCGGGGTCCTCGGGGGGTGGAGGAAGGGAATCCGCAACCGGGATGTGACCGACAGCCCGTCACATGGGGAACGCAAGACGCCGACCCGCACGTTTGTCACGATGTACGCATTCATGGTCGAGGACCGGCTGAGCGAGGAGGTGGCGGCGTGCACGTCAACGTGGCCCGTGCGGTCGGTCTGTTCGTCGGGGTCGCCGTCCTCGTCGTCGCCGTCGGCTGGCTGTGCGGCTCCGAGAAGGGCGCCCAGTTCTCCGTGACCCTGGTGGTCGGCGCCGGGGTGCTCGTCTACCTGTTCGGGGAGTCGCTGGCGCTGCGCGCCATGCGGGCCCGCCCGGTCAGCGAGATCGAGCGGCCCGAGCTCTACCGGATCGTCCGGGAACTGGCCACCGCCGCCCGACAGCCCATGCCCAGGCTGTACCTGTCGCCGATCCGCTCACCCAACGCCTTCGCCGCGGGCAGCAGCCCGCGCCGGGCCGCGCTCTGCTGCACCACGGGGCTCCTGCGCACCCTCGACGAGCGGGAGCTGCGCGGTGTGATCGCCCACGAACTGGCGCACATCCGCTCGCACGACACGCTCATCAGCTCGGTGGCGGCGACCCTGACCGCGGTCATCACCGCGATGACGCTGGTGACGTTCCTGCTCCCGCTGGGGGAGTCCGAGGAGACGGACATGCCCAACCTGCTGGGCGGTCTGATGATGGCGGCGCTGGCTCCGCTCGCCGCCCTGGTCGTCTACTTCGGCGTGGGCCGACGCCGCGAGTTCCGCGCCGACGAGAAGGCCGCCGAACTGACCGGGGACCCGGTCGCGCTGGCCGAGGCGCTGCTCAAGCTGGAGGAGGGGGCACAGCGGTACCCGCTGCCCCGCGACCGCGCCCTCCTGGCCTCGGCGCACGTGATGACGACCAACCCGTTCCCGACCGGGGTGGGGCGGCTGTTCGCCGCCCACCCCCCCACGGACGAGCGCGTCCGGCGGTTGCGCGACCTGCGCCGCCAGTGGGACATGGGCCGGTAGGGGCCCGGTCCCGGCACGGCGGCGGCCGCCCTCCCCGCGACGGAGAGGCGGCCGTTCCGCTCCGGGCGCCGCCGACCGCCGGCTACCGGTAGTTGACGAACTGGAGCGCCAGGTCGAAGTCCTTCTCCTTGATGAGGTTCTGGGCGGCCTGGAGGTCGTCCTTCTTCTTCGAGCTGACGCGCAACTCGTCGCCCTGGATCTGCGCCTTGACGCCCTTGGGGCCCTCGTCACGGATCAGCTTGGAGATCTTCTTGGCGTCCTCGGAGGTGATGCCCTCCTTGAGGCCGATCGGAAGGCGGTACTCCTTGCCGGAGATCTTGGGCTCCTCGGCGGGGTCGAGGATCTTCAGGGAGAGCTTGCGCTTGATCAGCTTCTCCTTGAACACCTCCAGGGCGGCGTTCGCCCGCTCCTCCGAGGTGCTCCTGATCTCGATCCCGTCCTCGCCCTGCCAGGCGATGGTGGTCCCGGTGCCCTTGAAGTCGAACCGCTGGGCCAGCTCCTTGCCCGTCTGGTTGAGGGAGTTGTCGACCTCCTGACGGTCGAGTTTGGACACGACGTCGAAACTGGATTCGGCGGCCACGTTCGCTCACATCCCGCTTGGTCTCATGGATCGCGGGCGCCCGGTGGGCGCCCGTGTGGGTACACGTACGCCCGGGCCGGGATCCCGGCCCGGGCAGGCTTCAGAGCTTAGCCGTGACCTGCTCAGGGTGGCCGAAGGGCCTGCTCGGGACGCGCCCCCGGTTATCGATTACAGGTTCGGGCGGATCATCCGCTATTCTCGTTCATGCGCCGCGACGAACACCGTCGCCGCAGCCCAGGCAGGTTGCCCGAGCGGCCAATGGGAGCGGACTGTAAATCCGTCGGCTTAGCCTTCGAAGGTTCGAATCCTTCACCTGCCACCCTGGGAAAAGACCCCGGTGACCAGCTACAACGCTGGCCACCGGGGTCTTTTGCGTTCCCGGTCGTTCCCGGCCGTTCACGACTGTCCCCGGGACAGTGGCGGGACACTTCTCAGGCCGCTTCTCCCGGCGTGTCATCCGCCGATCCGGGCTCCGGGTCCGTCCCGTCGAAGGCGGCCTCCAGACGCTCGTTCCAGAGCTGATCCCGCCCTTCGAGGCATCCGGCGTAGACGTTCATCAGCACAGCCGGACTGTGCCCCGCGCGCTCCGCGAGGACGGGCACCGGCACCCCTGCGTTGAGGCCCAGCGAGATGCCCGCGCCACGCAGGTCGTAGACCCTGCCGGCAAGCTCCGTCCTGAGCTGCTTCGCGGTGAGCGCCTTCCGACGAACCTGCTGCCAGACACGGCCGTAGGTGCTCTCACTCAGCGGCCCTCCCCGCTTACCGCGGAACAGGTGGTCCTGTCCGGCTTCCACGAACTCGTCGAGGTGGCGCCGGAGAAGGCGCACCAGACGGGGCGGGATCGGGACGTGCCGTGTCTCCTTCTCCGCGCGGTGCTTGAGCTGGCGGTCGTCGTGCGTGGTCCCCGAGTCGGTCCACCCACTGCCCGACCTCGGAGAGGAGTCCTCGAAGGACAGGCTGCCCCAGCCGGTCGAGGGCAGGGACGTGCACGCCTCGCGGTCGAGGGCCACGATCTCCCCGGGACGCATCATGGCGTAGTAGGCGCAGGCGTAGAACGCCACCAGGTCCGGCCGCTCCTCCTCCACGACGGACAGCAGGCGATCCACCAGTTCGGGGCTGGGGAGCCGTCGGCGGTCCACCTGGTTCGTGGTCTTCGGCCGTTCCCACGACACCTTGCCCAACGGACTGGCCGGGAAGATGTCCTTCTCCACCGCGTAGTTCAGCAGGCCGGAGAGCGCAGCCCGCTTGCGGGCGACGGTCTTGGCCGCGGCGGGCTTGCCGTCCATCCGGAGCGCCAACGCGTCCAGAGCCTTCCTGATCAGCTCTGAGCGGCGACCGGGAGCGTCAAGCTCGGTGACCTTCAGAGAGGCGCCCCGGATCCACGCGATGGCCTTCTCGTGCTCCCCGGGGGGCGGCCCCGCCTTGCGGCGCTCGGTGTGGAACGCCCACTGGTAGAGGGCGTCGCGCACCACCTGAGGATCGGGCATACCCCGAGTGGACTTGACCAGAACGGGAGTCAGGACGGCGAACGCCTCGGAGGTTCCCTGCCGGGTCTTAGCAGCGGCCTTCGCCCACTTCAGGTCGGTGAACTCGCACGCGAGGTCGTAGAAGCTGACGGCCTTCAGCTCCCGCGCGACCGATTCCGGCTGGCCGGTCTCCGTGCAGAAGGACTCGCCGTCCTTGGCGGCCTGCTTCAACTTCGTGCGCTCGTTGTCGGCCAGTGCCTCGGTGGTGAACCACTTCGAGAACTCTCGACCGGCGACCACCCAGCGCACGCCGTGGCCGCGCCGGCGCTTCTTCCTGGCGAGTCGGTAGAAGTCGACGTCGTTGGAGTAGGACATCAGGCGACCTCATCCATACGGTCCGACAGCCAGCTGTCGAGGTCGCTCTGACGGATACGCAGCTGCCCGTTGGGAAGCTTGCAGTGTCGGGGCGCGAGGCCCTTCTTACGCCAGTCGTCGAAGGTCGAGCGGGGGACCTTCAGCTCCGCGAGGACTTCGGGGAGCGTGAGCAGGGGGTCGGGGGTCCGGGGGCGCGGGATCGAGTTCTTCGCCATGGTGCTGTTCTCCTTCTGGGTGATGCGGTCCCGGTGGTTGCTTGGCGGCTATGCGCCGGGGCCGCTGATCTGCGGGTGAATCTGGTAGGCGGGTGAGGGCGGTCGTCCTCCCTTCGGGTTACGCGGGGGCGGGGGCTCCATCGCGATCCAGCCGTAGCCCTCCAGTAGTTCCAGGGACGGCAGGACGTCGGCGACCTTGGGAAAGGTGCCGCGCGGCAGACCGGAGAACGCCTCGCGGACGGTGAACCGGGCGGGCTTCTTCCGCGTGATCCAGTCCAGGACCTGGCGGGCGCGCTCCACCTCCGGGTCGGCGCCCATGTGGTCGAAGGCTGCTTCGGCGTGGGCGGTGAAGTACTCCCCGATCCGGATCGCGGCCGTCATGGTGTCGGCGCTGATCGGGAGCCGGTAGCCGTCGACGGGGTTGTCTGCAAGGTGGAGCAGGGCGGCGATCCGGATGATCGCGCCCACGGACTTGCCCGCCCAGTCGGACATGTGGCCCAGGTCCCCGAGTCGCGGGTGCAGGCGCGGTTCCAGCTGACGGGCGTAGTCGAGGCGGAGTTCGTCGGCCTCGGGCGAGAGCTGGAGGACCTGGGGGTCTGTCCAGTCGAACAGGTGCGTGACCATGCGCATCAGCCGCTCCTCATAGGCGGCGGCGACCTCTGCCGGCACCGGGTCGGGGTCGACGTTGCGGGCGCCGATGTTGGACTCGGGCAGCGCGTACAGGAACCGGCCCAGCAGGCCCTTGCCGCGGAACCCGGGGCCGGTCGCGATCTCGCGGATCACGTCCGGCTGCACAGCCAGGCCCAGGGTGAGGATCGCGGATTCCACGTGCTCGGAGCGGCCCTTGCGGTCGACCCGCAGCATGTCCCCGGCGTGGCCTTTCAGGAACAGGTCGAAGTTCGGGGAGCCGCTGTAGCGGCCCGCGAGGATCTGGAAGATCCCGCCCTCGGCCGAGAGCACGGCCAGCCTGCCGCCCTGGTCGCACAGGATCGTCGCGGCGGTCTCAGGCGTGACGTCGTCGGCGACCAGCTGTGGCAGGGCGGGGATCTTGATGTCCTCGATCGCGGCCGCGGCGTCCGAGGCGTCCGCCAGGGCGTCCGGGGCGCCCTTGGTGGTGATGGCCTTGGACTTGGCCTTCTCCGCCACACCGGCGGCCACCGCCCGGGTCAACTCGGCTTCCACGATCTGCGGCTTGATCCGCTCCGCCAGCTCCGCCTCGACCTTGAGGATCGGGGAGGTGATGGCGCGGAACACCGCCGACTTGCGCGAGGCGGGCGGTAGAGCCACGACCGTGAACAGGTTCACCGGCTCGGTGTAGGTGCCGCGCACCTGGACGATGGCGCGTCCGCCGGCGGCGGTGGAGAGCGCGGCCAGGGCCACGCACCCGGCGGCGTCCACCGGGGTCTGGGTCTCCTCAGCCAGTGCCAGGACGAACCTCGACATCCAGCCGGGCAGGCACTCGGCAGGGAAGCCGGGAAGGGCGTTGCGGGCACCGAGCGGGGTGGGGGCGTCCCACCCCTGCCCGGTGTCCTGGCGGCCGTCGTGGGCGCTCACGCGGCGGCTCCCCGGGGGCGGCGGATTCCGGCCTGGATGCCGCTGCGCACGGTGTCCTCACACTCGGACTCGTCCAAACCGATCTGGACTCCGGCGGCCGTCAGGGTGTCCTCTGCCAAGTGCTTGGGGAGCATCCCGGCCCCGACCAGGGTGCCGACCGCGAACGCCGCGACGTTGAGCGTGTCGTTGCGGGTGCCCTCCTTGGCAGCCAATACTCGGTCGACCTCTCCACGCAGGGCCCGGGTAACGTACGTGGCCATCCCGGGGCTGCTCACGAGAGCCTGGTGGACCTGCCCGGAGGTGACCGGTCGGCGGCGGGCGGGTTCCAGCAGGGTTGCCAGCCATCCGGGCAGCGGGGCCGTGTCGGCGGGGTTGGCGACGGTGTAGGGGCCGCGGCCGACGGCGTCGGCCACGTAGGAGCCGGGACCGACGACGTAGCCACCGGTGGCACGGGTGTCGATCAGCCACCCCAACCGGCCCGAGGTGTTGCGGTAGGCGGCGCCCGAGGGCGCCGTGTAGTACAGGTGGGTGCCGCCCCGGCGGGTGGTCACGGTGAACGTGTCCAGGAACGCCGTGTCACCGTCGGCGTGCTCCTCAGCGAGCGCCGCGAGGACGTCCGCTCCGGCGGCGATGCCGGGACGCGCCCACTCCGGCGGCGGGGTCTCGCCGTCCTTGGGGGTATCGAGGTCGACGACCACCAGGCCGGAGGGCCCGCACGCGACCGCGAGGTTGTGGGCGGGGTGGGCTCCCCAATAGGCAGTGATGGCGCCTTCGTCGCGGGTGGCGTGCCGCTCCCAGTCGGTGAAGGTACGCACAGGCCGCTTGGCGCGGGTTCGCAGCGGGAAGACGTGCCAGCCGCGGCGGGCGGCAGCCAGAGCGTAGGGCAGGACGTTCGTCGGAGCGCTCATGCTGCCACCGCCAGCTCCCACGCTTCGGGGGTGCCGCCCTCATGGCAGGCCGGGCACTCCCCGAGCGAGGTGGGGATGACGTAGACGAACACCTGGCGGCAGGTCGGGCAGGTCGGGCAGGTGCGGCGGGCGCGCATCGCGGCGGCCAGGCCGCGGGCGCGAGCCTCAGTGAACTCGTCCTTGGGCTGGGCCTCGCTGATCCGGTACAGGGCGGCGGTGTGGACCCCGTTCCTGGCACGGCGGGAGCGCCACATCAGCTGGGCGTCCGGGTGGCTGCTGCCGGGGCGCAGGCCCATGACGGCCAGCTGCTTGAGGGTGGCCATGTCCTCAGCGGCGGTCCAAGCCATGCCCCATGGGTAGGTCGGCATCCCGTACCGGGAGCCGCCGGGGTCGAGGAAGCGGGGAGAGGTCACGGGGTGACCTCCGTGTACACGTCGGGCATGATGGTGGTGCCTTCCGGTAGTTCGGTTGGTGTTCCTTCTGGGAGCGCGGTCTCGGTGGTTGCTTGGCGGCTATGCACCGAGGCCGCATTTTTTGCGTCTTCGTGGGGTGTCAGCAGAGGGTCGAAACCCGAAATCAGTGCAGCTCACAGGGCCTCTGGGTCGATATCGGGGTCGAAACCGGTTTCGGGCTCAGGGTGAAACCGGACCCTGCCTCGAAACCGGCTCAGACAGTCATTCGTCGGCTTCGTCTTCGTCGTCGGCGCGCTCGGCGGGGAGGTCGTTGTAGCGCACTCCCTTGGCACCGCCGCAGCACTCCCGGATGGTGATCTGGCGTGTGGGGATCTTGTGGTCCCGGAGCGCGTTGGTCAGGGCGGTGGAGCTGGCGGTACGGGCCTCGCGTGCCTCTTCGTCGGTCATCTCCTCAAGGGGCTTGTCGGTCTCGACCCAGGGGCCGTACAGGTCGGCGCGGAATTTGGCCAGGGCCTCGACGAGCCGATGGGAGTGCACAGAGGCGGCGCCGTCGGGCCAGACCGCGCGCAGGTGGTCGACCACGGTGCTGGTGTCGGCGTACTCGACCTCTTCGCCCGCTGCTTCGCCGGTCAGGGTCCCGGCGGCGGTGCGCAGGGCCAGGGCGCGCTTGCCGATCTCTTCGGCCTCGGTCTGCTTGATGAAGGCGGCACGGACGGTCCAGTGGTCGCGCTGCTTGGCCAGGATGCCGGTGCCGACCTCGTTGGCGCTGATGTCGGTGGCGCGCAGGCCGCGGGCGAAGGCGCCCGTGCCCAGCACGTTGTTGTTGGCGCGCCAGTCCATGACGGCCAGACACAGGCGAGTGCCGGCGTTGCGGGACACGCTGGGGGGCAGGGATGCGGCGTCGGGGTCCTGGGTGAGCAGGATCAGGATGATGCCGTAGGCGCGGGCCTTCTTGATCAGGCGTCGGCACAGGACTTCGGCTTCCTTGCCGTACTCCTCGTGGGTGAACAGCTCCTGGGCTTCGTCGACGATGACGACCATGGGGTCCAGGTTCTGCTTGGGGTACTTGGCGGCCAGCTCCTTGGAGGTGCGGCGGCCGTCGGCCACCTCGTTGACCGGCAGGGACTGGATGAACTTCTTGCGCCGCTTCTGTTCGGCGTTGGCCGCGCGCAGGCCCTTGACGGTGTCCTCGATGTCTTCGTCGTCGTCGCCGGAGACGTAGCGGTGGCATACGGGCTTGACCGATCCCAGGTCGCCGGAGCCCTTGAGTTCGTAGACCCAGAGCTGGGCCTTGGGGTCCAGGGCCACTCCGAGGGCCACGGCCAAGGCGGCGGAGGTCTTTCCGGAGCCAGGGATGCCTCCGACGATGAGGTTGGAGTACATGAGGTTGAGCGTGACCAGGTTGCCCCTGGGGTCCCAGCCCAGCGGGATGGGCTTGAACAGGTCCGCCTGGCCACCGTTCATCAGCGGCCAGATGCGGCGGGGCTCCTTGGCGGGGTCGCGCTTGGCCACCCAGAGGTTGAGTCGGGCGGGGTGTTCGTTCGGGTCGGAGCTGGGCCAGACGGTGGTGACGGGGCGGCGCATGGCACCGGCCAGGTCCTGGCGCTTGTCCATGACCTTCTCGGAGGTGGACCCCTTGGGCAGGTCGATCTCAGCGCGCCAGCCGGGGCCGTCGGTCTGGATGGGGTGGGCGAAGCTGATGGACCCCTTGATGCCGATGGCGTCCAGTGCCTCGCTGATCTCCTCGGAGGTCAGAGCCCTTTGCAGGTGGGGGGAGGTCCACCGGTCGATGATCGGCTTGGCGTCGGCCTTGCGTCCGCCGGCCCCGAACAGGGCCAGCATCGCGATGATCCCCGACATCGACGCCCAGGCCGGAGCTGAGGCCAGGGCCACGGCGCCCACGGTCGTGACTCCCAGAGCCACGATCAGGGAGGAGAGGAGCCGTGCGCGGACCCGGGCGGTGTGCTGACGGGAGAGCATCATGTATTCGCTCGTGCGGGAGCTGCCAGCGGCGGACTTGCGCAGTTCGTTGGCCTCAGTGTCGAAGGCCCACTGTCCCCATACGGCGATGGCCCGTCCGGCCCCGCGCGGGGCGCGTCCCATCAGCTTGAGCAGGTAGATCGGGGAGCGGGTGGCCTGGTAGGCGCTGACCCGGGCGTAGTACTCGACCAGGAACCGGGCTGCGGCCGTGAACTCGTCGGGGTTGCGCAGGTAGGAGGGAATCAGGTCGGGGGCCTGGCTGATCCGGGCGCGGCGACTCTCCAGGAAGCCGTCCTTCTCCACGGGCAGGTCGTCCACACGCTTGACGAGCTGGGTGTCACTCTCGTCCAGGACTTCGACGTCGGCGGGATCGATGCGCTCGACGCGGTCCGGTTCGGGGGCGGGGACGGCACCGATCGCGGGGCGGGTGGGGAAGGCCACGACGTTCTCACCGGCAGTGCGGTCGTCGTGGGGTTCGGGGTGGCTCATGCTGGAAGCTCCTCACTGCTGGTGGGGTGGGGCGGCAGCCGTGTCTTGGCGGATGTGGGCTGCCGCCCCGTACTCGGACTGGGCTACTGGTGGGTGACGGCGTGGTTCTCCCGCAGGTCCTCCACGAACCCCTGGTCGTGCAGGTACACGTCAGAGAAGTAGCCGCACTCGCACCTGGCCTGGAAGGCGTACGAACCGTCTGCGAGGGCGTAGGACTGCACGAACGACTCGTAGGTCTTGGGGCCGAACAACCAACCCATCAGGCGGCCGTCCCGAACTCGTCGGTGTCGCCCTGGGGATCGGCGTCCTGCTCGCACATCAGCGCGGCGGTGTACAGCTCCAGCGAGATGACGGCGGCGGTGCTCGCGGTGAGCAGGGTCCCGGCCAGGGAGCCGAACAGGTCGGGGCCGGTGGAGACCCAGACGGTCGTGGCGGTGAAGACCGCCAGGACGGCGGCTCGGAGAACCAGGTGACCGGCGGGCATGTGCTTGATGCCGTGGATGACGCGGGCGACCAGGGCGGTCAGTTCCAAGGGGTTCTCGTTCGGGCTCATGCGGCGCTCTCCTTCTCCTCAGCGGGCGTGTGGACGGCAGTCAGACGAGTGGGTGCGGTGACGGTCTCGGTGCTCTCCTCGCGCATCGACAGCACCCGCTTGGCGCGCTCGAAGCCGCACCCGAGAGCGGTCTGCACGCGGCGCACGGAAGCACCCTCGGGCAGCTCCCCGGCGGCGATCATCGCGGCGAGTCGGTCGAGCAGGTCGGCGTCCGAGAGCGCCCGGACGGGCTGCTCAGCGGCAGACGGAGTCGCGGCCTTGGGCAGCTTGCGGCCCTTGTCGGAGCGGGTCTTGGCGGGTGCTTCTGAAACCCGCTGTTTGCCCTGCTCAGGCACCGAACGGCGGTCGCTCTCAACGGGGCGCTCGGGAGCGGCCTCGATCGCGGCGGGCGCCTTCTTCCCAGGGGAGGGGAGGGAGCACCGCACCACGGGAAGCTGAACCGCTCCGGCGGGCACCTCGAAAGCGCGCTCGGGAAGCCGGGAACGGTCCACCACTGGCGTTGTCGGGGCGCTCTCGACCGTCGTCTGCGAGGTGCCTTCGACAGCGCTCTCCCCACCCTCCGACGGGTGCTCTGCGGTGATGTCGAGGTCGTCCAGGAGCGGGGCACCCTCGGTGGGCTTGGCCTTGGTGACAGCGGTTTCGATCAGCCCGATCAGGTGGGCGGTGGTGGCGGCGCCGATCGGCCCCAGCGAGTGGGCGACCAACCCGCCCACTCCCTGCCAGGACAGGGCGTCCGGCCAGTGCCCGATCGCGTTGAGCACGATCGACACACCCAGCGCTCCGGCCATGATCTTGTCGGCCTGTTCGCCGAGAGCGCCGCCGGAGGTGGACAGCCAGCTACGGCACAGGATGATCCACCCCACCGCGGTGATCAGTGCGGGTTCCAGCAGCCACAGCGCCCACCACATCGGGGTGCCTTCGGCGGTGCCGGTCATGGCGGTGACCCCGGCGTGGACGCCGGCGGTCGACCAGATCCCGAAGGCCGCCAACACGGGGAGCAGCACGAGCAGGGACAGGGCGCGGGTGCGGGAGACCCGCAGGGCGCGGGACTCGGCGGTACCGCGCACGTCTGCGGCAGCTTTGGCCTTGCGCAGCCGGTCAGCGGCCTTCTCCCGCAGTGCCCCTTGGCGTATGCGGCGTTCCTTGCGGATCGCGTCCTGGCGTGACCTGAGCCGGGCCAGACGGTCGGCGGTACGGGCCTCCGCGGTGGCGCGCTCATCGGCCAGCTCGCGGCGGATCGTCTCGGTGTCGGTGGTGGTGTCCTGCTTGGGGTTGGACTTGGTGTCCTGCTGGGAAGTCACCGGGAACCTCCTTCCTGGTGGTGAGCGCGCACGGGCATGGGGGGCAGCGGGCGGGCCACGAGGGCGGCGGTGTGGTCCAGGGCCAGAGCCGCCCCGGCCAGCGGCAGGGCCGCCAGCCGGAGCACGACCACGACCAGGGCCAGCAGCAGCACCGCGAGCAGCGCGAGGACACCGACGGCCTGGATCATGTGGGCGGTGGTCACCGGTCAGCCCTCCCGGAGCCAGCTCGGGAGCTGACGGGCAGCGAGCGTGACCGTGACCCGGTCTGCCTGCGCCGCGGTGACCACGGCGGTGGCGACGGCGGCGGTGTTGGTGGCGTCCAACCCGGTCAGGGCGTCTCCGAGGTCGACCGGTTCTCCGACCGCCAGGGACAGCGCGATGCGCAGCACCGACAGGGCGGAGGATGACGCGGGCAGGTCGCCTGCGTTCACGGCGGCGCTGACCCGTTCCCAGTCGATGATGGTGATCGGCGTCCCGTTGACGTTGAACGTGGGTTCCATGAGGCGGTGGAAGTCGGGCCGGTGGAGCCATTCCTCGTGGGTGATGAGGAGGTCGACGGCAGCCTGGTCGGCGCAGTACCCGGACGCCCAGGTACGCAGGGCCTCGATCAGAGCGGGTTGGAGGCTCATCGGCGGTTCCCCTTCTGGGCGGTCTTGCGGCGGGTGCGGGCCACGGTCTGCGGTCCCAGAGCGGTGCTCATCCGGCGGGCTGCCTTGCGGCGGCGGGAGCGCAGGGCCTTGCGGGCCTTGGCCAGCTGGGTGGCGGCGCCGGAGACGGCCAGCAGCACCAGGACGGTCAGCGCGAGGGCAGCGAGAGCGGTCATCAGGCGGTCCCTCCGATCGCGGTGATCAGGGCGCCCACGAACAAGAAGGCGATGTGCCAGGACTGGTCGAGGGCGTAGGCGCCGGTGCCGAGGGTGGGGTTGTCGTCGTGTCCGGGGCGGGGGCTGCCCAGTCGGTAGAAGCTGCCCAGTCCGAGCCGGTCGGCCAGCCGCGCCAGCGTGGTGCGGCGGTCGGCCCAGTAGTGGGAGACACCGTCCACCGTCAACGCAGCGACCGCGGCCAACGGGTGCACGCTCAACCCCAGCAGCAGCACCACGGGGACGAGGAACAGCAGCTTGGTAGCGGTCAGCGAGAGCACGTGCTTGGCGCACGCGGCGCGGGCGGCCCGCCCGGTTCCGCCCTTGGAGGCGGCCTGACAGGAGGACTGAACCCAGTGGTCGCCCACCTGGTGGGCGGCGAAGTACGCCGCGAACGCTACGGCGAAGACGGTCGGGTCTGCGATCATCTATCTGCTCCTTTGCGGGAGTTGCGGCCCCGGCGGGTGCTTGGCGGTACGAGCCGGGGCCGCGTCAAGCGGCGGGTGTGTCCCCTGCTGGCGGCTACGAAGCAGGGGCCACGGGAGGGCGGGCTACTTCCGGCCCCAGCCCTTCGGCGGGCGGATCGTCATGGTGACGCCGTCCATCCGGTCGGCCTTCACGGTCTTCGTCT
The DNA here is from genome assembly GCF_036327455.1 of Nocardiopsis codii. NCBI lineage: Bacteria > Bacillati > Actinomycetota > Actinomycetes > Streptosporangiales > Nocardiopsidaceae > Nocardiopsis > Nocardiopsis codii. The sequence continues at coordinate 179,638 of NZ_JAUZMY010000002.1, read as the reverse complement.
GCGTCTCGGTGGTGCCGTCCTCGTAGGTGATCGTGGTGACGTCGCCGGTGGTCTCGATGGACTTGATCTTCTTGCTGCTCACAGGGGCTCCTTCGCGAGTTGTCGAGGGTGGACCGTGCGGTCCCGGCACCACCCCGAAGGGCGGCACCGCCATCACACGGAGGTGCTACAGGGGCTCAACCGAGCCAGTACTCGTCCGGCGGGGTGCTGTAGAGCCGCTCGACGGCCCCCAGAGCAGCGGGGGTGGCGCGGATGTCGCCGGTCGCGGCGAAGTGGGTCACCCAGACGGCTTCCAGCGCCTCGTGGGGCAGGGTGCGGGCGGGCCGTCCGGCCAGCGCGTGGAAGGTCGTGATGTCGGCCAGTCGCTGAAGCTCGGCGGCGGACACCCAGCGGGCACCGGTGGTCTCCTCGGGGTCCGGGTGCAGCTCCCCGGAAGCCTCCACGTCGTAGAGCCACCAGTGGTGGCCCGCAACCGGAGCGGCCGGAAGGCTCATGCACAGGTTGGTCAGACGAACCTCGTGGAGCAGCTCATAGGAGACGACTTCCAGACCGACCTCCTCGTGCATCTCTGCGACCAGGGCATCGATGACGTCGGTGTGCGCGTCGTAGACGTGTCCGGCAACGGGGGCCTGTCCGATGGGCCACCAGGCGCGGCCGATGAGCAGGTACTCCCAGCCGTTGTTGGTGCGTCGGCGCACCCGGGCTCCCACGCTGGTTCCGCAGCACCGAGTGGCGGTTGTGTTCATGTCCGTGTTCGTAGTCATGGTCAGGCGGCCTCTCGCAGGTAGTCGGTGATCTCCTCGGAGGAGAACCCGGCCCAGATGCCGGCGGCGGGCTTCTCGCGCAGGGCCAGTTCCAGGCACAGGTCCCGGGCGGGGCAGGAGAGGCACAGGGTGCGGGCGGAGCGCTCGCGCATCTCCCTGGCGGCGGGCTTTTCGCCGAACCGGTCGCTGGTGTCGGGCTCGAAGAAGAGATCGGACTGGTCGGTGCAGGGGACGACCTGTTCACCGATCGCGGTACGGATCTGCGACGTGCTGAGCACAGAACCTCCTTGGTGTCAGAGCGGTGCCTGGGCCCTGCTGGCGGCTATGAAGCAGGGCACCGGGTTGCTGTGTCTTCGACGGTACGCACTTATGTCATAAGCGTCAAGACATATGCAATAAGTTGCTCGGCTCTTGTCCGACCATGGCAGGGGAGGTGGTGTAGCTACACCGTGGCCATGGTCCGGCTACGGTGAGGAGTCCACACTTATGTCGGAAGGCGGAGGCCCGATGGGCAGCCTCGAAGCACCGAAGGCCCGGTACAAGCAGGTGGCTGAGCTGCTGCGCGATGCCATCAAACGCGGGGAGTACCCAGCGGGAACATCGCTCCCCAGCCAGCCGGAGCTAGCGCGCGAGTACGACCTGAACCAGAGTTCGATCAGCCGGGCTATGGCGATGCTCCGGTCCGAAGGCCTGATCCGGACGGAGCACGGCAAAGGCTCTGTCGTCCTTGAGGTCCCCACGGTCAAGCGAGTCCGCCGCATCGACAAGGACTACCGCAGCCGCCCCGCTGGAAGCAGCTTCGCAGAGGAGCTCACCAAGGCCGGGCGAACTTCACGCACAGAGCTGGTCACGTGCGACGCCGTCGACGCACCCGCGGACATTGCTGAGGTTCTTCACCTCGGAGAATCCGAGCAGGCGTTGCTGCGCAAGCGGCACATGTACGCGGAGGACAAGCCGATACAGATCGCAGCTTCCTACATTCCGATGAGCGTGGCCGGCGGCGTTGATATTGCCAAGCCAGACACGGGCCCCAGCGGGATGTACGCACGAATTGCCGAACGGGGTTTCGGTCCAGTTCGCTTCACCGAAGACATTGAAGTCCGGGGGGCCAAGCAGGATGAAGCGGACTTCCTGAACATCTCGGCTGGACAACCGGTATTTGCCATCCTTCGGACCGCCTTCGACCAAGACGATCACCCCGTCGAGACATGCCTGAACGTCCTGGCTGCTCTTCAGTGGAAGCTCACCTACGCATGGGAACAGGACACGAAGTCATGACCGAAGAGACGCCCCGACACAGCGTAAGTGTGACCGGTGTTGTTATCCGCCCTGATGACGGTAAAGTTCTTGTGATCAAGCGGTCCGACGACGGCCGTTGGGTGCCGCCTGGGGGCGTGATGGAGTTAGAGGAAACTCCGGAGCAGTGTGTAGTGCGGGAAGTCCGTGAAGAGACTGGAATTGAGGCGAAGCCTCTCCGGCTCACTGGCGTCTACAAGAACATGAAGCTCGGTGTGGTTTCTCTGGCTTTCCTCTGTGAGCCACTTGGAGGAGAGTTGCGTACCAGTAGCGAGTCGATTTTCGCCGAGTGGCTCTCGTGCGAAGATGCCATCGCGCTTTGTCCAGAAGCGCGAGGCATCCGCATTGAAGATGCGCTAGTAAAGGATGGCCCCCGTGTCAGAGTTCACAACGGGAGTATCTTGTTGTAGGGCAGTAATATTCTTGTGTGGATCTTACTTCAGAGCAGTATCAGGAAAAAGAGGAAAACTCCTATTGCTAGGAGTGGTCCATAGACGGGTGCGATCGCCCAGGACAGGATGTCCTCGCGATCCGGCCAGTAGTTGACCCGGTTCCCGTCGGGTGCTGCAAGTGAAGGGTTCATGGAGAAATGCGGAATTCTTGCGCCGGAGGCGACCTTGTCGTAAAGCCTTCGAAATGCACGCTCCTGCTTCAGGTAGTTGGCATCCAGAAATCCGAAAACTAGGACTGCGCCTAGGCCTAGAAGGACTACTGTTTCTGCATTCCTGGTAATGGCATACCCGTAGGCTGCCGTTACAATCGGCAATAGCCAAGTCTTGGCGGAAGACGATGCTTGTGACATACGCGTTACGACTGACTGGATGAACGACAGATGTTGTCGGCGGTCCTCGGGATCGACGTCGTATGCTAGTTGGGGAGGGATTTTCCCTTGGACTTTCTTGAGCGTGTGGTCTAGTTGTTCATCCACTTCGGCCCCCTCCTCCGGCCAGATCAATGTCATCCCGTCATCTTTCCAACGAGGAACCAGATGAACGTGCAGATGATGAACAGTCTGAGTGGCAGCTTCGCCGTTGGACTGGATGACGTTTAGGCCTTCGAGGTCTACAGCAGAGCGCAGTGCCTGGGATACTTCCAACGAAGCCGCAGCCAAGGACCGAGCCTCTGACTCAGTCAGATTCCAAATATCCGGAACATGCCGCTGAGGTATCAAGAGAGTATGCCCACGAGTAGCAGGTTTCAGTGGAAAGAAAGCTAAAACCTCGCCATCGTCGTAGACGATTCTGGCGCTAGGATCTTTCCCCTGAACGATCAAGCAGAATGGGCATATCTCGTGGGTCATTAGGCAACCCTACCTGGTCGCGCCCTGTTCGGACCAGGAGGTAAGGTTCCGCGAGATGTTTCCGTAGGTGGCCTGGGAGTTGATCTTTCCTGACAAGCCGATGGCTGTCGGGTCGAACAGTGGAACTTGGCCGCCATCGATATCTGCCTTTTCGAACGGGTTGGCACCTGGGCCGTCGACATCCCCCATGGAAGAGATTCCGTGAATCCTAACTCCCAGAAGGGGCTTTTTGATAGACCAGGCTCGTTCGATCTCGTATTTCACCCAGGGCCTTTCTGCGGTTTCCTTGCCAACTAGAACAATCACAGCCTTCTTATAAGCCATCTGATCGTCAATCCACTTTTGGATAGCGGCGGAGCCTTGTCGGCGCACCTCCTCCCAAGTCTGTGAATTCAGCAGAGGCTGCCCTTCAAGTGCATTGATCTGACGTACGAGCTGAACCCGGTGAACATCGCGCTGGTAGTGAAAACTGAAAAAAACGGTCTTTGCCATAGGGGATCAGGCTCCATTGTGCTAAGGGGGAATCTCTGCTCGCTTCTTGCGGGCAGGCTGTTACAAAGTACCGCATCGAAGGACTCGATGCTGGTAGATGAAACACGAAAAAAGAGTACAAGGGGGCATGATGGACTCCAGGTCTGGACAAAAATCCAGCTTCTTCATGAGAAATTTTTCAAGATGAGTTCAAAAAACACGTTGAGTGCTCACGCGGATACAAAAAGGGTTCGTAGAAGGTTTTGGGCTTTTGATCTTGTGTGAAAGTAACTTTCCAACTCCATCATGGAGAACGGCTCGGGATCCGGAGGAGCTTGCTGGTTAGTCGATCAAGCTGCCTTGCCCAGGCGATGTCTGGATCTCCGCCGCAGAACCTGCAGAACCTGCAGAACCTCCGTCCTCCCAGTTCAGGTGACCTGTGAGTCAGAATCGCAGAACCTCACAGAACCTCCGCAGAACCGCAGAACCCCCTCCAGTAAGAGGGGGATCTGCGGTTCTGCGGGAGTATTGCGGCGTTCTGCGGTTCAGTGCTTCAGTGCTCCGAAGTGCGCAAACGTCGGTTCTGTGGGTTCTGCAGGTTCTGCGGCGGGGACTGGTACCTCCCCGAGGGCGGACATCGCTGCGACTTACCGATGTTTTGGTCTCAGGGCGACAGCGTCACGCACCACCACTGCGGCCGGGGTCGGCACCCCAGGCGGTGGCGAACTGGGGGAGAGCGAGGAGAGTGAGTCAGGGGACCTGAGGAACGCCCGAACGGTAGACGTACGAGACGACAGTCAGATCCTCCTCCTCGATCTCCCAAGGTGAAGTGCAGTGCAGGGTCCCCCCACTCGCAATGGAGGGTGACACGCTCCGATCCAGGTGGATCGAGTGGACGACCACGAGAGCGTTCGCGGGGGCGAGTTTGCGCTGGTTCTCGACTTCGGCGCGTGTGAGGATCACCTGGCTGCCCTCCGACGTGGTTCCCTTCACCTCCACGTGCAGGCGTTCGTCCCCTCGCGTCAGCAGCAGGTCGTAGGACTCCTTGGCCCCGACATCCTTGACTGTCCACCCGTCGGCTTCGAAGTAGGCGGTGGCCATGCCGACGCTGTGCAACTCCAGCGCCCGCCGATCATGAGCGCTCAGCCGGAACCCTTGGCCCTTGCCGGCCTTCGTCCGACGTCCGGCGGTCTTGGCAGCCGCATCGGTGGCGTCCAACACCTCGGGGGGAGCGTCCCCCGGTACGTGAGAAGCCGTGTCCTCCCCATGGTGGATCGCGCGGAGGAGACGGGCCATGTACAGCAGGTCTTCGACCAGAGTGGCCTCAGCCGGCATGTCGGACCGGTCGTACTCGATCGCGATCACGCTGCCCGCCGCGTATCGAGGGGCCACCTTCGAATTCTCCGATTGGAGGTCGATGGCTTCAACGAGGTCGTCGCGTTCGGTGAGCAGCTCCTTCAGGAGTGGGCGGGCCCATGCCACGCGCTTCACGAGTTCCTTGGGACTGCGTGCCTCGAAGTGCGCACCTGTCCAGCGGCTGGTGCCCTGGATCAGGGACAGGTAGACCCGGTCCCCCTTGGCGCCGAAAAGGTAGACCAGGTACCAACCCTCCGTTGCGTGGGGAGAACGTTCTGGGAGGTAGACCCGAGTCCAAGGGACCTCCGTCTTCAGCCCTGTTCCGTCACGCCCCTCCACATCCACCTCGGGCTCAGGCACACCCAGTGCGGTCGCCAAGGCCGGGATGTGCTGACGGAGCTGATGCGCGAATGTCTTGCGCACCAGAACCCCGCGGCTCTTCATCGCCTCGGTGTTCTTGGCGCTCCACTGCTTCTGAAGGTCAAGGATCTCGATCATGGTCTCGTCCACGAGATCGAGCCTAGGGAAGCGCACCGACAACAGGAGGGTCGGGTGCCGGCCCGTTCCGTCGGCGGGAGTCGACAGGGAAGAGGGGTAGTGGCGTAGATCACAAAACGTCTCTCTGAGATGGCTTCTGGTGGACGAACCGAGTCGCTCCGGGGTGATCCATCGTGCTCCCGATCGTTGCGCCGAGAGGCCGCCTGAGGGCCTGTTTCGGGACCCTGGCGGGACGGCTGCGACGGGACACGCCCTGAAGCGGACGTATGACCAGGTCAGGATGCCTAAGGGGCTCGAAGTGGGAGACCTCTGTAAATCCGTCGGCTTAGCCTTCGAAGGTTCGAATCCTTCACCTGCCACAGTGGGATCGAGACCCCGGCACCATCAGGTGCCGGGGTCTCGTCGTGTGTCCGGGTCCCGCACTCCGGAGTCGCCCCGCCGCCCCGCCGCCCCGCCGCCCGGGGCGGGGTCCTGGCGGCCTGAGGCCGTCCCGGGCTCCTCCGGACGGCCTTCCGGCCCCCACAGGCCCTCCTCGCCCCTTCCGGCCCGCACGGCCATCTCCACGCCCCTTCGGCTCGCAGCCGGCTCCTCCGCGGGTTCCGGGCGCTCGCGCGGTCCCGCAGCCCGTGGGGCGTGCGGCCGACGGGCCCCGGGGCGGTTTCGGGTGTTGTGGCCCCGGGCCCTCGGGGGTCGGGGATTCGGGCGATCGCGAATTCATCGCGGTAAGGACACGGGGAGGTAACGGGGTTTCTTTGCCTCGAAGGGTCCTCCATCGGTTGGCGGGTGCTCGGTCGACTCGGCCCTGAACTGCGGTTTCTCCGATCCTCCGGGTGTTCCGGGGTTCGGGTCGCGTCGCTCGTGTGGTGCTAGCGGCGGGTGTGTCCACTTCGCCGGTACGGCCACCCCTTGTCCGGGAGTCAGGCCTTTGTGCGTGTCGCACAAAAAGAGCGCCAATGGATATATTCGCGAACGAAACAAAAAGAATTCTCGCGACAATATGGACAAAGTGATTCCGGGGTTTCGGCGTTGACAAAAAACAGGGGCCGGATGATGATTGCCCCAGTCCACCGCGACACAGGTGCAACAAGCGCCTGAGTCTTTTTCTGTCAGCACCCGTATTGATTTCCCGGGGGAAACATGATCAAGAAGTTGGCCGCTGCTGGCCTGGTCGCCGGTGCCGCGATGGGCGTTCTCCTCATGGGGGCTCCCGCTCACGCTTCGCACGGTGGTGACCAGCAGTTCAACCAGAACCTCCAGCTGGTCCCGATCCAGTCCTGCAACCTGACCGGCAGCGTCGGTCTGGTCGCCGTGACCGTGCCGATCCTGTCGCCGCAGACCACGGGCGACTGCGTGAACGGCCCTGTCGGCACCAACATCAGCTAGTTCCGGTAATTCGTCCGACCGCGACGATATTCCACATTCCACTGAAGGGTAATTCAATGCTGCGCAAGCTCGGCGTTGCCGGTCTCATCGCTGGTGCCGCTCTCGGTGTCGTCCTTACCGGATCCCCGGCCTCCGCCTCCGGTTCGCACGGTGGCGACCAGCAGTACAACCAGAACCTCCAGCTGGTCCCGGTTCAGCTCTGCAACACCAGCGCCGCCGTCGGCCTGATCGGCGTCAACGTGCCGATCCTCTCGCCGCAGACCACCGGCGACTGCGTCAACGGCCCGATCAGCACCAACATCGACTAGGGGATTCCTGACATGCTGCGCAAGATCACGACTGCCACCGCCATCGCCGGAATCGCCCTGGGCGCCATGCTCGCGGCCTCCCCGGCCTCCGCCTCCGGTTCGCACGGCGGCGACCAGCAGTACAACCAGAACCTGCAGGCCATCCCCGTTCAGCTCTGCAACACCGAGCTGGCCGTCGGTCTCCTGGCGGGCGTCAACGTGCCGATCCTGTCGCCGCAGACCACGGGCGACTGCGTCAACGGCCCGATCAGCACCAACATCGACTAGCAGGAGGCCAGCATGCTGCGTAAGTTCGCTGCCGCGACCGCCATCGCCGGCGTCGCCCTGGGTGCGATGCTCGCCGCCGCACCGGCCTCCGCCTCTCACGGTGGTGACCAGCAGTTCAACCAGAACCTGCAGCTGGTCCCCGTTCAGCTCTGCAACACCGAGCTGGCCGTGGGCCTGGTCGGAGCCAACATCCCGATCCTGTCGCCGCAGACCACGGGCGACTGCATCAACGGGCCGTCGAGCACCAACATCGACTAGGACCCACACCTCGTGTGGCGGGGCCTCGGCCCCACACTGACGTAACGAAGCAGTAGGTCGAGGCCCTCCGGCATCCGCCGGGGGGCCTCGACGCAGGTCGCCGGCCGGCGGGTCCCGGACGTCCCCGTGCGGGCCGGCCGGGGCCGGACCCGGCCCCGACGGAGGAGGCGAGAGGCGAGATGAAGCGCGTGATCCTGACCGGAGTGGTCCTGCTGCTGGCGGTCTCCGCGTGCGGCCAGCAGGAGACCACCCCGCAGCTGCCCGAGGGAACCGCAGCCCCGCAGGCGACGGAGAGCCCGGAGGACCGGGCGAGCGAGGGGGAGGGCGATCCGGGCGCGGGGGCCGAGGGGGGCGAGGGCGCCCACGTCCTCAACATGTACGGCGACGAGAACGGGTTCGACGACCGGCGCCCCGTCGACTACGTCGCGACGGAGTTCACCACCTTCTCCGACCTGGAGTGGACCGAGTGGTCGGACGAGACCGCGAGGGGCGAGGCGGAGCTGTCCGGGACCTGGTGCATGGACCAGGAGTGCCAGAACGAGCCCTACGGCGTCCAGGTCGAACTCGGCGACCCGGTGGACGTGAACGGCACCGCGTACTTCTCGACGTACACGATCACCGAGTACGACGAGGACATGACGCCGGAGGTGCGCCAGGCCCTGCAGGACGCCGACGGCGGTCGCCTCTCCCTGCCGAACGCCGAATGACGCGGGCGGTCCGGACCGACCGGCGGCCCCGGGGCGACGAGGCCGGGTGGGGTTCGCCTCGATCCCGGGCCCCAAGAATCGTCCGAAAGTTCCGAAAATGCACAAAGCGCCTGATCAGAGTGGGTGGTAGTGGCCGTCGGCCGGGACCGGAGAGTCCGGAACCGGGCGTGGCGCGCCCCGGAGGTCTCTAGTCTGCTGAGTTGTGGGACTCAACCAGCGTGCGGACAGCCGCGCGGACGACGTACAGGGCTCCGGCGGACGACCGGGGCCGCGGCACGGCCGCGCCGCTCTGCTGCGCCTGGCCACCTGGTTCGAGGAGGCCGACCCCGACCGGGCCGACGCCCTCGCGACCGCGGCCTACGGCCTGCATCCGGCCCTCCACCTGGAGGGCCGCACGGACGAGGGCGTCGCCGCGACCACCAGCTGGTGGCAGGCGGAACCCGATCGCAGCACCGTGACCGAGCACCCCGGCACCCGACTGCCCGAACCCGTCCGCGACCACCGCGCACAGCAGGCGCGGCTGCGCGACGCGGCGGAGTCCTCCGCCCACTGGCGCCGTGCGGGCGCCTCCCAGATCCGAGCACTACTCACCGATCCCACCCCGCGACGAGCACGCCTGGACCTGTCGGGCGCCGGAATGGAGGTCCTCATGGAACTCCTCACCGCGGCCCTCGGCTCGGGGGACGCCAGCCGGCGTCCCGCGTCCGCCGGTGACCTGGAGTTCTCCCTGCGCCTGCACGTCAGCGCCGCACCGGGAGCCGAGGTCACCATCCGGGGCGAGGGAGGGGAACTGACGCTGGAGGGGCTCCGCCTGCGCGTCACCTCCTACGACCAGCACACCGTCGAGGAGGACGAGCTCTCGGCGCCCTTCGAGCCGAAGCCGTGGACGCCGTCCTACCCCGGCTCGCTCCTCGCGGGCCCCGCGGCCCCGTACACCGCCCTGTCGGCCGGAGGCTCCGCGGACCCGGATCCCCTGATCCCGGCCCGCGGACTCCCCGCCACCACGGACGCGCCGACCGGCGCCTCCGACCCGGCGCCGACCGGCGCCGACGGGGCGGAGCCCGGCCCCGCGGAGCCTGCGGGCCCGGGGACCCCCGACGACGCCGCGGCGCACGCGTCCGGGGGAGCTCCCGCGGCCGACGCCCGGCGAGCCGGACCGGATACGGTCGGGGACCCGTCCGGAACTCCCGCCGAGGCCCCCGAATCCAGCGGTAACCTCCCAGGGCCGGATCCGGACGTCGAAACCACCGGGGCGATCGACCTGTCCGGCGATCCGTCCCGGACCCGACCATGGGGGTGATGGAGACGGACACCTACAGCGAGGACGCCGCGCTCATCGGCGAACGCCAGACCGCGGCGCGCGCCCTCCTGGCGCACCCCCTGCTCACCCAGGGCGCCCACCCGGCAGAGCTGTCCCTCGTGCGCTCGCACGCCGAGTGGCTCGCCCAGCGCTTCCAGCGCGTGCTCGGGTACCGGCTCGACGTCTCCGACGCCCACGCCCGCCTGGTCAAACGCGGGCTCGTCGCCGAGGTCGGCCACCGGTTCACCCGCGCGAACGGCGCCCGATTCACCCCGCGCACCCACACCTACCTCGCCCTGATCCTGGCCGTCCTGGTCGAGGAGACGGCGCCCACCACCGTCCGCGCCCTCGCCCTCCGGGTCCGTGCCGCCGCCCACGAGGCCGGGATCGACGCGGACCCCGGCCGCGGGCTCGGCGAGCGCCGTGCGTACTGCGCGGCCCTGGACCACCTGGTGGGGCTCGGCGCCCTCACCGAGACCACCGGACGCATCGCCGACCACCGGGCCGACGCCGGCGCCGACCCGGCAGTCCGGCCGCACACCCAGGTCGTCCGCGCGGTCGCGGCCCACCTGCCGCAGGCCTCCGACGACCCCGGGTCCTTCCTCGCGGACTCCGCGGACACCGACCCCGACAGCGAGCAGCAGGGCGAGACCGCCCTGCGCCGCCTCCTCGCCGAGACCGCCGTGGTCTACCGGGAGGAGCTGCCCGACCGCCAGCGGGACAGGCTCGCCGCCCACCAGTGGCGGGCCGCCGCCGCGCTCGGCAACCTGCTCGGATGCGACGTCGAGGTGCGGGCCGAGGGCGTCGCCCTGGTGATGCCCGACGAGGCCGGGGCCCGCCCCGCCTTCCCCGACGACGACCCCGTCGGCCAGGTCGCGCTCGCCCTGGTCCGGCACCTCTCCGGCCGCCTGCACCCCGGTCTCCCCGCGACCTCCGTCCCCGTCCCCGACCGGGAGCTCCGCGCCGCGCTGGACGCCCTGGGCGGAGCGGAGGCCCCCGCGCGAGCGGAGTGGGCCCGCACCGCCGGACCCGAGGTGCCCGACCCGGAGCGGCTCCACACCCGTGTCACGGACCTGCTGACCGACCTCGGCCTCCTGCGCGGGGGCCCCGGGGAGTGGAGGCTCACGGCCGCCGCCGCCCGCTACGGGGCCGACGTGGACGAGCGCATCCCCCCAATCCAGGACAATGACGAAGAGAGCCGGACACACCCCGCCCCGGTGCGGGGGTCCGGCGACGACGACGGTCCGCCCGAAGCTCCCGCCGATCCCCGAGGCGACCTGAGCCGGGTGACGTCCGTGCTGCAAGCGGTGGCGAACGAGAAGGTGAGCGCGACCAGTGGTGACACAGGAGACCAGCGAGGCCCCGGGGGCAGTTCCGGCTGACCCCGCCGACACCCCGCGCTACCGCCTCGAACGCGCGGGCATCCGCAACGTCTGGCAGTACGACGACCACGTCCTCGACTTCGCCGAGGGCCGCCTCCTGCTGCGCGGACGCAACGGCGCGGGCAAGTCCAAGGCGCTCGAGATGCTGCTCCCGTTCCTGCTGGACGGCGACGTGCGCCGCCTGGACACCACCGGCACCAACCGCACCAGCCTGCGCTGGCTCATGGCCGACGACCCCCGGGCCGGACGCCTGCCCGCGTCGGACGAGACCGGCCCCGACCTGCTCGGGGGACCCGAGGAGGAGGCCGCCGTCGACGCGGCCGGACCCGACGGCGACACCGGCCCCGTCACCCGCCTGGGCTACCTGTGGGTCGAGTTCACCACCGACCGCGGCGACCGCGGCCTCGACGCAGCCGTCCGCGCGGGCACCGGGCCCAACAGCGCCTCCGCCCTGCTCGCCGCCACCGGGCCCACCAGCGCGTCCGCGCTCCTCGCCGCGGTCGCGGCGCCCGGAGCCGACCACGCCGGCGAGGAGTCCGGGCAGGACACCGCGGAGGGTCGGCCACGCCACCTGACCCTCGGCGCCGCCGTCATGGCCGTCGGCGACTCCGATCCGCGGTGCGTGTTCTTCGTCACCGACCAGAGGGTCGGGCACGACCTCGAACTCGTCACCGACGGCCGCCCCAAGCCCGTCGACCGGCTCCGCTCGGAGATCGGCGCGGACAACTGCTTCACCAGCGCCGTCCCCTACCGGGCACGCGTGATGCACGACCTGTTCGGCATCGACGACTCCGTCCGCTACCGCAACCTCATCCACCTCCTCTACCGGCTCCGGCGCCCCACCATCGGCGACCGCCTGGAGGCGGGTGAACTCGTCGGAGTCCTCTCCGAGGCCCTCCCGCCCATGGACGAGTCGGTCCTGGACGAGGTCGCCCGCAACATCGCCGACCTCGAACAGGCCCGCGCGGAGAAGACCGCCCTGACCGCGGCCGGGGCCGGGGTCACCGCCTTCCTCGACGACTACCGCGGCTACCTGGTCCACGCGCTCCGGTCCCGCGCCTCCGAGGTCCGCGAACAACTCGACGCCGCCACCCGGCGGACCGCCGAGACCGAGCGCCTGCGCGCGGAACTCGACCGCCTCATCACCGCGGAGAGCCAGATCTCCGAGGAGCGCGACCAGGCCCGCCGCACCCGCGACACGGCCGAGGCCGACGACGGCACCCTGGCAGCCGCCAAGAACAACGCGGCCACCGCCACCGGCAACGAACGCCGCGCCTACGACGCCGCCGTCGGCGCCTACATCCGTGCCGCCGAGGCCGCCTGGGTCGCCGCCGAGCACGCCGAACGGGCCGAGCGGCACACCGTCGAACGGCTCGGCGAGGACACCGCGGCCATCCACCGAGCGCTCGACGTCCTGCGCCAGACCCACGCCGAGGCCACCCGGGCGGCCACCGCCGCCGGAATCGACCCCTCCGTCCTCGGCGCCGTCCCGGACACGCTCGACACCGTCCACGCACCGCGCGAGAGCACCACCCGTGTCGACCTCCAGGGGCTGGAGCAGGCCGTCGAACGCGAACCCGTCGAGGGCATCGACCTCGACGACCTGCGCGAACGCCTCGGCCGCCTCCACGACCAGCTCACCATCGCCGGCGAGCGGTCCGCCGAGCGCGCCGACCTGGCCGCCCGCCTCACCGGCCTCACCACCGCGGAGGCCGCGGCCGACCGCCGCCTCGTCGCCCTGACCAGCGAGGCCGAGAGCGCGGACGCCGTCCTCGAACACGCCCACGGGCGCGAGGGCGACGCCATCGCGGCCCTGCGGGAGGAGAGCACCGCCTACGCCGACGGAGTCCGCGACTGGGCCGCCCGCCTGCGCGACTCCCGCCACGCCCACGCCCTCGGGGACGCCGTCCACGAGCTGGAGGGCAGCGTGGAGCTGCCCATCACCGACTCCCTGCGCGTCCTCGACCACGACGTGCCCGCCACGGTCTCCCGGCTCGCGCACACCGCCGTCGCCCCCCTCCTGGAGGACCTGCGCGCCCGGCGCGACGTCGCCCTCAACGAGGAGGGCCAGCTCTCCGACGAGCTGGCCGAGCTGGCCGAGCGGCGCACCGCGAACGCCGAGCACGCCCCCGACCGGGCGCCCTGGGCCACCTACCCCCGCCCCCGGGGCGACGGCGCCCCCCTCTACCTCGCCGTGGACTTCGCCGACGGCCTCACCACCCGCGAACAGGCGGGCCTGGAGGCCGCGCTGGAGGCCAGCGGGCTGCTCGCCGGGTGGATCCGGGCCGACGGCTCCCTCCAGGACCCCGGCACCCGCGACCTCCTGGTCACTCCCGCGCGGCAGGCCAAGGGGCGGACCCTCCTCGACGTGCTCGTCCCCGTCGCGGCCCCCGACCGCGGCGTCAACCACGACAGCCTCCGCACCCTGCTCTCGTCCATCGCCGTGCACTCCGAGGACGAACCCGTCCCGGGCTCCACCGAGGACAACGAGGCCAAGCACCGGCGCGACAGCTCCGTCGCCACCGTCAGCTCCATGTCGCTCACCGGAGGCTGGCGCCTCGGCGTGGCCTCCGGAGCCCACGACAAGAGCGAGCCCGAGTACATCGGCGAGGCCGCGCGCAAACGCGCCCGCGACCGCCAGTCGGCCAACACCGACCGGCGCATGGCCATCGCCGAGGCCCTGCTCGCGGAGGCCGGAGAGCGCCGCTGGGCCGTCGAGCAGTCCTACGCCGAACTCCTCGAGGTCTCCCGGAGCCTGCCGGACCCGGCCCCTCTCATCCGCGCCTGGGCCGTCCTGGACGTCGCCCGCGACGACGTCGCCGCCGCCCGCCGCGCCCACGGGACCGCGGACCGCGCCGCGCAGGACTGCCGGACCGAACTCCTCGACATCCGCTCCAGCCTGCGCACCTCGGCCGACGTGAACGGGCTCCCGAGCGCCCGCGCCGAGCTGGACAGCGCACTGCGCGCCCTCGACCACCTGCGCGTCCTCGTCGGCTCGGGGCTCAAGGACCTGGACGTCCTCGCCTGGGGGCTCGCGGACCACGAGCACCACGTCGCCGGGTGGCGCGCCGCCCGCACGGACCGCGTCCTCGCCGAGGACGCGCGGGCCGCCGCCATCGACGACATGATCACCGTCCGCCGCCAGTTCGAGCTCGGCGACCGGGCCAGGGGCGTTCCCGGCGAGCAGATCGACGCGGCCCGCGACCAGGTCAGGGCCAGGGCCGAGGACGCGGCCCGGCGGCTGCCCGAACTCGAACGCGGCGCCCAGCGCGCCCGGGACGAGCGTGTCAGCGCGGAGGCGCGCCTGGTCGCCGCCACCCAGGAGCGCGCCGAACAGGTGCGCCGTGCCCTCGGCGCGGGGGAGCGGCTGATCCTGGCGGTCTCCCTCCCGGGCGGCACCGGGATCGACGACACCGACGTGCCCGACGCCGTCCTGCTGCGCGCGGCGGGCCTGGACGCCTGCGCCGCGGACGACGGCCACCTCGCCGCCTACCTCGCCCACTCCGCACCCCACGGGGGCACCAGGGTGGAGTCGCCCGCCGACCCGCAGCCCGACCCCGCCGCGTCCTCGCTCGGCCCGGACGCCAGACTCGCCCTCCTGGACGCCTTCGTCGGGCACCTGGAGGACGGCCTCTCCGCCCAGGAGGAGGCCGGAGCGCCCGAGGTGGACGACAGCGCCATCCTCAGCAGCCGCGAGGACCTGCACCGCCTGCTCACCTCCGCCGGGTGGGCGCAGACCCGCAGCGAGCTCAGCGAGCCGCGCGGGCTCAAGCGCCTCACCGTCCACGACGAGGACGGCGCCCACGACGTCACCGCCTACGCCGAGCGGATCACCGCCTCCGTCACCCGCGCCGACGAGGCCGTCGCGGTCGCCGAGGAGGAGGCCTTCGAGCGCCACCTGCTCGGGGAGCTGGCCGGCCACCTGGCCCGCCAGATCGACGAGGCCCGGGCCCTCATCACCACCATGAACGACGTCCTCAAGGACGTCACCACCTCCGCCGGGCTCGGGGTCCGCCTTGACTGGCGCCTGGCCCCCGACGCGGGCGCCGACATCGAGGCCGTCGTCCCGCTCCTGGCGACGCCCGCCGAGGAGCGCACCCGCGTCCAGACCACCCGCCTGCGCGACGCCCTGCGCCGCTGCATCGAGGCGATCCGCCGCCTGGACCCGACCGCCACCGGCGGCGCCCAGCTGCGGGCCGCGCTCGACTACAGGTCCTGGTTCACGTTCACCGTGTACGTGACCGACGGGGCGGGCGAGGAACGGCGCCTGGGCCACCGCACCGCCCTCAGCCAGGGCGAGCAGCGCGTGGTCGCCTACCTGGTGCTGTTCGCCGCGGCGGCGGCCCACTTCGACGCCCTCGCCGCACGCGCGCCCTGGGCGCCCAGGCTCATCCTGCTGGACGACGCGTTCGCGAAGGTGGACGAGCCCACCCACGGGCGCCTCCTGGGCCTGCTCGTCGAGCTGGACCTGGACTTCGTCCTGACCTCGGAACGGGTGTGGGGCTGCTTCGCCAGCGTGCCGAGCCTCAACATCTACGAGTGCCTGCGCGACCCGAACGTCCCGGGTATCGCGACGATGCACTTCACGTGGGACGGCAGCAGGAGGCGCCTGGTCGGCGTGTGAGTAATGCGGGTCACGTCCGGGCCCCGGGGCGCCCGAACCCCCCTGCACGGGCGGGGTCCGGTCCGGGCGGCCGGAACCCGCGGGGGCGAACCACGAACGCTTCCTCCCCACCTGTCCTAGTCTGCTGGTGCGGCAACGACAACAGAGCGGGGTGACGAAGGTGACTCGGGTACCCGAGACGTTCGACGGAGGCGGTCCGGACGCGCAGAGCGCCCCGTCGGCCGGGGACGACCCCACCACGACCGCGCTCCTGGACGCCCTGGCGGCCTCAGGACTGCCGCGGGAGATCCGGTCATGGGTCACCGCCGCCCTGTGGGGCGAGGACGCCCTCGCCGCGCTCCTCGACGGCGAGCACATCCCCGACGCGGTCTCCGGCACGCCCCAGGCACCCCAGGCGCCCCCGGGCCGGGTCCGGCGCTCGTACCTCACCGGCATCCGGGTCCAGGGCTTCCGCGGGATCGGCCGCCCCTCCGAGCTCACCTTCCCGCCCGGCCCCGGACTCACCGTCATCGTCGGCCGCAACGGCTCCGGCAAGTCCAGCTTCGCGGAGGCCGCCGAGGCGGCCCTCACCGGCCGCAACCCCCGCTGGGACGCCATGCCCACCGGCTGGAGGGACGGCTGGCGCAACCTGCACTACGACGAACGCACCGAGGCGACCGTCGACATCCTCGTCGCCGGCGACGAGGGCCCCACCCGCATCAGCCGCCGCTGGACCGGCGAGAGCGTGCGGTCCGCGCGCGGCGAGGTCGTCCGGCCCAACGGCGAGGTGGCACCGCTCCGCACCCTGGACTGGGGCGAGAGCCTCGTCCGCTACCGCCCCTTCCTCTCCTACGACGAACTCGGCCGCACCGTCACGGGGCGCTCCGCCGAGCTCTACGACACCCTCACGGCCCTCCTCGGCCTCACCGGGCTGGCCGAGGCCGAGCGCAGGCTCGCCAAGGTCTGCGACGCCCTGGCCAAGCGCCGCGACCGGCCCTCGCGCGAGCTGGGCCACCTGCTCGACGCCCTGCGCGCCTCCGGCGACCCCCGCGCCGCCCAGGCCGTCCACCTCCTCGGCGGACAGCACCTCGACATCGAGGCCCTCCGCAGGATCGCCGCCGACGACGGCCCCAGCGACCCGGCCCTGCACGTCGTCCTGCGGCGCCTGCGGCGGCTCTCGGTCCCCGAGCGCACCGTCATCGCCGACGTCGTCAACGAGCTGCGCGGCGCCGGCATGGAACTCGCCATGGCGGCGGGCAGCAAGGGCGACCACGCCCACGGCGTCGTCCAGCTCCTCGAACAGGCGCTGGAACACCACAAGCGCCACCCCTCCGACAGCACCTGCCCCACCTGTTCGGCCCCCGGGGCCCTCGGTGCCGACTGGGTCCGCAGGGCCAACGCCCAGCTGAGGACCCTGCGGACCCAGGCCGCCTCCGCCTCGGCCGCCTACGAGCGCGCCACGGCCGCCCGCGACCAGGCCCGCTTCCTGCTCTCGCCGACGCCCGGGTGGCTGCCGCCGGAGAGCGAGCTGGGCCAGGTGTGGGCCCTGTGGGAGTCCGGATCCGACATCACCGACCTCGGCGACCTGGCAGAGCACATCGAGTCGATCGGCCGCAGGCTCCGCACCGCCGCCATCAGCGCGCGCCGGGAGGCGACCGAGCGGCTGGAGGACCCCAGCGGAGGATGGGGCGACCTCGCCGAGAGGCTCGCGGGCTGGCTGGACGACGCCCAGGACGCCCTCCGCGCCAGGGAGGTCCTCAACAGCGCCGAGGCGGCGCTCAACTGGTTGGCCGACCAGGCGCGGGGCCTGAGGGCAGAACGGCTCGGACCGGTCGCCTCACAGGCCGAGCAGGTGTGGTTCAGGCTGCGCCAGGAACGCCACATCGACCTCCAGGGCATGCGGCTGATCGGGCGCGGGGCCCGGCGCCGTGTCGAGGTGGACGTGACGGTGGACGGGGTCGACGACCAGACCAGTGCGCCCGGCCTGCTCAGCCAGGGCGAGTTCCAGGCCCTGGCACTGTCCATCTGCCTGCCGCGCACCCTGGTGGACGGCAACCCGTTCGGGTTCCTGCTGCTCGACGACCCGGTCCAGGCGATGGACACCGAGACCGTGGAGGGTCTGTCCTCGGTCCTGGCGGAGGTGGGGCGCCACCGCCAGCTGATCGTGTTCACGCACGACACCCGGCTCTCGGACGCCCTGCGCAGGCTCGGTCTGCCCGCCACCATCCGCACCCTCAACCGGGACGCCATGTCCAACGTGTGGGTGTCCGACGGGATGGTCTGAGGCCCGGCCGCAGGGCCCCCGGGCGCGGGCGTCCGGCGCGGCCCGGATCACACCAGGTCTCCCGGACTCGGCGAAAACCGGCTCCCAACAGGGGTTTCCCGCAGTGGGGCCGGTCCACCGGGGTCGCGAGGGCACTTGATTTGGCAGACCACCCCCGAATCCCTGTATAGTCATGACCAGCGCAAGGGGGCAACACCCCCGGGGCGGTCGACACAAGCCCCACAGCGCGCCCCTTTAGCTCAGTCGGCAGAGCGTCTCCATGGTAAGGAGAAGGTCTACGGTTCGATTCCGTAAAGGGGCTCCACCACTTGACGAGGTCCGGTCCACTCAGGTGGGTGGCCGGTGGAGCATCTACCGGCCTGAACCGGGACCGGTCCCCACGGGGGCCGGGTTCCGTTGATCGGGGCGGGGTAGCTCAGTCGGTAGAGCAAGCGGCTCATAATCGCTGTGTCGTCGGTTCAAGTCCGGCCCCCGCTACCAACCCGTTGACCCCTGGGACACTGTTCTCAGGGGTCGTCGCGGGCGCTTTGCAGTGTTCTACTGCGCACTACGTAATGTTTCCAGCGAGAAAGGCACTCCGAAGTGGCTGCCACAGACGTGAGGCCGAAGATCACCCTGGCCTGCCAGGAGTGCAATCACCGTAACTACATCACGCGCAAGAACCGTCGGAACACCCCCGACCGGCTCGCGATCAAGAAGTTCTGCCCGAACTGCCGCAAGCACAACGAGCACCGCGAGACCCGCTAGGTCCTCGCGAGCGGCGCGGCTGAGGCCGACGTGAGCTTCTCATAGACTTCCAGCCCGGTGAGCGATCCGCTCACCGGGCTGTTCGCGTATCCGGGCCCCTCCGGCCCGCGTTGCAGAACCAGGAGAGGGAGAGCGTGGCGATCAACCCTGACTACCTCGGCCGGGAGTACCCCGCGCCGGAGTCCTACGAGGTGACCCGGGGCAAGATCCGGGAGTTCGCCGAGGCGGTCAACGACCCCAACCCGGTGTACACCGACGCCGCCTCCGCCAAGGCCGCCGGGTACCCCGACGTGATCGCGCCGCCCACCTTCCCGGTGATCCTGGGCATGGCCGGCTCCGCGCAGGCCATCGCCGACCCCGAGCTGGGCGTCGACTTCTCCCGTGTCGTGCACGGTGACCAGAGCTTCCACTACAGCCGCCCCCTGCACGCCGGTGACGTCCTCAGCAGCGTCACCCGCATCACCGGCATCAAGTCCCTCGGCGGCAACGAGCTGCTCACCCTGGAGACCGTGGCCGACAACGCCGACGGCGAACACGTGGTCACCACCACGATGATGCTCGTCGTGCGCGGCGAGTGACCCCATCCACAGGAACGTGAGGAACGCGATCGTGAGCAGGCTGAGCCACGCCGACGTCGAGGTCGGCACCGAGCTGCCCGAGCGGACCTTCCCGGTCCGCCGCCTGGACCTCGTCCGCTACGCGGGCGCCTCCGGCGACTTCAACCCCATCCACTGGAACGAGCGCTTCGCCAAGTCCGTCGGCCTCCCCGACGTGATCGCGCACGGCATGTTCACGATGGCCGAGGCGGCGCGGGTGCTCACCGACTGGTCCGGCGACCCCGGAAGCGTCGTCGACTACTCGGTGCGCTTCTCCGCGCCCGTCGTCGTCCCGGACGACGACGAGGGCGCCGAGATCACCGTCGGCGGCAAGGTCAAGTCCAAGAACGACGACGGCACCGTCACGGTCCTGCTGACCGCCCGCTCCGGCGGCGCGAAGGTCCTGGTGCAGTCCAAAGCCGTCGTCCGCCTGGCCTGACGGCAGTAGCGAAGCAGCGAGGTAACCGTGTCCACAGTCCCCGAGAACGAGGTCCCCGAGAACCAGGTCCTCTGGCTCTGCGACCACACCACGCTCGGCCTCGGCGGTCCGGCCACCACCTCCCGGACCGCCCGCACGACCGATGAGCTGGTCGCGGCGGTCGCCGAGGCGGACGCCGCCGGAGAGCCCGTCCTCATCCTGGGCGGCGGCAGCAACCTGGTCGTCTCCGACGACGGATTCCCGGGCACCGTGGTCCTCGTGGACACCCCCGGGGTCTCCTTCGAGGAGACCGGTGACAGCGACCCCGAGACCGGCGAACCCGTCGTGCTGCTGCGCGCCGAGGCGGGCGTCGAGTGGGACCCGCTCGTGGAGCGCACCGTCGCCGAGGGCCTCAACGGGCTGGAGTTCCTGTCCGGGATCCCCGGCCGGGTCGGCTCCACCCCCATCCAGAACGTCGGAGCCTACGGCCAGGACGTCAGCCAGACCGTCCGCGAGGTGCTCGTCTACGACCGCCGGTCAGGCGAGCGGCGCGTCATGACGAACGCCGAGTGCGGCTTCACCTACCGCGACAGCGCCTTCAAGGGCGACGACCGGTACGTGGTGTGCGAGGTCGTCTTCGCCCTCCGCCGAGGCAAGCTCAGCCGCCCGATCGCCTACGCCGAGGTCGCCCGGACCCTGGGCGCCCGGGCCGGGGACAGGGTGCCGCTGGCGGGGGCCAGGGACACCGTCCTGGGCCTGCGCAGGGGCAAGGGCATGGTCCTGGACCCCGACGACCCCGACACCCGCAGCGCCGGGTCCTTCTTCACCAACCCCGTGGTCACCGCCGAGGAGTTCGCCGCCGTGCGCGCGCGGGCCGCGAAACGGCTCGGAGCGGACACAGAGATGCCCGGGCACCCCGACGGGCAGGGCAACGTCAAGCTGTCCGCCGCCTGGCTCATCGACAGGGCGGGGTTCCGCGGCCACGCGAGGGGGACGGCGCGCATCTCCTCCAAGCACGTCCTCGCCCTCACCACGTTCACCGCCTCGCCCACCACCGAGGACCTCCTGGCACTCGCCCGCGACGTCCGCGACGGCGTCGAGGAGGCCTTCGGCGTCCGGCTGGTCAACGAACCGGTCATGGTCGGCGTCTCGCTCTGACCCCGGTGGACCGGCCACCGCGCCGGTCCCGGGGCGGGCGGGACGGCCCGCCGAATAACAGAGTGGCCTTTCCCCAAGAAAGAAGTTCGGGGCGCCCAACTCCTTTCGCAGTCACTCCGAATAAACAAATGCGCAGGGGCGATGAATTGCCATTCATCGCTCCTTCGGCATAAAGTACGGGTGTCGAAGGGGAGTAGTCCCCAATGCGTGCGATCGACACACTGGCCGCCCGGCGGCCCGGTCGTACGAGCCCGACCTGACGAGGACGCCCCGGTCACACGGGGTCCGAGTCGGTGCGGCGGGCGGACGAGACCTTTGACCCGGTTCCAGACGACCGGGTTGAAGGTGTGTGCTCCGCCTCCTTCCGCCCCGACCACCTCGTACGGAGGGAAAAGCGTGACTCCTTTTCTTGCGGGCCTCGGCTTCAGCGCCATCGCCATCTTCATCGCCGAAATGGGTGACAAGACCCAACTCGTCGCGATGTCACTGGCCACCCGCTACCGCGCCCTCACGGTCATCCTCGGCATCACCGCGGCCACCCTCGTCGTGCACGCCGGGAGCGTCTTCCTCGCGGAGGTCCTGGGCGCCGCCATCCCCACCGACTGGCTCACGCTCGTCGCCGGCGCGGCCTTCCTCTTCTTCGGGTTCTGGACCCTGCGCGGCGACGAGATGTCCGAGAAGGACGAGGCGCGCGCCGCCTCCAGGCGCATCCGCTCCGCGTTCATGACCGTCTTCGTGGTCTTCCTCGTCGCCGAACTCGGCGACAAGACCATGCTCGCCACCATCACGGTCGGCACCCAGCACCACTGGCTCCCCGTCTGGATCGGCTCGACCGTCGGCATGGTCGCCGCCGACGCCATCGCCATCGCCATCGGCGCGGTCCTCGGCAAGAAGCTCCCTGAGCGGGCCATCCAGATCGGCGCCTCCGTCCTGTTCTTCGGCGCAGGAGCCGTCATGCTCGCCCAGGGGGCGTGGATGCTCCTGTCGTAGGCTCCGGCTCCGAGGACAGCCAGGCCTCCACCCCGCCCAGCAGCTCCTTCTTCAACGAGTCCGGCGCGCCCGAACCGCGGATGGACATCCCGGCCAGCACGGCCAGCTCGGCGTCGGAGAAGCCGAACACCTCGCGCGCGATCCGGTACTGCTCCACCAGGCGGGGGCCGAACAGCAGGGGGTCGTCGGTCCCCAGTGCGATCGGGGCGCCCGCGTCGAAGAGCCTGCGCAGAGGCAGGTGATCCAGGTCCTCGTACACGCCCAGGCCGACGTTGGAGGTCGGGCAGATCTCCAGGGTCACCTCCTGGGTGGCGATCCGCTCCACCAGGTACGGATCCTCCACGGCGCGGACGCCGTGCCCCACCCGGTCGGCGCTCAGCTCGTCCAGGCACTCGCGCACGCTGCGCGGGCCCTGGAGCTCGCCCCCGTGGGGCGTGGACAGCAGACCGGCCCGGCGGGCGATCCGGAAGGCGCCCTCGAACTCGCGGGCCCGGCCGCGCCGCTCGTCGTTGTTCAGCCCGAACGACACGACCCCCTTGCCCGCGTACTGCCTGGCCAGCCGGGCCAGCGCCTTCGCGTCCAGGGGGTGTCTGGTCCGGTTGGCGGCCACCATCAGGCCGATCGCCACCCCGGTGTCGCGCTCGGCGGCGCGTGCCGCGTCCAGGATCAGCTCCAGGGTGGCGGTGAGCCCGTCGAACAGGGCCGCGTACCCGCTGGGGTCGACCTGGATCTCCAGCCAGGCGGACCCGGCGGCCCGCTCGTCCTCGGCGGCCTCGCGCAGCAGCCGGTACATGTCCTCCGGCTTCCGCAGCACCGAACGGGCGATGTCGTACAGGCGCTGGAAGCGGAACCATCCGCGTTCGTCCGTGGCGCGGAGTCGGGGAGGCCACTCCTCGACCAGGGCCTGGGGCAGGTGTACCCCGCGCTCGGCGGCCAGCTCGACCAGGGTCGAGTGCCTCATCGAGCCGGTGAAGTGCAGGTGCAGGTGGGCTTTGGGCAGCCGGTCCAATCGGCGAGCGGTGGTCGGTGTCTCCATGAACCAAGCCTGCCGTATGACGGGCGCCCCCGGTGCCAGGACACCGTACTTGCCCGTCCGGAAGGGGCCCGGGAGGAGGCCCGCATGTGGTTCCGGGGCCCGGGCGACCCGCCCTGACCGGGGAGGACGCGGGCGCGCCCCGGACAGGGGTCCGGGGCGCGCCCACGAGGTGCCTCTGAGGGCGGTGCCGCCGCGGAGGCGCCTCGTGCCCGGGGCGCGCTCGCGCGGGCCCGCGGAGGAGCCCTCCGCTACCGCGCCTCGGCCAGCAGCTTCTGGATCCGGCCCACGCCCTCCGCCAGGTCCTCGTCGCTCAGCGCGTAGGACAGGCGCAGGTAGCCAGGGGTCCCGAAGGCCTCGCCGGACACGACCGCGACCTCGGCCTCCTCCAGGATGAGCTCGGCCAGCTCGGCGGAGGTCCGCGGCGTCCGGCCGCGGATCTCCTTGCCGAGCACGCCCTTCACGGACGGATACGCGTAGAACGCGCCCTGCGGTTCCGGGCAGACCACGCCGTCGATCTCGTTGAGCATCCGGACGATCGTCCTGCGGCGGCGGTCGAACGCCTCCCGCATCCTCTCCACGGCGGCCAGGTCGCCGGAGACGGCGGCCAGGGCGGCGGCCTGCGAGACGTTGGCGACGTTCGAGGTGGCGTGCGACTGGAGGTTGGCCGCGGCCTTGACGACGTCCTTCGGCCCGATGATCCACCCCACGCGCCAGCCGGTCATGGCGTAGGTCTTGGCCACGCCGTTGACGACGACGGTGCGGTCGGCGATCTCGGGCACCTCCACGGGCAGGGAGGTGAACTCGGCGTCGCCGTACACCAGGTGCTCGTAGATCTCGTCGGTGAGCACCCACAGGCCGTGCGCGTCCGCCCACCGGCCGATCGCCCGGACCTCCTCGCGCGGGTAGACGGCGCCCGTGGGGTTGGAGGGGGACACGAACACCAGGACCTTGGTGCGCTCGGTGCGCGCGGCCTCCAGCTGCTCCACGTCGGCCATGTAGCCGGTGCTCTCGTCGGTGACGACGAAGACCGGCACACCGCCCGCGAGCTTGATCGACTCGGGGTAGGTGGTCCAGTACGGGGCGATGACGACGACCTCGTCGCCCGGGTCCAGCATCGCGGCGAAGGCCTCGTAGATGGCCTGCTTGCCGCCGTTGGTCACCAGGACCTGCGCGGGGTCGACCTCGTAGCCGGAGTCCCGCACCGTCTTCTCGGCGATGGCCCTGCGCAGCTCGGGGAGGCCGCCCGCCGGCGTGTAGCGGTGGAACCGCGGCTCGCGCGCCGCCGCGACGGCCGCCTCGACGATGTAGTCGGGGGTCGGGAAGTCGGGCTCCCCCGCGCCGAAGCCGATGACGGGACGGCCCTCCGCCTTCATGGCCTTGGCCCTGGCGTCCACGGCGAGGGTGGCGGACTCGGAGATGGCGCTGATACGTGCAGAGACACGGGGTCGGTCAGTCATGGCCCCCATGGTGTCACGCGGGTCCCCCGCAGGTGGAGGCTCCCCGGCGGCACGGACCGCCCGGCGGCGGGGCCCCAACCGGTTTGTCCAGATCGCCCGAAAGGGCATACACTCGGTCGCGCCGAACGGTCGTGGTCCACGCGTTTGCGGGCACGCAGTGTGCGTAGCGCGCAGCGACCGGCTATGGTGGGAGCGCAGTTTCCGTCAAGGGCAGTGGCTCAATTGGTAGAGCACCGGTCTCCAAAACCGGCGGTTGGGGGTTCGAGTCCCTCCTGCCCTGCAAGTCCGCACGCGCGGAGCGGCGACCTCCGGGTCGCCACTCCGCACGGGGCATCGGAACTACGGGGATTTCTGGCAGCCCGCGACCCTAAGGACCCCAGGTGACACAGACTGACGCCGACGCGAAGCCCGACAAGGAGCCGAAGCGTCGTACCGGTCCGGTGACGTTCACCAAGCAGGTCGTCGGTGAGCTGCGCAAGGTTCGCTGGCCCACGCGCCGCGAGCTGGTGACCTACACCATCGTGGTCCTCGTCTTCGTGGTCGTCGTCCTCGGTTACGTCTCGCTCCTCGACTGGGGATTCGGCGAGGCCGTCACCTGGCTCTACGGCACCTTCGGCCGCCCGGCGGGCGTCTGACCCACACTTCCGGGCCGCGCCTCCCATCACCGGGGCGCGGCCCTGCTCGTGCGCGCGTTGGTCCCGCGCCGCCCGGAGAGACCGTAAGCTGGCATGACTGGGTTCGACGCAGACCGCTGTTCGGCGTGCGTCGCTTCGCAGAGCGCATCCGACGAGAGAAAGAGCAGCCGTGTCCGAGTCCCCACTGACCTCTGACGACTTCCCCGATGAGGAGCCGGATCAGTCGTCTGCGGAAGAGACCGGCCTGGCGGGCGAGCTGTCCGAGGACGCGGCCGACAAGGCCGACGCCGACAGCCCTGATCTGACCGGTGACGCGGACGAGAGCACCACCGAGGACGCCGACGGCGACGAGGGCGAGGAGGAGGCCGAGGAGGCCCCGCGCCTGGACCCCGTCGAGGAGTTCAAGAACGAGCTGGTCCTGCTGCCCGGCGACTGGTACGTCGTGCACACCTACGCGGGCTACGAGAAGCGGGTCAAGGCCAACGTCGAGAGCCGCACCCAGTCCCTCAACATGGAGGACTACATCTTCCAGGTCGAGGTGCCCGAGCACGAGGTCACCGAGGTCAAGAGCGGCAAGCGCCAGCAGGTCACCGAGAAGGTCCTGCCCGGCTACGTGCTCGTCCGCATGGACCTGACCGACGAGTCCTGGTCGGCGATTCGCAACACCCCCGGCGTCACCGGATTCGTGGGCCTGTCCAACAAGCCCGCCCCGCTGAGCCTGACCGAGGTCGCCAAGCTCCTCGCCCCCGAGCCGGAGCAGGAGCCGGAGCAGGCGCAGAAGACCAGGTCCGGCGGCGAGGTCCGCTCCGACGTGGCCTACGAGATCGGCGAGTCCGTCACGGTCATGGAGGGCCCGTTCGCGACGCTGCCCGCCACGGTCAGCGAGATCAACCCGGACACCCAGAAGCTCAAGGTGCTCGTGTCGATCTTCGGCCGCGAGACGCCGGTCGAGCTGTCCTTCACCCAGGTCGCCAAGATCTGACCCGGGCCGCCGGCCGGCGGGGCGCCGTGCCCGCCGACGGCCGTCAAGGCACTCGTCACGGCGACATAGACTTGGTGGGTCCACCCTCGTGGTGGACCCACTCTCGTGCCCCGTCCAGGCAGGGCACGTCACGGCCCGCCAGGTTCCGGCGGGCCGTCGCCCCGTGCCGTTCACGCACGGGGTCGCGCCTCCTTCGGCAGCGGTGCCGCCGCGATCTCCACGACCGCCCGGCGCCGTCAGGGAGGCAAGGGACCAGCACACAACGCAGATCAGGCAAAGGACCCGATATGCCTCCGAAGAAGAAACTGGCCGCACTCGTCAAGGTGCAGCTCCCCGCCGGTCAGGCGACCCCGGCGCCGCCCGTTGGTACCGCTCTCGGTCCGCACGGCGTCAACATCATGGACTTCTGCAAGCAGTACAACGCTGCCACGGAGTCCCAGCGCGGCAACGTCATCCCCGTAGAGATCTCCATCTACGAGGACCGTTCCTTCACCTTCGTCACCAAGACGCCTCCGGCGCCGAAGCTGATCCTGAAGGCCGCCGGGCTGGACAAGGCCGCCACCGACCCGGGTCGCAGCACGGCTGGTTCCATCACCGCCGAGCAGGTCCGCGAGATCGCGCAGACCAAGCTGCCCGACCTCAACACCGACGACATCGAGGCCGCGTCCAAGATCGTCGCCGGCACCGCCCGTTCGATGGGCATCGAGGTCAAGTAGCCCCCCGCACGGTGGCGCCGACCCCCTGCGGGCCGGGGCGACCGGGGACGCTCGACGTACAAGAACCACCGTGGCAGGGCCAGGCGCTGGCCCGACGACCACACGTTCCCTAGGAGAACAGCGTGAAGCGCAGCAAGAACCACCGCAAAGCCAGCGAGCTGGTGGACCGCGACAAGCTCCACGGCCCCGCCGAGGCCGTGAAGCTCGCCAAGGAGACCGCCAGCGCCAAGTTCGACTCGACCGTCGAGGTCGCTCTGCGCCTGGGTGTCGACCCGCGCAAGGCCGACCAGATGGTCCGTGGCACAGTGAACCTGCCGCACGGCACCGGCAAGACCGCTCGGGTCCTGGTCTTCGCGACCGGTGAGCGTGCCGAGCAGGCTCTCGCCGCTGGCGCCGACATCATCGGCGACGACGAGATGATCGAGAAGGTCGCCAAGGGCTACACCGACTTCGACGCCGTCGTCGCCACCCCGGACCTCATGGGCAAGGTCGGCCGCCTGGGCCGCGTGCTCGGTCCGCGTGGTCTGATGCCGAACCCGAAGACGGGCACCGTCACCCCGGACGTGGCCAAGGCCGTGACCGACATCAAGGGCGGCAAGATCGAGTTCCGCGTGGACCGCCACGGGAACCTGCACTTCATCATCGGCAAGGCCTCCTTCGGCGAGCAGCAGCTCCTGGAGAACTACCAGGCCGCGATCGACGAGGTGAACCGCCTCAAGCCGTCCGCCGCCAAGGGCCGCTACATCAAGAAGGCCGTGGTCAGCACGACCATGGGCCCGAGCATCCCGCTCGACGCCTGAGGCACTTCGCGTAGCCGCCGCGCAGACGCGAACGGCCCCCGAGTCCACCGTGTGGACCCGGGGGCCGTTCCCGTGGGGGCGACCACTACAGGTCGGTGATCTCGTCCTCGCCGGGGATCTCGAAGGAGGTCTCGCCCAGGGCGGAGAAGACCATCGAGATGTCGGCCTCCTCGTCGGAGAAGTCCAGGCGCATCGGGAAGCCGTCGCCGTCGATCCAGATGGACACGTCGACGGACTCGCTGACGTCGCCGATCAGCTCCTGCACCGCGAGCTGCTGCTCGGCGTCCAGGGCGTCGATCTCCTCGGACGTCATCGTCCCCTCGACGAGGGTGGTCTCGACGCCGCTGATCTCCTCGGTGCCGGCCTCCTCGATCTGGTCGATCTCGGCGAACGCGCCGACGAGGTCGGGCAGGGCGGAGATGTCGAACATCTCCTCGGGGGCGAAGTCGGCCGTGTCCTGGACACCGCGGGCCCAGGGGGTGTCGACCTCGTGGAGCCCGTTGTGGTTGGACATCAGGGACTCGCCCTCGGCGGGGACGATGAGGACGGTCGTGCCGAGTTCCTCCGCGGTCAGGTCGGGGACCTCCCCGCCCATGGCCGCGAGCTCCAGGAGCATGTCGCCGAGGAAGGGCATCACCATGGTGACCTGCGCGGCCTCGGGGTCGTCCATGACCTCGTAGGTCATGGTCAGGTCGATCTCGCCGAGCTCGGGGTCGGGCATGGTCAGGTCCAGGTCCAGCGTGTAGTTGGTGACGTCCTGGGTGTTCTCGCTGAGCTTGGAGAGCAGGTCGGCGATGCCTCCGCCGCCCGCCTCGGTCTCCTCCACCGCCTCGGCCTCGGTGGTCTCCTCGGGGGCCCCGCCACCGCAGGCGGTGAGGGCCAGGGCGAGGGTGCCCGCGGTGATCAGGGCCGGAGTGCGCGTCTTCACGAAGGGTTCTGCTTTCCTCGAGTGGGGGACGGGCACGTCCGGAAGCGGGGTGCCCAACGGTCATGCTGCCACGGGCAACGGACAAATCGGTCGATTGTTCGTGGTCGCTGCTCTGACGGGTACGTGCCGCGGACGGTTCCCGTGCGGCCGGCGGGTGGGCGCGATCACACCGGCTCCCCGGCCCTGCGGGGCGAGCACTCCCCGGTGTCCGATACGATGGGGCCTACCGAAGACCGCTGGTCGTCACCCGCAGGGGTGGCCCAAGGACCCATCCGCGATGGGCGCCCGCGCAGGTGTCACTAGAGCTTTCCCGTTCCGGGCGCGCACTCCGCGCCGAGAGAACGCGGTCGTGCCCCGTGCGCCTGGCGCTCGGGGCTTTTTCTCGTGCTGACGCCGATCGTGCGAGTCCTTGGGAACCGACCGGCGTGCGTACCCGCACCGATCGGTACCGGCAGTCCACCGGGCTCCGTGGCCGGAGGGGGAGCAGGTTCGTTCCGGCTCCTCCCCGCAGGGTGCGGGATACCCCGCCGTCAGGCGTGGGGTCGAAGTCAATGTTGGAAGGAGTCCCATGGCGAGGCCGGACAAGGCAGCCGCGGTCGCCGAACTCACGGAGGAATTCCGTGGTTCGAACGGCGCTGTGCTGACCGAATACCGGGGGCTCACTGTCGCGCAGATCACCGACCTGCGCAACAGCCTCGGCCAGAACGCGCGTTTTCGCATCGTCAAGAACACGCTGACCAAGATCGCGGTGAAGGAGGCCGGCGTCGACCAGGAGATCCAGGATCTTCTGGTGGGCCCGTCCGCCATCGCCTTCGTCCACGGTGACGTGGTCGAGGCCGCCAAGGGTCTGCGCGACTTCTCGAAGGCGAACACGCCCCTGGTGATCAAGGGCGGCATCATCGACGGCAAGTCGATGAGCGCCGAGGACATCACCAAGCTGGCCGACCTGGAGTCCCGCGAGGTTCTCCTCGCGAAGCTTGCCGGCGCGCTCAAGGCCAAGCAGGGCCAGGCCGCCGCCGTCTTCCAGGCGCTTCCCTCCAAGACCGTGCGCCTCGCGCAGGCCTTGGCGGACAAGCGTTCCCAGGAAGCTGCCTGAACCTTTTGAACCGCGGCGGGCGCCGAGGGCGCCCCGCCGAAGGCTCGCACGTGATGCCGACAGGCGCGCGTGTCTGTAGAGAAAGAGAAACCGCATCATGGCGAAGCTCAGCAACGAAGACCTGCTTACCGCGTTCGAGGGCATGACCCTTCTCGAGCTGGCCGACTTCGTGAAGCTCTTCGAGGAGAAGTTCGACGTCACCGCCGCCGCCCCGGCCGCCGTCGCCGTCGCCGGCCCCGCGGGTGCCGCTCCGGCCGAGGCCGAGGAGAAGGACGAGTTCGACGTCGTCCTCGAGTCCGCCGGTGACAAGAAGATCCAGGTCATCAAGGAGGTCCGCAGCCTCACGAGCCTGGGCCTCAAGGAGGCCAAGGACCTCGTCGACAGCGCTCCGAAGCCGCTCCTCGAGGGCGTCAACAAGGAAGCCGCTGAGAAGGCCAAGGCCGCTCTCGAGGGCGCCGGCGCCACCATCACCCTCAAGTAGTCCTCCGCGGGCCGTACGGGCCCGCTGGTCTGCTGCGCGCGGCCGTCCCTCCCTCCGGAGGGGCGGCCGCGTTCGTGTTCCCCGGAACCCGGACCCGCCGGGGTCGCAGGCCCCGCCGTCCTCCTGCCGCCCCGCTCCCGGGGCCGGCCACCGCCTCCCGTCCCCTCCCCGTCGCTCCCGACCGCGGGTCCGTTCACCGCCCCCTGCCGCGGGCCCGGCCGCATCGCCGGTCCCGCGTCCGCCCCCTCCGCGCTCTCCCGCCCCGTACGCCTCCCCGGCACTCCCCGTCCCGCCCCCTGCGCGGCCCCGGCCCCCGCCCCGCCCCACCCCGCCGCCCGCGTCGGGCGGCCCCCGCGGGCCCGCGGGGGAGGGTCCCTGGTCCCGAGCGCGTGCGACCAAGGTCCCGGGTCCGGGGGCGCGCCGTGTTCCGCCGCTGTTCCCTCCGCCGTGTGTGCGAAGCTGGGGCCGTCCGGGAGATCCAGGTCAGGGGGCACGTGTGCGAACTGTCCCCCGAACGCGGTAATCTCCCGTCCCGGGAATCCCGACGAGGCCTCGGGAGAGGGTTTACCAGCCCCCCGCGGGGGAACCTTTTCCGGTGTCCGTCAGGCTCACAACCCCCTGGTGCCAGGGCAGGCGCGTCAGTCCTTCGATCTCGGTCGAGGGCGGTCCCGTGAGGGTTGCTGAGGGCGACGGACCGGGTCGGTGCGTGACCGGCGAGCTCCCCCCGGGGGAGCCGACGGCCGGACGGCACGAGGCCGGGCACCCGGCGCCGGAGACGGCGGAGGGTGCGGGGCCACGGGCGGAGGTTCTCCGCCACGGGCGGTGCGGGACGACGGCCGGGCTTGACGGATCGCCCTTCACGGGTGATCCTGCCGGTGTCGTGAGTTGCGCTGTGGACCGTGAGTGGACAGCGGTGTGGTGTTCGGCTACACTGCTCTTTTGCGCTGCCCTTTGGTGATCCCTGTGCCGGTGCACGGCTGCCACCCATCCCATTTCTGGACATACGGTGGCCCGTCACCCGCTCGATGTGACCGTCTCAACCGCGTTGCGGCGGTCCTTCTCGTGACGGATCGTCTGGCGTGCGCGCTTCAACCGCCACAAGCCTTCGGAAGGACCCCTGTTGGCAGCCTCGCGCAACGCCTCCGCTAACGCCCTTGGTCCGCACCGCGTTTCTTTCGCCCGTATCCAGGAACCCCTCGAGGTTCCGAACCTTCTGGCCCTGCAGACCGAGTCGTTCGACTGGCTGCTGGGCAACGACAAGTGGAAGACCCGGGTCGAGACGGCCCGAAACGCCGGCCGCAAGGACGTTCCGGAGCAGTCCGGTCTCGAAGAGATCTTCGAGGAGATCAGCCCGATCGAGGACTTCTCGGGCACGATGTCCCTTTCGTTCCGTGACCACCGGTTCGAGCCGCCCAAGTACTCCGAGGAGGAGTGCAAGGACAAGGACATGACCTACTCCGCCCCGATGTTCGTCACGGCGGAGTTCATCAACAACGACACCGGTGAGATCAAGAGCCAGACGGTGTTCATGGGCGACTTCCCGCTCATGACCGTCAAGGGCACCTTCATCATCAACGGCACCGAGCGCGTCGTCGTGTCCCAGCTGGTCCGCTCCCCGGGTGTCTACTTCGACCGGTCCGTCGACAAGACCACCGACAAGGACCTCTTCGGCTGCAAGGTCATCCCGTCCCGCGGTGCCTGGCTGGAGTTCGAGGTCGACAAGCGCGACTTCGTCGGCGTCCGCATCGACCGCAAGCGCAAGCAGGGCGTCACCGTCCTGCTCAAGGCGCTGGGCTGGACCACCGACCAGATCCTGGAGCGGTTCGGCCAGTACGAGTCCATCCGCAACACGCTGGAGAAGGACCCCACGGCGGGCACCGACGACGCGCTGCTGGACATCTACCGCAAGCTGCGCCCCGGAGAGCCGCCCACGAAGGAGTCGGCCCAGGCGCTGTTGGAGAACCTCTACTTCAACCCCAAGCGCTACGACCTGGCCAAGGTCGGCCGCTACAAGATCAACAAGAAGCTCGGCCTCGACGCCGACTACACGCAGGGCACGCTGACCGAGGACGACATCGTCGCCACGATCGACTACATGGTCCGCCTGCACGCGGGCGAGGTGGAGAAGGAGACCGTCAACGGCCTCCGCCCGATCGAGACCGACGACATCGACCACTTCGGCAACCGCCGTCTGCGCACCGTCGGCGAGCTCATCCAGAACCAGGTCCGCCTGGGCCTGGCCCGCATGGAGCGCGTGGTCCGCGAGCGGATGACCACCCAGGACGTCGAGGCGATCACGCCGCAGACCCTGATCAACATCCGCCCGGTCGTCGCCTCCATCAAGGAGTTCTTCGGCACCTCGCAGCTGTCCCAGTTCATGGACCAGACCAACCCGCTCGCGGGCCTGACCCACAAGCGCCGCCTCTCGGCGCTGGGTCCGGGCGGTCTGTCCCGTGAGCGCGCGGGCTTCGAGGTCCGTGACGTCCACCCCTCCCACTACGGCCGCATGTGCCCGATCGAGACCCCCGAGGGTCCCAACATCGGTCTGATCGGCTCCCTGGCGGGCTACGGGCGGGTCAACTCCTTCGGTTTCGTGGAGACCCCGTACCGGAAGATCATCGACGGGCACATCTCCGAGCAGGTCGACTACCTCACCGCGGACGAGGAGGACCTGTACGTCATCGCGCAGGCCAACACGCCGCTGAACCCGGACGGCACCTTCGCCGAGGCCGGTGTGCTCGTGCGCCGTAAGGGCGGGGAGTTCGAGCAGGTCAGCACCGACGAGGTCGACTACATGGACGTGTCGCCGCGCCAGATGGTGTCGGTCGCCACCGCCATGATCCCGTTCCTGGAGCACGACGACGCCAACCGCGCGCTCATGGGCTCCAACATGCAGCGCCAGGCCGTGCCGCTGCTGCGCGCCGAGTCGCCGTTCGTCGGCACCGGCATGGAGTACCGCGCCGCCACCGACGCCGGTGAGGTCATCCTCAACGAGAAGGCCGGCGTCGTCGAGGACGTCACCGCCGACTACGCGACCATCATGGCCGACGACGGCACGCGCAAGACGTACCGCATGGGCAAGTTCCAGCGCTCCAACCAGGGCACCTGCTTCAACCAGCGCCCGATCGTCACCGAGGGCCAGCGGGTCGAGGCCAACCAGGTCCTCGCCGACGGACCCTCCACCGACCAGGGTGAGATGTCGCTCGGCAAGAACCTGCTCGTGGCCTACATGTCGTGGGAGGGCCACAACTACGAGGACGCGATCATCCTCTCCCAGCGCCTGGTGCAGGACGACGTCCTCTCCTCGATCCACATCGAGGAGCACGAGGTCGACGCCCGCGACACCAAGCTGGGCCCGGAGGAGATCACCCGCGAGATCCCCAACGTCAGCGAGGAGGTCCTCGCCGACCTCGACGACCGGGGCATCATCCGCATCGGCGCCGAGGTCGTGGACGGCGACATCCTCGTCGGCAAGGTCACGCCCAAGGGCGAGACCGAGCTGACCCCGGAGGAGCGCCTGCTGCGCGCCATCTTCGGTGAGAAGGCCCGCGAGGTCCGCGACACCTCCCTGAAGGTGCCGCACGGCGAGACCGGCA
This sequence comes from Nocardiopsis codii, assembly GCF_036327455.1. Taxonomy (NCBI): domain Bacteria; kingdom Bacillati; phylum Actinomycetota; class Actinomycetes; order Streptosporangiales; family Nocardiopsidaceae; genus Nocardiopsis; species Nocardiopsis codii. Next base: position 145,825 of record NZ_JAUZMY010000002.1, on the reverse strand, counting down.
AGGTCATCGGCGTTCGCGTCTTCAGCCGCGAGGAGGGCGACGAGCTCGCCCCCGGCGTCAACGAGATGGTCCGCGTCTACGTGGCGCAGAAGCGCAAGATCACCGACGGCGACAAGCTCGCCGGCCGCCACGGCAACAAGGGCGTCATCTCCAAGATCCTGCCGCAGGAGGACATGCCCTTCCTGGAGGACGGCACCCCGGTCGACATCATCCTCAACCCGCTGGGCGTGCCCGGCCGGATGAACGTCGGCCAGGTCCTGGAGGTCCACCTCGGGTGGCTGGCCAAGAACGGCTGGCTCGTCGAGGGGGTGGAGGAGGAGTGGCAGAAGTCGCTCCACGCGATCGGCGCGACCGACGTCCAGCCGAACTCGCGCGTCGCCACCCCGGTCTTCGACGGCCTGCACGGTGACGAGCTCAGCGGGCTCATCCAGTCGGTGCGTCCGAACAAGGACGGCAACCGCCTCATCAACAGCGACGGCAAGGCGCGGCTGTTCGACGGCCGCACCGGTGAGCCGTTCGCCGAGCCGATCTCCGTCGGCTACAAGTACATCCTGAAGCTCCACCACCTCGTGGACGACAAGATCCACGCGCGCTCCACCGGCCCGTACTCCATGATCACCCAGCAGCCGCTGGGCGGTAAGGCGCAGTTCGGCGGCCAGCGCTTCGGTGAGATGGAGGTGTGGGCGCTGGAGGCATACGGTGCCGCCTACGCGCTCCAGGAGCTGCTCACCATCAAGTCCGACGACGTGGTGGGCCGGGTCAAGGTCTACGAGGCCATCGTCAAGGGCGAGAACATCCCCGAGCCGGGTATCCCTGAGTCCTTCAAGGTGCTCATCAAGGAGATGCAGTCGCTCTGTCTGAACGTGGAGGTGCTGTCCAGTGACGGTATGTCCATCGAGATGCGGGACAGTGACGAGGACGTCTTCCGCGCGGCGGAAGAACTGGGAATCGACCTGGGGCGGCGAGAGCCCAGCAGTGTCGAAGAGGTCTAACTTCCGCGGATTTCGAGAGCAGGGGACGAATTAAGTGCTCGACGTCAACTTCTTCGACGAGCTGCGGATTGGCCTCGCCACCGCCGACGACATCCGCCAGTGGTCACACGGCGAGGTCAAGAAGCCCGAAACCATCAACTACCGGACCCTCAAGCCCGAGAAGGACGGACTCTTCTGCGAGAAGATCTTCGGTCCGACCCGGGACTGGGAGTGCTACTGCGGCAAGTACAAGCGCGTCCGCTTCAAGGGCATCATCTGTGAGCGCTGCGGCGTCGAGGTGACCCGTGCCAAGGTGCGTCGCGAGCGGATGGGCCACATCGAGCTGGCCGCTCCCGTCACGCACATCTGGTACTTCAAGGGCGTGCCCTCCCGCCTGGGCTACCTGCTGGACCTGGCGCCGAAGGATCTCGAGAAGATCATCTACTTCGCCGCCTACATGGTCACGTGGGTGGACACCGAGGCCCGCGAGCGCGACCTCCAGTCGCTGGAAGCGCGTATCTCCGTCGAGAAGCAGCACCTGGAGCAGCGGCGCGACTCCACCATCGAGGAGCGGCACCGCAAGCTCGAGGCCGACCTGGCCGAGCTCGAGGAGCAGGGTGCCAAGGGCGACGCGCGACGCAAGGTCCGCGAGGGCGCCGAGCGCGAGATGCGCCAGCTCCGCGACCGCGCCCAGCGCGAGATCGACCGCCTCGACGAGGTCTGGAACCGGTTCAAGAACCTCAAGGTCCAGGACCTCGAGGGCGACGAGATGCTCTACCGCGAGATGCGGGACCGCTTCGGGAAGTACTTCCGCGGCGGCATGGGCGCCCAGGCCATCCAGGACCGGCTCGCCAACTTCGAGCTGGACGTGGAGGCCGAGAAGCTCCGCGAGACCATCCGCACCGGCAAGGGCCAGAAGAAGGCCCGCGCCCTGAAGCGGCTCAAGGTCGTCTCGGCGTTCCTCAACACCACCAACAGCCCCATGGGCATGGTGCTGGACTGCATCCCGGTCATCCCGCCGGACCTGCGTCCGATGGTGCAGCTGGACGGTGGCCGCTTCGCGACCTCCGACCTCAACGACCTGTACCGCCGCGTCATCAACCGGAACAACCGCCTCAAGCGGCTGCTCGACCTGGGCGCGCCCGAGATTATCGTCAACAACGAGAAGCGGATGCTCCAGGAGGCCGTCGACGCACTGTTCGACAACGGCCGCCGCGGACGCCCGGTCACCGGTCCCGGTAACCGCCCGCTCAAGTCGCTGTCCGACATGCTCAAGGGCAAGCAGGGCCGTTTCCGTCAGAACCTGCTCGGCAAGCGCGTCGACTACTCCGGCCGTTCGGTCATCGTCGTCGGCCCGCAGCTGAAGCTGCACCAGTGCGGTCTGCCCAAGCAGATGGCCCTGGAGCTCTTCAAGCCGTTCGTGATGAAGCGCCTGGTCGACCTGAACCACGCGCAGAACATCAAGAGCGCCAAGCGCATGGTGGAGCGGTCCCGCCCCGTCGTGTGGGACGTGCTCGAAGAGGTCATCACCGAGCACCCGGTGCTGCTCAACCGCGCACCGACCCTGCACCGCCTGGGCATCCAGGCCTTCGAGCCGCAGCTGGTCGAGGGCAAGGCCATCCAGATCCACCCGCTCGTCTGCACGGCGTTCAACGCCGACTTCGACGGTGACCAGATGGCCGTGCACCTGCCGCTGTCCGCCGAGGCCCAGGCCGAGGCGCGGCTGCTGATGCTGGCGACCAACAACATCCTCAAGCCGTCCGACGGCAAGCCCGTGACCATGCCCACCCAGGACATGATCATCGGCCTGTTCTACCTGACGACGGAGAAGACCGACGCCAGGGGCGAGGGACGTGCGTTCCGCTCCCCGGCCGAGGCGATCATGGCCTACGACCTGGGCGACCTCGACCTGCAGGCGAAGATCCGCCTGCGGATCGCCGACGGCGCCCCGGCGCCGAAGGACTGGACGCCTCCGGAGGGCTGGCAGCAGGGCGACGTGTACGTCCTGGAGACGACCCTGGGGCGTTACCTCTTCAACGAGACCACCCCGGTCGACTACCCGTACGTCAACTTCCAGGTGGGCAAGAAGCAGGTCTCGGTCCTGGTCAACGACCTCGCCGAGAACTACCCCAAGGTCCAGGTCGCCACGACCCTGGACGCCCTGAAGGACGCGGGCTACCACTGGGCCACCAGGTCCGGCCTGACCATCGGTATCGAGGACGTCGTCGCGCCGCCGCGCAAGGCGGAGATCCTCGAGGGGTACGAGCGCAAGGCCGACAAGATCCAGCGCGAGTACGACCGCGGTCTCATCACCGACGACGAGCGCCGCCAGGAGCTCACCGAGGTGTGGACCCAGGCCACCGCCGAGGTCGCGCAGAACATGGAGGACAACTTCCCCGCCGACAACCCGGTGTGGATGATGGTCCAGTCCGGCGCCCGAGGCAACCCGATGCAGGTGCGCCAGATCGCGGGTATCCGCGGCCTGGTCTCCAACACCAAGGGTGAGACGATCCCGCGTCCGATCAAGTCCTCCTACCGTGAGGGCCTGTCGGTGCTGGAGTACTTCATCTCCACGCACGGTCAGCGCAAGGGCCTGGCGGACACCGCGCTGCGTACCGCCGACTCGGGTTACCTGACCCGTCGTCTGGTGGACGTCGCGCAGGACGTCATCGTCCGCGAGATCGACTGCGGCACGGACCGTTCGATCTGGCACGAGATCGGTGAGAAGAACGCCGCCGGCGTCGTCGTGCGCAAGCACAACGTCGAGAACACCGGTTTCGGCCGCACCCTCTCCGAGGACGCTGTGGGAGCGGACGGCAAGGTCGTCCTGCCCACGCTGAGCGACACCTCCGAGCAGAACATCGACACGCTGATCGCGGCCGGGTTCACCCGGGTGCGCATCCGCTCGTCGCTGACCTGCGAGGCCAAGATCGGCGTCTGCACCACCTGCTACGGCCGCTCCATGGCGACCGGCAAGCCGGTGGACGTCGGCGAGGCGATCGGCATCATCGCGGCCCAGTCCATCGGTGAGCCCGGCACCCAGCTGACCATGCGTACCTTCCACATGGGCGGTTCCGCCGGTCAGGACATCACGCACGGTCTGCCCCGTGTCCAGGAGCTCTTCGAGGCCCGCATCCCCAAGGGTGTGGCCCCGATCTCCGAGATGGAGGGCCGGGTCCGGATCGACGACACCGAGAAGAGCCGCAAGATCGTCGTCATTCCCGACGACGGCACGGACGAGATCGCCTACCCGGTCCCGATGCGTGCGCAGCTCCTCATCAGCGACGGCGACCACGTCACGGTCGGCCAGCAGCTGATCCAGGGTGCGATCAACCCGCACGAGGTTCTTCGCATCCAGGGCCCGCGCGCGGTGCAGCAGCACCTCGTGTCGGAGGTCCAGGAGGTGTACAAGTCGCAGGGTGTGTCCATCCACGACAAGCACATCGAGATCATCGTCCGCCAGATGCTCAAGCGGGTGAACATCCTGGAGTCCGGCGACACCGAACTCCTGCCCGGTGAGATGGTCGAGCGGCCGAAGTTCGAGCGGATCAACCGCCGGGTCGTCTCCGAGGGCGGACAGCCCGCGGCCGGACGCCCGGTGCTGCTGGGGATCACCAAGGCCTCGCTGGCCACGGAGTCCTGGCTGTCGGCGGCCTCCTTCCAGGAGACCACCCGGGTGCTCACCGAGAACGCCATCCACGGCAAGAGCGACCCGCTGCTCGGCCTCAAGGAGAACGTCATCATCGGTAAGCTCATCCCGGCCGGTACCGGTATTCCGCAGTACCGCAACATCCGGGTGGAGCCCACCGAGGAGGCGAAGGCCTCGATGTACTCGGTCTCCGGGTACGAGGAGCCGAGCGAGTACACCTTCGGTCAGGGATCCGGCGAGGCCGTCCCGCTGGAGGAGTACGACTTCGGGCCGTACAACCGGTAGAAGCGGTTTGAACTGACGGCGGCGGCCAGCCACTCCCGACCGGGAGCGGTGCCGCCGCCGTTCCGCGTACAGGATCCGCTCAGGCGGACGGGGAGACGGCGCTACTGCGCCGGCGGGAGAGGCATGACTGAACACGGGGGCGGACGGGACTCCGGTGCGGGGGACTGGTTCAAGCCGAGCGAGAACCGCTACCGCACGCAGTCGGAGTACCAGGACCCGCTCGAGGGTGAGGAAGCCGAGGAGAACACCGAGACGGTGTTCCCCGACAGCGGGGGTTACGCGGGGCTGAGCGCGTCGCGCCCGGCCCTGGTCGAGCCGTACCCGGAGGCGCTGGGCGGTCCGCCGTCCGGGGGTTCCGCGACGTCGAACTCGATCTCCTACCCGGGGGCGGGGCTGTCGTCGTACCAGCCGCTGACCCGGGTGCCGGGGGAGCAGGAGGAGCCCAGCCTGCCCAGTGTGGCGGCCAGCGCCCAGGTCCCCCTCCCGTCCGAGGACCCGGCCGAGGGACCCGGCGGTCGCATGGACTCCTGGGCCGCTCCCCGGACGGACAGGACCGTCGGCGGAGCGGACGCGCCCGCCGACCGGGAGGACGTGTGGCCGACGGGCCTGAACGACGCGCAGTCCGCAGCCCCGGGTGAGGGGGCCTTCCACGGCGCCGGGTACTCCGGCCAGGACCGGGCCTCCGACGCCTGGAGGGACGACGATCCCCTCGGCGCGCCGCGCGGTTCCGCCGCGTGGGACGCCGACGCCCCGCTGGGCGGGGCCGACGAGCGCGGCCGGGACACGTGGGGCCAGGACGGCCCCGCCGCAGGGGCCGGCGAACGCGCAGGAGACGCCTGGGGCGGCGCCCCGGCGGACAGCTCCGACGCACCGGACCACGACGCGTGGCGTACCGACGCCCCCGAGCGCGGCTTCGGGGAGGAGGACCGGGAGGCATGGGCCCCGGCCCCCGCCCGGGACGCCGAGGCCTGGACACCGGACCCGGTCGGCGACGCCCGCCCCTGGGACGACGCGCCCGACGACCGCAGCGGCTCCGCCGCACCCGCGGAGGGTCCCGCGGCGTGGGACGCCGACGCCCCCCGCGGTTCCGCGGCGTGGGAGCCCGATGCCTCGCGCGGTTCCGCCGCGTGGGACGCCGATGCCTCGCGCGGTTCCGCCGCGTGGGACGCAGACGCTCCGCTGGGCGGGACGGACGAGCGCGGCCGGGGCGCGTGGGACCCGGACAGCCGACCCGACGAGCGTGCCGGGGCCCCCTGGGGAGCCGACGCTCCCGCCGGGCGCCCCGACGACCACGACACCGGCCACTGGACCCCCGGGGCCCCGGAGGGCGGTACGGCCTCCTCCGGGTTCGGCGCACCCGACCGCGTGGCGTCCGACGCCGACGCGTCCGACGCCCGTCCCTGGGACGACGAGCCTGCGGGCGCCGGCGGCCCCGAGACGTGGGCTCCGGCCCCCGGCCGGGACGACGACGCCTGGACACCGGGCACCTCCCCCGAGACCCGGTCCTGGGAACCCGACCCCGCCCTGGGCGGTGTCGGCGAGCCGGTCCGGGACACCTGGGGAGACGACGCCCCGGCCGGCCGCTCCGACGACCCCGAGCGCTGGTCGCCCGACGCCCCGGTGGGAGGCGCGGCCTCCTCCGGGTTCGGCGCGTCCGACCCCCTGGCGTCCGACACCCGCCCGTGGAACGACGGGCTCGGCGGTGGACCGACCGACTCCTGGAAGCCCTCCGCCGAAGGAGGGGACCGCTCCTGGGACGACGCACCCGCGGGCGGCTCGGACCGGCCCTGGGACGACGCACCCTCCGGTTACCGTGCCGCCGACTCCGCGGACCGCCCCTGGGACGAGGACCGGGGCACCGACTCCGCCGGATGGGGCACGGGCGCCACGGCCTCCGACACGACGGCGGACCGGGCCGGAGCCGCCCCGGCGGCCCCTCTCTGGGACGACGAGCTCTCCGACGACCGCGGTACGGCCGACTGGGGGGCCGACGCCCCGGTCGACGGCTCCGCGGGGACCGGACCCGACTCCTGGAACGCCGCTGCCCGTCACGGGGCCGAAACGTACGGCGCGCCGTACGACACCCGTGCCACCGCCGACGGCGGCCGGTCCTGGGACGACGACGAACTCGGATCGGACTCCTGGGGGGCCTCCGCCGACCGCGGCGCGCCCTCCGACGCCGCCTGGGACGCGCCCGACGGCGCCACCGCCGGGCCGGACGGCGACTCCTGGAGGTCCACGTCCACCGAGACGAACGACCTGGACTCCTGGGCGCCCGCCCGGGACACCGGTGACACGTGGTCCGGCGCGGGGACCAACGAGTCGTGGACCGACGGCTACGACGACGAACTGTCGCCGCCGACCCCCGACCAGAGCACCCTCGGCTCGGGGAGCGGCAACACCTGGGCGTTCGACCGCAACGACCCCCGGCTCCCCGACGTGGTCCGCGAGGCCGAGGAGCGCCGACGCGAGTCCGCGGGGACACCGGACAGGAACACCTGGGGCGGTTCCGCCACGGACCCCGAACCCTCCGAATGGAGCTCGGCCGACCAGGATCCGGACGCGGACGACCGCTGGGACGGGACCGGCGCCGACGAGGGGCGGACCTCCGTCCCGGCGTCGGACGACCCCCTGGCCGCGATCGCCGACATGCAGTCGCGCGCCCGGTCCAGGGAGGCCGGCGGGTTCGCGGACGAGGAACCGCAGGACGCCCCGGCACGCCGTGGGGGCTTCGCCGACGACGACGTCCCCGACGGCGCCACGCAGGTGTTCGAGGCGCCCAGCATCCCCGAGGACACCTGGGAGCACGACGAGCCCGAGCCGTCCGGTGAGAGCGAGTACGACGACGGCTTCACCCCGGCCGACTACGGAATGCCGGAGGCGCCCGCCTCGCGCAGGCGCCGCAAGGACCGCATCGCCGAGGACTTCCCCGGCTTCGTGGACCGCCCCCTGGGCGGAGAGCTCGGCGACCCGTACCCCGGCTACGACAGCATCGACTTCCTGCCGGACACCGAGCGGGGGGCGACCGTCACCCTGTGGCTGGGCATCGCGTCCCTGCTCCCCGGCATCGGTCTGGTCACGGCGCTCCTCGCGCTCCTGATCACCGGTCCCAAGGCCAAGAAGGCGATCCGCGCCTCGCGGGGGGAGCTGGACGGCCTGGGCCTGATCACCGTCGGCACGGTGTTCGCGGTGCTCGGCATCCTGGTGACGGTGATCTCCGTCGCGATCTGGCTGGTCCTGTAGCGCCGGGGCCGCTCCTCCACCACAATGGGTCCGGGGGAGCGGCCGCCGGTTTCGGCCGCCCACCAACGGTATCCGGGGGACCCCTGGGCGAAGCGCCCCCGGGAGCGCGTAGACTGGCGGTGACCCACGGCTACGCGAGAACCGGTTCCATGATTCTCGCCATGTCGCACACCGTTTTGACCGCCCAGACGGTAAACGGTAGCCTGTGTGATTGTGCCCGTGAGTCGACGGGTCACACGTGTGTGTGCGGCGCCCCGGTCCCACCAGGTGAGGACGTAGGGCGCGCCACGCAAGTGAACCCCCTCCCATGATCGGCCTCCGGCCGGATGTGTTCGGTTTTTTGCTGTGCGCGACAACCAGCGCGACACGCCCGACCACGTGGGTCGGGGAGGTTCGGGAAATTCAGCAGGTCAATAGCGATATCGGCTACGAGAACCGGCGTAGGTCACGAGGAAGACGGAGACGCGGTGCCCACCATCCAGCAGCTGGTCCGCAAGGGCCGACAGGACAAGGTCGCAAAGAACAAGACCCCGGCGCTGAAGGGGAGTCCGCAGCGTCGTGGTGTGTGCACGCGTGTCTACACCACTACGCCGAAGAAGCCGAACTCCGCTCTGCGTAAGGTCGCTCGCGTCAAGCTGAGCAGTGGCATCGAGGTCACGGCCTACATTCCCGGCATTGGTCACAACCTCCAGGAGCACAGCATCGTGCTCGTTCGCGGTGGTCGTGTGAAGGACCTGCCGGGTGTCCGCTACCGAATTGTCCGCGGTTCGCTCGACACCCAGGGTGTCCGGGGCCGCAAGCAGGCGCGTAGCCACTACGGCGCCAAGAAGGAGAAGTAAGATGCCGCGCAAGGGCCCGGCGCCGAAGCGCCAGCTCATCACCGACCCGGTCTACGGCTCGCCGCTCGTCACCGCACTCATCAACAAGGTGCTCCTCGACGGCAAGCGCTCCATCGCTCAGAGCGTCGTCTACGACGCCCTCGAGGGCGCTCGCGAGAAGACCAGCCAGGACCCGCTCGTCGTTCTGAAGCGAGCCCTGGACAACGTCAAGCCCGCGCTGGAGGTCCGCAGCCGCCGTGTCGGTGGCGCGACCTACCAGGTGCCGGTCGAGGTTCGCGCCTCCCGGTCCACCACGCTGGCCCTGCGCTGGCTGGTCTCCTACGCGCGTCAGCGTCGTGAGAAGACCATGACCGAGCGTCTGATGAACGAGCTGGTCGACGCCAGCAACGGTCTCGGCGCGGCTGTCAAGAAGCGTGAGGACACGCACAAGATGGCCGAGTCGAACAAGGCCTTCGCCCACTACCGCTGGTAACCCCGCGGCGATTCGATTCCTTGAGACCGAGGGAAGACGAGCCTCATGGCTGCTAAGACTGCGCTTGACCTGGCCAAGGTCCGCAACATCGGGATTATGGCCCACATCGACGCGGGCAAGACCACCACGACTGAGCGGATCCTCTACTACACCGGTGTGACCCACAAGGTGGGTGAGGTCCACGATGGCGCCGCCACGATGGACTGGATGAAGGAGGAGCAGGAGCGGGGTATCACCATTACCTCGGCTGCTACCACCACGCACTGGGACGACCACACGATCAACATCATCGACACGCCCGGCCACGTCGACTTCACGGTCGAGGTCGAGCGGTCGCTGCGTGTCCTCGACGGTGCCGTCGCGGTGTTCGACGCCAAGGAAGGCGTCGAGCCCCAGTCCGAGCAGGTCTGGCGTCAGGCTGACCGCTATGGCGTTCCGCGTATCTGCTTCGTCAACAAGATGGACAAGATCGGCGCCGAGTTCCAGCGCTGTGTCGACATGTTCCGTGAGCGCCTCGGCGCGAACGCCATGCCCATCCAGCTGCCGATCGGTGCCGAGAGCGACTTCAAGGGCGTCATCGACCTGGTCCTGATGAAGGCCTACGTCTGGAACGAGGAGGCCGCGCTCGGCGAGATGTACGACACGGTCGACATCCCCGACACCCACGCGGAGGCCGCTCGCGAAGCCCGCGAGGCGTTCATCGAGGTGCTGGCCGAGGCCGACGACTCGATCATGGAGCTGTACCTGGAGGGCAAGGAGCCCACCGTGGAGCAGCTGGTCCCGGCCATCCGCCGCGCGACCATCGCCGGTACCGCGATCCCGATCGTGTGCGGCACCGCGTTCAAGAACAAGGGCGTCCAGCCCCTGCTCGACGCGGTCACGGCGTACCTCCCCTCGCCCCTGGACGTGGACGCCATCGAGGGCCACGACCCCAAGGACGAGACCGAGGAGACCAAGCTCTCCCGCAAGCCGAGCGTCGACGAGCCGATGTCCGCCCTGGTCTTCAAGATCATGAGCGACCCGCACCTGGGCAAGCTGACCTACGTGCGCATCTACTCCGGCGTCCTTGTGACCGGCACCGCGGTGCTGAACAGTCTCAAGGGCCGCAAGGAGCGGATCGGCAAGATCTACCGCATGCACTCCAACAAGCGTGAGGAGATCGGCGAGGCCGGCGCGGGCGACATCGTCGCGGTCATGGGTCTGAAGGACACCACGACCGGCGAGACGCTGTGCGACCAGGCGGCTCCGATCGTCCTGGAGTCCATGACGTTCCCGGCTCCGGTCATCGAGGTGGCCATCGAGCCCAAGACCAAGAGCGACCAGGAGAAGCTGGGCATCGCGATCCAGCGTCTCGCGGACGAGGACCCCTCGTTCCAGGTCGCGACCGACGACCAGACCGGTCAGACCGTCATCTCCGGTATGGGCGAGCTGCACCTCGAGGTCCTCGTCAACCGCATGCGCGACGAGTTCAAGGTCGAGGCGAACATCGGTAAGCCCCAGGTGGCCTACCGCGAGACCATTCGCAAGAAGGTCGAAGGCCACGTCTACACCCACAAGAAGCAGACCGGTGGGTCGGGCCAGTTCGCCAAGGTCAAGATCGACGTCGAGCCCCTGATCGTCGAGGGCGGCGACGCCTCCGGCTACGAGTTCGTCAACGCGGTCACCGGTGGACGCATCCCGCGGGAGTACATCCCGTCGGTCGACGCCGGTGCCCAGGAGGCCGCTGAGCTGGGTGTGCTCGCGCACTACCCGCTCGTCGGCGTCAAGGTGACGCTCCAGGACGGCCAGTACCACGAGGTCGACTCCTCCGAGATGGCCTTCAAGACCGCGGGTTCGATGGCCTTCAAGGAGGCCGTCAGGCTCGCGAAGCCGACTCTTCTCGAGCCGGTCATGGCCGTGGAGGTCACCACCCCTGAGGAGTACATGGGTGACGTGATCGGCGACCTGAACTCCCGCCGTGGACAGATTCAGTCCATGGACGAGCGTTCCGGCGTCCGCATCGTCAAGGCCCAGGTACCCCTCTCTGAAATGTTCGGCTACGTGGGTGACCTGCGCAGCCGTACCCAGGGTCGCGCCAACTACTCGATGGTGTTCGACTCCTACGCGGAGGTTCCGTCCGCTGTCGCCCAAGAAATTGTGGCGAAGGTTCGCGGCGAATAGCCGCGAACACGTAACCGGCTCGCTCCCCGTCCACGCGGGGGGCGAGCACCAGATAGCTCTGTACGTCTAGGAGACATCCAGTGGCGAAAGCAAAGTTCGAGCGGACTAAGCCGCACGTCAACATCGGCACCATCGGTCACATTGACCACGGCAAGACCACGCTGACCGCGGCCATCACCAAGGTGCTGCACGACGCGTACCCGGACCTGAACCCGTTCACGCCGTTCGAGGACATCGACAACGCTCCTGAGGAGCGCGAGCGCGGTATCACGATCTCCGTCGCCCACGTCGAGTACCAGACCGAGGCGCGTCACTACGCCCACGTCGACTGCCCCGGCCACGCCGACTACGTGAAGAACATGATCACGGGTGCCGCGCAGATGGACGGCGCCATCCTGGTCGTGGCCGCGACCGACGGCCCGATGCCGCAGACCAAGGAGCACGTGCTCCTGGCCCGCCAGGTCGGCGTGCCGTACATCGTCGTGGCTCTGAACAAGTCCGACATGGTCGACGACGAGGAGATCTTCGAGCTCGTCGAGCTCGAGGTCCGTGAGCTCCTCAGCGAGTACGAGTTCCCCGGCGACGACGTTCCCGTCACCAAGGTCTCCGCGCTCAAGGCGCTGGAGGGCGACGAGGAGTGGGGCAAGTCCGTCCTGGAGCTCATGAGCACCGTGGACACCTACATCCCCGAGCCCGAGCGTGACACGGACAAGCCGTTCCTCATGCCCATCGAGGACGTCTTCTCGATCACCGGTCGCGGCACCGTCGTCACCGGTCGTATCGAGCGCGGCATCGTGAACGTCAACGAGACCGTCGACATCGTCGGTATCAAGGACGACAAGCAGACCACCACCGTCACCGGTGTTGAGATGTTCCGCAAGCTGCTCGACCAGGGCCAGGCCGGCGACAACGTCGGGCTGCTCCTGCGCGGCATCAAGCGCGAGGACGTCGAGCGCGGCCAGGTCGTGATCAAGCCCGGCACGACCACCCCGCACACGGAGTTCGAGGCGAACGTCGTCATCCTGTCCAAGGACGAGGGCGGACGGCACACGCCGTTCTTCAACAACTACCGCCCGCAGTTCTACTTCCGCACCACCGACGTCACCGGCGTCGTGACGCTGCCGGAGGGCACGGAGATGGTCATGCCCGGTGACAACACCGAGATGACCGTCAACCTGATCCAGCCGGTCGCGATGGAAGACGGTCTGCGGTTCGCCATCCGTGAGGGTGGCCGCACCGTGGGCGCGGGTCGCGTCACCAAGATCCTCAAGTAGTACGCATGCCGGGGGCGGCCCCCTGAGGAGCCGCCCCCGGCGTGGTGGGCGAGACCGTGCTCGCACGGTCCGCCCACCGCACACACAAGACGTCATCGGGCACTGTGACGGTGACGCACCGCAGGGGCAAGCCCTGTTGCGGTTTCTCAAGGGAATAGGGGCTCACGGCCACACGGCGGATTCCGTCAGGCCTGGGCTTCTGTGACCGGGACAGATCACCGTTACGGACACTGAAGCGAAGGACGAACAGGCCATATGGCGGGACAGAAGATCCGCATTCGGCTAAAGGCCTATGACCACGAGGTCATCGACAGCTCGGCGCGCAAGATCGTTGAGACTGTGACGCGAACTGGCGCACAGGTCGCGGGCCCGGTGCCGCTGCCGACGGAAAAGAACGTTTACTGCGTTATCCGATCGCCGCACAAGTACAAGGACTCGCGCGAGCACTTCGAGATGCGCACCCACAAGCGGCTGATCGACATCATCGACCCCACGCCGAAGACGGTCGACTCGCTCATGCGACTCGACCTCCCGGCTGGCGTTGACATCGAGATCAAGCTTTAAGGACGCACTGACATGGCCACCAAGCAGATCAAGGGAGTTCTGGGCGAAAAGCTCGGCATGACCCAGGTCTTCGACGACGCGGGCAAGATGGTGCCTGTGACGGTTCTGAAGGCCGGTCCGTGCGTCGTGAGCCGCATCCGGACTCCGGACACCGATGGCTACTCGGCTATCCAGCTGGGCTACGGGCAGATCAACCCGCGCAAGGTCAACAAGCCTCTCGGCGACTACCTGCGCAAGAACGACCTGACCCCGCGCCGGCACTACGTCGAGGTCCGCACGACCGACGCCTCCGAGTACACGCTCGGCCAGGAGGTCGCCGTGGACAGCTTCGAGAGCGGCCAGACGGTCGACGTCACGGGCAAGAGCAAGGGCAAGGGCTTCGCGGGTGTGATGAAGCGCCACGGTTTCCGTGGTCTCTCCGCCTCGCACGGTACCCAGCGCAAGCACCGCTCGCCCGGTTCCATCGGCGGCTGCGCCACGCCCGGCCGCGTTTTCAAGGGCATGCGGATGGCAGGGCGCATGGGCAACGTGCGCAAGACCGTCCAGAACCTGACCGTTCACTCTGTGGACGCGGAGAAGGGCCTCATCCTGGTCAAGGGTGCTGTCCCCGGTCCCAACGGCGGTCTGGTGCTCGTCCGCACCGCTGTGAAGGGGGACAAGTAAGCCATGGCCCAGATCGAGGTCAAGAACCCCGAGGGCGCCGCTCAGGGCAGTGTCGAGCTGCCTGAGAGCGTCTTCGCCCAGCAGGTCAGCATTCCGCTCCTGCACCAGGTCGTGAACGCTCAGCTGGCCGCCGGCCGCCAGGGCACCCACGCCACCAAGACCCGCGGCGAGGTTCGCGGCGGTGGCAAGAAGCCGTACCGCCAGAAGGGCACCGGCCGGGCCCGTCAGGGTTCCATCCGCGCCCCTCAGTACACCGGCGGTGGCACGGTCCACGGACCGCAGCCGCGCGACTACAGCCAGCGCACCCCGAAGAAGATGAAGGCCGCCGCCCTGCGCGCAGCCCTCTCGGACCGGGCCACGCACGGCCGTATCCACGTCATCAGCCACTTCGTGGCCGAGGACGCGGGCAGCAAGCTCACGCAGAACGCTCTGAAGGCGCTGCGTCAGGTCACCGAGTCCGACAAGGTCCTGGTTGTCCTGGCCCGCGACGACGAGCACAACCGGCGCGCCCTGCGCAACCTCGAAGAGGTGCACATCCTCGACGCGAACCAGGTGAACACCTACGACGTCCTCTACTCGGACGACGTGGTCTTCACCGAGGCGGGCTACGCCGAGTTCCTGGCCCACGCGGCCGGCACCTCCAAGGCCGCTCAGTCCGAGGAGGACGACCAGTGAGGATCGCCGACCACCGGGACATCATCGTCGAGCCGGTGATCTCCGAGAAGAGCTACGGGCTCATGGACGAGAACAAGTACACGTTCATCGTCAAGCCCGACGCCAACAAGACCCAGATCAAGATCGCGATCGAGAAGATCTTCGAGGTGAAGGTCACGAGCGTGAACACGATCAACCGGAAGGGCAAGCGCAAGCGGACCCGTTTCGGTTTCGGGAAGCGTCCTGACACGAAGCGCGCGATCGTCGGCCTCGCCGAGGGCGACCGGATCGACATCTTCGGTCGGTGACCTTTCCGGGTCTGACCGCTACACACCAAGCAACACGTAAAGGAATGCGCGAAGAAGATGGGCATTCGTAAGTACAAGCCGACGACACCGGGTCGTCGCGGTTCCAGCGTGAGCGACTTCGTCGAGATCACGCGCTCGGAGCCGGAGAAGTCCCTGGTGCGTCCTCTGCACTCCAAGGGCGGGCGTAACGGCCACGGCCGTATCACGACCCGTCACCAGGGTGGTGGCCACAAGCGCGCCTACCGCGTGATCGACTTCCGTCGTCACGACAAGGACGGCGTGCCGGCCAAGGTCGCTCACATCGAGTACGACCCGAACCGCACCGCTCGCATCGCACTGCTCCACTACGTGGACGGTGAGAAGCGCTACATCCTGGCACCCGCCGGTCTCAAGCAGGGCGACAGGGTCGAGAACGGCCCCCAGTCCGACATCAAGCCCGGCAACTGCCTCCCGCTGCGCAACATCCCCACGGGTACGTTCGTGCACGCGGTCGAGCTGAAGCCGGGTGGTGGCGCCAAGCTGGGCCGCTCCGCCGGTTCCCAGATCCAGCTCCTCGCCAAGGAGGGCCGGTACGCCACGCTGCGTATGCCCTCCGGTGAGATGCGCATGGTGGAGATCACCTGCCGCGCCACCGTTGGGCAGGTCGGCAACGCCGAGCAGTCCAACATCAACTGGGGCAAGGCCGGTCGTAACCGCTGGAAGGGCAAGCGCCCGACCGTCCGCGGTGTCGTGATGAACCCGGTCGACCACCCGCACGGTGGTGGTGAGGGCAAGACCTCCGGTGGACGACACCCGGTCAGCCCCTGGGGCAAGAAGGAAGGCCGGACCCGGGCCAAGAACAAGGCCAGCGACAAGCTGATCGTGCGGCGTCGGCGTAGCGGTAAGAAGAAGCGGTAAGGAGCACGTCTGATGCCACGTAGCCTTAAGAAGGGTCCCTTCGTCGACGACCACCTCATCAAGAAGGTGGAAGTTCAGAACGAGAAGGGGACCAAGAACGTCATCAAGACGTGGTCCCGGCGGTCCATGATCGTCCCGGAGATGATCGGTCACACGATCGCCGTCCACGATGGCCGCAAGCACGTCCCCGTGTTCGTGTCCGAGTCGATGGTCGGCCACAAGCTCGGTGAGTTCGCTCCCACGCGTACTTTCCGTAGCCACGTCAAGGAAGACCGCCGTAGCCGCCGTTAGCGGTTGCAGCAGGAGAACGAACCATTTCTCCACGGTGAGTGGAGATGAATTTCCGTGAGCGAGGGAAAAGCGATGGGAACGAGGGCACAGGCACGGTTCGTCCGTGTTACGCCCCGGAAGGCCCGCCGGGTGGTGGACCTTATTCGCGGGTTGCCCGCTGACGAGGCACAGGCGGTGCTCCGGTTCGCGCCCCAGTCGGCGAGCGAGCCTGTTGGCAAGGTGCTGGCTAGTGCCATCGCCAACGCTGAGCACAACGACAAGCTGGACCGCGAGACGCTGGTGGTCGAGGGCGCATGGGTGGACGAGGGTCCGACCCTGAAGCGCATTCGACCGCGAGGCTTCGGCCGCGCCTTCCGGGTGACGAAGCGTACGAGCCACATCACCGTGGTCGTCGCTGAGCGCTCGGGCGCCTCGTCCAAGACGAAGGAAAGGACCCGATAGTGGGGCAGAAGGTAAACCCGCACGGGTTCCGCCTCGGCATCACCACGGACTTCAAGAGCCGCTGGTACGCCGACAAGTCCTACAAGGACTACGTCAAGGAAGACGTTGCGATCCGTCGGATGCTGACCCGTGGCATGGAGCGCGCGGGCATCTCCAAGGTCGAGATCGAGCGCACCCGTGACCGTGTCCGCGTGGACGTCTACACCGCCCGGCCGGGCATCGTCATCGGCCGCCGCGGCGTCGAGGCCGATCGAATCCGGACCGACCTGGAGAAGCTGACCGCCAAGCAGGTTCAGCTCAACGTCTTCGAGGTCAAGAACCCCGAGGTCGACGCGCAGCTCGTCGCCCAGGGCGTCGCCGAGCAGCTGAGCAGCCGTGTGGCGTTCCGCCGCGCGATGCGCAAGGCGATGCAGAGCGCGATGAAGAGCGGTGCCAAGGGCATCCGTATCCAGTGCGGTGGACGCCTGGGTGGGGCCGAGATGTCCCGCTCGGAGTTCTACCGCGAGGGCCGGGTCCCGCTGCACACGCTGCGTGCGGACATCGACTACGGCTTCTTCGAGGCCCGTACGACGTTCGGCCGCATCGGCGTCAAGGTGTGGATCTACAAGGGTGACGCTCCCGTGACCCGCGCCGAGCGCGAGGCGGCCCAGGCCGCCCAGCGTTCCGCCGGCGGCGGTGGCGGCGGTGGCGGCGGTCAGCGCCGCGAGCGTCCGCAGCGTCGTCGTCGTGGCGGTGCCGGCGGCGGTCAGCCGCAGGGTGCCGAGGCCAAGGCTCCGGCCGAGTCCGCAAAGCCCGAGGGGAGCTGACCAGTGCTTATTCCTCGTAAGGTCAAGTACCGCAAGCAGCACCACCCGGATCTGCGCGGTAAGGCCAAGGGCGGAACGACGGTCAGTTTCGGCGAGTTCGGCATCCAGGCTCTGGAGTCGGCGTACGTCACCAACCGTCAGATCGAGTCCGCTCGTATCGCTATGACGCGTCACATCAAGCGTGGCGGCAAGGTGTGGATCAACATCTTCCCGGACCGCCCGCTGACGAAGAAGCCCGCCGAGGTCCGCATGGGCTCCGGTAAGGGTTCACCCGAGTGGTGGGTCGCGCCGGTCAAGCCCGGTCGCGTGATGTTCGAGCTGTCGGGCGTGCCCGAGGACATCGCCAAGGAGGCGATGCGCCGTGCCATGCACAAGCTCCCGATGAAGTGCAAGTTTGTTAAGCGGGAGGGGGAGTGATGGCGAAGTCCGTGACTGCCCATGAGCTCCGGGACCAGTCCGTCGAGGACCTGGTCGCCAAGCTCAAGGAAGCCAAGGAAGAGCTCTTCAACCTCCGCTTCCAGGCCGCCACCGGCCAGCTCGACAACCACAGCCGTCTGCGTACCGTCAAGCGCGAGATCGCGCGGATCTACACGGTCATGCGTGAGCACGAGCTGGGCATCGCCCCGCTGTCTGGTGAGTCGGCTGAGGAGACGAAGGAAGCAGCCGAATGAGTGAGAACCAGACCGCGACTCGTAACTACCGCAAGGTGCGCGAGGGCTACGTCGTCAGCGACAAGATGGACAAGACCGTCGTTGTCGAGGTCGAGGACCGCATCAAGCACGCCATGTACGGCAAGGTCATCCGTCGGACGACCAAGTACAAGGCGCACGACGAGGCGAACTCCTGTGGCGTCGGCGACCGGGTCCGAGTGATGGAGACCCGGCCGCTCTCCGCGACGAAGCGTTGGCGCGTCGTGGAGATCCTGGAGAAGGCTAAGTAACCCCAGCCTGCGTTCGGCGGCCGACACACGTTGTCGGCCGCCAGCGCGAGGGGTGAGACCACCTAGCCGTGCGGCAGTGGACCGCACGCATCACATCAGGAGCAGACGTGATTCAGCAGGAGTCGCGACTCAAGGTCGCCGACAACACGGGTGCCAAGGAGATCCTCACCATCCGTGTTCTCGGTGGCTCTGGTCGGCGCTACGCCGGGATCGGCGACACGATCGTCGCCACGGTGAAGGACGCCCTGCCTGGCGCTGGAGTCAAGAAGGGCGACGTCGTCAAGGCCGTTGTCGTGCGCACCGTCAAGGAGCGCCGCCGGCCCGACGGCTCCTACATCCGCTTCGATGAGAACGCTGCCGTGCTCATCAAGGACGGTGGGGACCCGCGAGGCACCCGCATCTTCGGCCCGGTGGGCCGCGAGCTGCGTGACAAGAAGTACATGCGCATCATTTCGCTGGCGCCGGAGGTGCTCTGAGCGATGAAGATCAAAACTGGCGACGAGGTCATCGTCCTCGCCGGCAAGGACAAGGGTGCCACCGGCAAGGTCGTCAAGGCCCTGCCGAAGGAAGACCGTGTCGTCGTCGAGGGCGTCAACCTGGTCAAGAAGCACAGGAAGGCGAACCCGGCGGGCGGCCAGCAGGGCGAGGTCGTCACGAAGGAGGCCCCGATCCACGTGAGCAACATCGCGCTCGCGGAGGACGGCAAGCCCTCTCGGGTCGGCTACCGCTTCGAGGACGACGGAACCAAGGTTCGCGTCTCCCGTCGCACCGGTAAGGACATCTGATGACGGTTACCAACGACATCACGGCCCCTCCGATGCCGCGGCTCAAGGAGAAGTACCGTAACGAGATCGTCGCTGCTCTGAAGGAAGAGCACGAGATCGCCAACATCATGCAGGTCCCCGGTCTCACGAAGATCGTGGTCAACATGGGTGTCGGCGAGGCGGCTCGTGACGCGAAGCTGATCCAGGGCGCGATCGCCGACATCTCGGCGATCACCGGCCAGAAGCCTCGGATCAACCGGGCCAAGAACTCCATCGCGCAGTTCAAGCTGCGCGAGGGTCAGCCGATCGGCGCCAGCGTCACGCTGCGCGGCGACCGGATGTGGGAGTTCCTCGACCGGCTGCTCTCGCTGGCTCTGCCCCGTATCCGGGACTTCCGTGGCCTTTCCCCGAAGCAGTTCGACGGGAACGGCAACTACACCTTCGGGCTGACCGAGCAGGTCATGTTCCACGAGGTGGACCCGGACAAGGTCGACCGGCAGCGTGGGATGGACATCACGGTTGTCACCACGGCCACGACCGACGAACAGGGCCGCAGCCTGCTCAAGCGGCTCGGTTTCCCGTTCAAGGAAGCCTGAGGGGTAAGCACACATGGCCAAGAAGTCCCTGATCGCCAAGGCGCAGCGGAAGCCGAAGTTCAGCGTCCGCGCGTATACTCGATGCTCACGGTGCGGTCGCCCGCGCGCCGTCTACCGGAAGTT
Source organism: Nocardiopsis codii (assembly GCF_036327455.1). Lineage (NCBI taxonomy): Bacteria > Bacillati > Actinomycetota > Actinomycetes > Streptosporangiales > Nocardiopsidaceae > Nocardiopsis > Nocardiopsis codii. Next base: position 125,885 of record NZ_JAUZMY010000002.1, on the reverse strand, counting down.
CGGCCTCTGCCGTATCTGCTTCCGCGAGATGGCTCACCGCGGCGAGCTGCCCGGTATCACCAAGTCGAGCTGGTAGTTTCCGGCGGGGCCGACCAGGCGCTCACTCCCTGAGGGGAGCGCCCTGGGTTCGGCCCCCCGAACCGCCACCCCTTGGTGGCTCGACAGTGTCCGTGACCGCCCGACGCGGTCATCGGTCCAGCAACATCCAACCATCAGGGCACGGCAGTCCCGCGAGGGACAGCGGTGCCCACGACCACGCCGTAGGTCCGTTTGTGCACCTCCACGGGGAGACCCGTGGGAGGGCAGGCTCTGGGAAAGCCCGCACTCGGAAACCGCGGTGAGGAAGGGCCAGTCGGCCATGACGATGACCGACCCGATCGCAGACATGCTCACGCGTCTGCGTAACGCGAATTCGGCTTACCACGACACCGTGGCGATGCCGTATTCCAAGATCAAGGCGCACATCGCCGAGATCCTCCAGCAGGAGGGCTTCATTCAGGGCCACCGGACCGAGGAGGCCCCTGTGGGCAAGAGCCTCGTCCTGGACCTGAAGTACGGCCCCACCCGAGAGCGTTCGATCGCGGGCATCCGCCGGGTCTCCAAGCCCGGTCTGCGGGTGTACGCCAAGAAGGAGAACCTCCCGCGGGTGCTGGGTGGCCTCGGTGTGGCGATCATTTCGACGTCCGGTGGCCTGATGACTGACAAGCAGGCCAAGAAGCGCGGCGTGGGCGGCGAAGTCCTCGCCTACGTCTGGTAGAGGGAGAGACTGAAGCATGTCGCGAATCGGTCGACTGCCGCTCTCGGTCCCCAAGGGCGTCGAAGTCACGATTAACGGGCAAGACGTCACTGTCAAGGGGCCGAAGGGCGAACTGAAGCACACCGTCGCCGAGCCGATCACCGTTTCCTTCGAGGACGGGGTCGTCACGGTTGCGCGTCCCGACGACAAGCCGGAGAACCGGTCGCTGCACGGTCTGACCCGTGCACTGGTCGCGAACCTCACCGAGGGTGTCTCCAAGGGCTACACGAAGACGCTGGAGATCCACGGCGTGGGTTACCGCGTCCAGGCCCGCGGCTCCAACCTGGAGTTCTCGCTGGGCTACAGCCACCCCGTCGTGGTCGAGCCCCCGCAGGGCATCACCTTCCGCGTCGAGAAGCCGACGATCCTCCACGTGGAGGGCATCGACAAGCAGCTGGTGGGCCAGGTCGCCGCGAACATCCGCAGCCTGCGCAAGCCGGACCCGTACAAGGCCAAGGGCGTGCGGTACCAGGGCGAGCACATCCGCCGCAAGGCCGGAAAGGCTGGTAAGTAGCCATGGGTATCACCGTGGGCCGCAAGCGGACCGCCAAGAGCGCCACCTCCCGTGCGCGCCGCCAGTTCCGCGTCCGCAAGAAGGTCGTGGGCACCTCGGAGCGTCCGCGCCTGGCCGTGTTCCGCTCCTCCAAGCACATCGTCGCGCAGGTCATCGACGACACCAGGGGTCACACCCTGGTCGCCGCCTCCAGCGTCGAGGCCGACCTGCGCGGTGCCGAGGGCACCAAGTCCGACAAGTCCGCCAAGGTCGGTCAGCTCATCGCTGAGCGCGCCAAGGCCGCTGGGGTCTCCGCCGTCGTTTTCGACCGCGGTGGAAACCAGTACGCCGGCCGTATCGCCAAGCTCGCCGACGCGGCGCGCGAAGGTGGGCTGGAGTTCTAGCGATGACCTCTGTACTGGGCAAGATCAATCACGAGAAGAGGAACCACTGATGGCTGCAGCACCGCGGCGCGGCGCCGGTGGCGAGCGGCGTGATCGCCGTGACGATCGCCGCGGCGGCGCCGCAGACAAGGGTGTCTCCTACATCGAGAAGGTCGTGACCATCAACCGGGTCGCGAAGGTCGTCAAGGGCGGCCGTCGCTTCTCCTTCACCGCTCTCGTCGTCGTCGGTGACGGCAACGGGATGGTCGGTGTCGGTTACGGCAAGGCCAAGGAAGTTCCGGCCGCGATCGCCAAGGGTGTCGAGGAGGCGAAGAAGAACTTCTTCCGCGTCCCCCGCATCCAGGGCACCATCGTGCACCGGGTCCAGGGCGAGGACGCCGCTGGCGTCGTCCTGCTCCGTCCGGCCGCTCCGGGTACCGGCGTCATCGCCGGCGGCCCCGTGCGCGCCGTGCTGGAGTGCGCCGGCATCCACGACATCCTGAGCAAGTCGCTCGGGTCGTCCAACCCGCTCAACATCGTGCACGCCACCGTGGCGGCTCTCAAGGGGCTCAACCAGCCCGAGGAGATCGCCGCCCGTCGTGGCCTGCCGATCGAGGACGTCGCCCCGGCCGCCATGCTGCGTGCTCGTGCTGAGGCGAAGGCAGGAGCCTGACCATGGCCAAGCTCAAGATCACGCAGACCCGTTCCAAGATCGGCGGCAAGGAGAAGCAGCACGCTGCTCTCCAGTCGCTCGGTCTCGGCCGGATCGGCAAGTCCACCGTCCGTGAGGACCGCCCTGAGGTTCGCGGGCAGATCACGATCGTCGCGCACCTCGTCTCTGTCGAGGAGGTTGCCGAATGAGCGACTACAACCCCGACGAGCTGCTCAAGCTGCACCACCTGCGTCCCGCCCCGGGCTCCAACAAGGCCAAGACCCGCAAGGGCCGTGGCGAGGCGTCCAAGGGTAAGACCGCAGGTCGGGGCACCAAGGGTACGAAGGCTCGTAACACCGTCCGTCCCGGTTTCGAGGGCGGGCAGATGCCCCTCATCCGCCGGGTGCCGAAGCTCAAGGGCTTCAGCAACGCGCGGTTCAAGACGACCTACCAGGTCGTCAACCTGGACAAGCTGAGCGAGCTGTTCCCCGAGGGTGGCGAGGTCACCGTCGAGGCCCTGGTCGCCAAGGGTGCGGTTCGCAAGAACCAGCTCGTCAAGGTTCTGGGCACCGGTGAGATCACCGTCGCCGTGCAGGTGAGCGCGAACGCGTTCTCCGGCGCCGCGAAGGAGAAGATCGCTGCTGCCGGTGGCTCCGTCACCGAGCTGTAGGGGTCTTCCCCGAGATGCGCAACTGGGGGCGTCCGCCCGGCAGGTCAGTGAAAGACCAGCTGGCGGGCGCCCCCATGTGTTGTGAGGGGTGATCGTTATGACTCCCGACCGCAACTGGCGCGTGATCACTGTTACAGTGCCATCTGTTTGAGCTCACTGCTTGACGTACTGTGAATACTTCCGAGCAACGGGCGACTGCCCGCTGCTGACGTTCTACGACGATTCAGGATCGGCCGCGATGTCTGGAACCCGTTCCGCCGCCGAAGCCGCGCAGGAGGAGACGTGCTAGGTGCGTTCGTCCGTGCATTTCGCACGCCCGACCTGCGTAACAAGCTGCTGTTCACACTGTTCATCCTGACGATCTTCCGTCTGGGGTCGGTGATCCCCGCTCCGGGTATCGACTCCGCGGCGATCCGGGACCAGATGGAGGCGGTCACAGCCGCCGACCAGAGCGGTGTGTACGCGCTCGTGAACCTGTTCAGCGGCGGCGCGCTGTTGCAACTGGCGGTGTTGGCGCTCGGAGTCATGCCCTACATCACCGCGAGCATCATCATCAACCTGCTGACGGTGGTGATTCCCCGCCTGGAGGCCCTCAAGAAGGAGGGCCAGTCGGGGCAGAGCAAGATCACCCAATACACCCGCTACCTCACGCTGATGCTCGCGGTCCTCCAGGCCACCAGCATCGTCGCGATGGCCAGGACGGGCGCCCTGTTCCAGGGGGCCATCCCGGTCAGTACCTACATGCCCAACCAGGACATCCTGACCCTGGTGACGATCGTGTTCGTGATGACCGCCGGTACCGGCATCGTCATGTGGTTCGGTGAGCTGATCACCGAGCGCGGCGTCGGCAACGGTATGTCGCTGTTGATCTTCACCCAGGTCATCGCGATGTTCCCCTCCTCCATCATGGGGCTCTTCGAGGAGCGCTCCATCTGGGTCTTCACCCTGATCTGCATCGCGGGCCTCGTGCTCGTCGCCGCGGTCGTCTTCATGGAGCAGGCGCAGCGCCGCATCCCGGTGCAGTACGCCAAGCGCATGGTGGGGCGCCGCATGTACGGCGGCAGCTCGACCTACATCCCGCTGAAGGTCAACCAGGCGGGCATCATCCCCGTGATCTTCGCCTCCTCGCTGCTGTACCTCCCGCAGCTGGTCGTCGGTCTGGTGGGGCAGGACTCCACGAACCCCGTCGTGACCTTCATCCAGACCTACTTCCTCACCGGCACGCACCCCGTGTACCTGGCGACGTTCTTCGTCATGATCATCGGGTTCGCGTTCTTCTACGTGGCGATTACGTTCAACCCCACTGAAGTCGCCGACAACATGAAGAAGTACGGTGGGTTCATCCCGGGCATCCGACCGGGGCGTCCGACCGCCGAGTACCTCGACTACGTCCTGACGAGGCTGACGACGCCCGGATCGCTCTACCTGGGTGTGATCGCCCTTCTCCCGATGGTCGCGCTCGGTGCCACCGGCGCCAACGCGAATTTCCCCTTCGGCGGGACGAGCATTCTGATCATGGTCGGTGTCGGGCTGGACACGGTGAAGCAGATCGAGAGTCACCTCCAGCAGAGGAACTACGAAGGTTTTCTGCGATAAATGCGAGCAGTATTGGTGGGGCCGCCTGGGGCCGGCAAGGGCACCCAGGCCCAGATCCTCGCGTCGGAACTGTCGATCCCGAAGGTGTCCACCGGTGACATCTTCCGGGCCAACGTCAGCGGTGGCACGGAGCTCGGCAAGAAGGCCAGGGAGTACATGGACCGTGGCGACCTCGTCCCCGACGAGGTCACGAACGCGATGGTCAAGGACCGGCTCGCGCAGGACGACGCCGCAGTGGGCTTCCTGCTCGACGGCTTCCCGCGCAACGTCCCGCAGGCCGAGACGCTCAAGGGCATGCTGGCCGACCTGAAGACGCACCTGGACGTCGTCCTGGAGCTGAGGGTGGACGAGGACGAGGTCGTCAAGCGGCTCTCGGGGCGCCGTTCGTGCCCCGAGTGCGGCCGGGTGTACCACGTCGAGTACGACGCCCCGAAGTCCGAGGGCGCGTGCGACCACGAGGGTGCCGCGCTGTACCAGCGCGAGGACGACCGCGAGGAGACCATCAGGCACCGCCTGAAGGTCTACCGCGAGCAGACCGCGCCCCTGGTGGAGTTCTACGAGCGCGAGGGGCTGCTGGCGACCATCGCCGCCACGGGCTCCGTGGACGCGGTGACGGCCCGGGCCAAGGCCGCCATCGAGGAGCAGGCCCGAAAGGCCAGTTCCTGATGTTTCGAAAGGCGGAGCCGGACGTGCAGATCAAGACGCCGGAACAGATCGCCAAGATGAGGGCGGCGGGCCAGGTCGTGGCCCGCGCCCTGGACACCCTCCGGGCCGCGGTGCGGCCCGGAGTGTCCACCCTGGAGCTCGACTCCGTGGCGGAGAAGGTCATCCGGGACGCCGGCGCGGTGCCCTCCTTCAAGGGCTACCACGGCTTCCCGGGCTCCATCTGCGCCTCGGTCAACGAGGAGGTCGTCCACGGCATCCCCAGCGCGGAGAGCGTGCTGGCCGAGGGCGACATCATCTCCATCGACTGCGGGGCCATCCTGGACGGCTGGCACGGCGACTCGGCGATCACCGTCGCCGTGGGCGAGGGCCGGCCCGAGGACCTCCGCATGATGGAGGTCTGCGAGGAGTCGATGTGGCAGGGGATCGCGGAGATGCGGCCGGGCAACCGCCTGGGCGACATCGGCTTCGCGATCGGCGGCCACATCTCCGAGAACGGCGGCTACGGCAACGTCCGGGAGTACGGCGGCCACGGCATCGGCACCGAGATGCACATGGACCCGCACGTGCTCAACTACGGCAAGCGGGGCCGCGGCCTGCGGCTCGTCGAGGGCATGTGCCTGGCGATCGAGCCGATGACCACCCTGGGGCACCACGACGTGCTCCAGCTGGACGACGGCTGGACCGTGGTCACGAAGGACGGCAAGAGGGCGGCCCACTTCGAGCACACGGTCGCGGTGACCGCCGAGGGCCCCGTGGTCCTGACCGCACGGGAGTCCAACCGCGATAAAATGGCTCATATGGGGTTCGTTCAGCCAACCTGGTAGCGGCCCCGCCCCACGCGCACAGCGCGCGGGTCGCGACCACTCACGGGTGAAGATGCGAGGTGCGCGCAGTGTCCGACCCGGTGCCGTCGATACGAACGTCCGACTCCGAACGCGACCGTGTCGCGCAGCTCCTCCAGGCGCACTTCGCCCAGGGGCGGCTCGACCACGAGGAGTTCACCGACCGGCTCGGGCGGGTGTACAAGTCCCGTACGGCGGACGAGCTCGCCACGGTCACCCGCGACCTGCCCGAGCGCGACCTGGCGGACTTCCGCGGGGCCTCCCCGCTCCGGGACGAGCCGCTGGTCGCGCCTCCGATCAGCATGCGGGATCCGGCCCTGATGGTGCCGTGGATCCTGTACGCCGGGGTCAACATCCTGTGCTTCGTGATCTGGCTGATCCTCTTCCTCACGAGCGACTACGACTACCCGTGGTTCCTGTGGGTGCTGGGGCCGTGGGGCATCGTGATGGGTGTGGTGACCTTCGGGGTCCTGGCCTCGCAGCGCGGCCATCCGGACGGGGACCACACACCCTAGGCGTACCGGCCACCGGGGCCGGCGGCACCCGGGCCGCTCCGGGGAAGAAACCCGCCCCGGGGGGCGTTGCCGAAAGTACTCCCGACGCGGTCCCGAGGTGCGGGACGAGGCCGGTTCCCCCTCTGAGGGCGACGGTGTAGGGTTCTCTGCCCGCCGGTCAGAAGCACTTGCCCGAAGGCGATAGACTGTCACTGCCCATACGCGGGCTGTTGGGTCAGTCTGCCTTCTTTGTGCCACGTCTTCCCACCGACGTACGCTCTTGCAGTTGGCCTGAACTACCAGTGTGTCCTGGCGTCGACGACATCCGGTTCATCCGATGTCGCCGGGGCCGTCGCGTCATGCGAGACCACTGGGGTCAGCGTCGGGACTGTCCTGATCAACCAATCTATGAGCGAGGCGTGGAGGACATGGCAAAGAAAGACGGCGCCATCGAGATCGAGGGTTCCGTTGTCGAGTCCCTACCCAACGCTATGTTCAAGGTAGAGCTCGACAACGGGCACCAGGTTCTCGCCCACATCAGCGGCAAGATGCGGATGAACTACATCCGTATTCTTCCCGACGACCGTGTGGTCGTGGAGCTGAGCCCGTACGACCTCACGCGCGGGCGCATCGTTTACCGCTACAAGTAGCCCGTCGTGGGCCGCACGGCCCAGGATGAGTGATGTGATGAGTTCGGAGTCACCATGAAGGTCAAGCCGAGCGTGAAGAAGATCTGCGCGAAGTGCCGCGTGATCCGACGGAACCGTCGGATCATGGTCATTTGCTCGGACCCGCGGCACAAGCAGCGCCAGGGCTGACAAGCCCCGTCGCTCGCCGCGGCTTCTGAACCGCGACAACCCGGCCGGGGAAGGTGTTCCCTCCCGGGTGCAGTGAAAACGAAAACCTGTTCCGATTCCCGGCGCCGACGTGGCCCGGGGATAACCCCCGGTCGGAGGCCGGGGCCTCGTCGATTGGGCGACGAGAGGGTGGAACGGGGCAGACCTCCGGGGCATGGATATGGAGTCTCGCCCACATGGCACGTATTGAAGGCGTTGACCTCCCTCGCGACAAGCGGGTGGAGATCGCTCTCACGTACATCTTCGGGATCGGCCGCACCCGCGCGCTCGAAACCCTGAAGCAGACCGGCGTCGACGGCAACACGCGCGTCCACCAGCTGTCCGAAGAGGACCTGGTCAAGCTGCGCGAGTGGATCGGTGCGAACTACCAGGTCGAGGGCGACCTGCGCCGTGAGGTGCAGGGCGACATCCGTCGCAAGATGGAGATCGGTAGCTACCAGGGCGTCCGCCACCGTCGCGGGCTCCCCGTCCGCGGTCAGCGCACGCAGACCAACGCGCGTACCCGCAAGGGCAAGAAGAAGACCGTGGCCGGTAAGAAGAAGGCCGGTAAGAAGTAGTCCGCTCGGACTGTCGACCGCGTCCGAGAACAGCAACGGACCGATGATCTCTGGGAGTTTCGCTAATGCCGCCTAAGGGCCGTCAGGGTGCTGCGCGCAAGGTGCGCCGCAAGGAAAAGAAGAACATTGTCCACGGACACGCTCACATCAAGAGCACGTTCAACAACACGATCGTGAGCATCACCGACCCGACCGGTGCCGTGATCGCGTGGGCAAGCTCCGGACAGGTGGGCTTCAAGGGCTCGCGCAAGTCGACGCCGTACGCCGCGCAGATGGCCGCCGAGGCCGCTGCCCGTCGTGCGCAGGAGCACGGCGTCCGCAAGGTGGACGTCTTCGTGAAGGGCCCGGGCTCCGGCCGGGAGACCGCCATCCGTTCGCTCCAGGCGACCGGCCTCGAGGTGGGCTCCATCCAGGACGTCACCCCGGTTCCGCACAACGGCTGCCGTCCGCCGAAGCGCCGCCGCGTCTGATCGGCAGCGCGTGCCCGCGGCTCCGGCCGCCAGGGCACCGCGTCGTGCTTGATCCCGCGCGGTCCCCGCTGGGGCCCGCGCGGGCTGGGTAGTAATCCGAGTAGTGGACACCGCCGTTCCGGCGGAACGTCCATCCGGTGGCCGTCATATAGCGGTCGGCCATGTGGAAGGGAAAACACGGACCATGTTGATCGCACAGCGTCCCACGCTCGCCGAGGAAGTCATCTCGGACCTGCGCTCGAGGTTTGTCATCGAGCCGCTGGAGCCGGGTTTCGGCTACACCATCGGTAACTCGCTCCGGCGCACCCTGCTGTCCTCCATCCCCGGCGCGGCTGTCACCAGCATCCGCATCGAGGGCGTCGAGCACGAGTTCACCACCGTGCCCGGTGTCAAGGAGGACGTCACGGAGATGATCCTCAACCTCAAGGGCCTGGTCGTCAGCTCCGAGCACGACGAGCCCGTGCTGATGTACCTGCGCAAGCAGGGCCCCGGCGTCGTCACCGCGGCGGACATCGCTCCGCCGGCCGGCGTCGAGGTGCACAACCCCGAGTTGCACATCGCCACGCTCAACGGCAAGGGCAAGCTGGAGATGGAGCTGACGGTCGAGCGCGGCCGCGGCTACGTCTCGGCGACGCAGAACAAGCAGGCCGGCCAGGAGATCGGTCGTATCCCGATCGACTCCATCTACTCGCCGGTCCTGCGTGTGACCTACAAGGTCGAGGCCACCCGTGTCGAGCAGCGCACCGACTTCGACCGCCTGATCGTCGACATCGAGACCAAGCCGGCCATCCGTCCCCGTGACGCGGTCGCCAGCGCGGGCAAGACCCTGGTCGAGCTGTTCGGTCTGGCGCGGGAGCTCAACGTCGACGCCGAGGGCATCGACATGGGCCCGTCGCCGACGGACGCCGCGCTCGCGGCGGACCTGGCGCTGCCGATCGAGGACCTCAACCTCACCGTGCGGTCGTACAACTGCCTCAAGCGGGAGGGCATCCACAGCGTTGGTGAGCTGGTCGCCCGCTCCGAGCAGGACCTGTTGGACATCCGCAACTTCGGTGCGAAGTCCATCGACGAGGTCAAGCAGAAGCTCATCGACATGGGCCTGTCCCTGAAGGACTCCCCGCCCGGATTCGACCCCAGCACGGCGGCCGACTCCTACAGCTCCGACGACGACGAGGGCGAGTCCTTCGTCGAGACGGAGCAGTACTAACCGACCTTCGTCGCCCACATGGTCCCCGGCCGAGTGCGGCCGCGGATCGCATCACTAGGAGAACGACACCATGCCCACGCCTACCAAGGGCGCCCGTCTGGGTTCCGGGCCCGCTCACGAGCGGCACATCCTGGCGAACCTCGCGACCTCGCTGTTCCAGCACGGCCGCATTCGCACCACCGAGGCCAAGGCCAAGCGTCTGCGCCCGTACGCCGAGAAGCTGATCACCCTCGGCAAGCGCGGTGACCTGCACGCCCGTCGCCAGGTTCTCACCAAGATCACGGACAAGTCCGTGGTGCACGAGCTGTTCACCGAGATCGGCCCGCGCTACGAGAACCGTCCCGGTGGCTACACCCGGATCACCAAGATCGGTCCGCGCAAGGGCGACAACGCCCCCATGGCGGTCATCGAGCTGGTCGAGGCGCTGAACGCCCCCGCCGCTCCGGCTGCCGCCCCGGTCGAGGAGCCCGTCGAGGCCCCCGCCGAGGAGACCGCGGCCACGGAGACCGAAGAGGTCGCCGAGGCCGACGAGGCCGCCGAGAAGAGCGCCGAGAGCAAGTAGGGCGGATGGCGCGCGCGGGCACTGCCTGTGTGTGTGCGACCGCTCGTCGAGTGCCCGATCCCTCAGGGGGTCGGGCACTCGTGTTTTTCCCGGAGGGCGGACGCGGGGCGTGCCGCCTCCGGACGGTGGCATGAACGGATGGGTGTGATGGACGAGAACGGCACGACGGCCGGGGCCGGGCCCGCGGAGGAGCCTCCGCGCGGCGCGGCGGCGGAGTTGCGGGAGGCGCCGGGAGGCGATGGCGCCCGCGGGGCTCCTGGGGCCTCAGGGAGCTTCGGGGCGGTCGCAGCCACCGGGGCCGTGGCGGCGGGCGCCGCAGAGGCGTCCGGGGCTCTGGAGGCCGGGGAGGAGCCCGGGGCGGTGGAAGCCGGGGAGGCGTCCGGGGCGGTGCCGACGGTGAGGCTCCGACTGGACATCTCCTACGACGGCACGGACTTCTCCGGGTGGGCGACACAGCCCACGCGCCGCACTGTCCAGGGCGAGCTGGAGTCGGCCCTGGAGAGGGTCCTCCGACTGCCGCGCGTGGCCCTGACGTGCGCGGGGCGCACGGACGCCGGGGTCCACTCCCGGGGGCAGGTGGCGCAGGCCGACATCCCGGCGGCCACCTGGGAGGCCGAGGGGGAGCGGGTGCTCCGCCGCCTCGCCGGGGTCCTGCCCAAGGACGTGCGGGTGACCGGGGTCCGGTTGGCGCCGCCGGGGTTCGACGCGCGCTTCTCGCCGCTGTACCGGCGCTACGTGTACCAGGTGAGCGACGCGCCCTACGGGGTGGACCCGCTGCTGCGCAGGTCGGTGCTGTGGCACAGGAGCCCGCTGGACGAGGGGCTGATGAACGAGGCCGCCGCGCGGCTGGTGGGCGAGCACGACTTCGCCGCGTTCTGCAAGAAGCGGGAGGGCGCCACCACCGTCAGGGAACTGCTGAGACTGGAGTGGGAGCGGGTGGACACCCACCTGCTGCGCGGCACCATCCAGGCGGACGCGTTCTGCCACAACATGGTGCGCGCCCTCGTGGGGGCGCTCCTGGCGGTGGGGGACGGGCGCCGGGACGCGGACTGGCCGGGAACGGTGCTCGGCGCCGCCGTGCGCGACTCCTCGGTGCACGTGGTCGGCCCGCAGGGGCTGAGCCTGGAGGAGGTGCGCTACCCGGGGGACGAGGAGTTGGCCGCGCGGGCGACGGCCACCCGCCGGGTCCGGGAGCTGCCCTGCCCGGGGCACTCCGCCTAGGTCTACCGGCCCGGGAGGTCGGGTACGCGGGTGGCGGGAGGGCCGCCGATCGCGGGGTGGAACCGGTGATCGTCGTGGTGCGACCACCCCGTGAACGCCTCGGCGCTCGTGAAGCACGACCGCGTCGAACCTCGCACATCGTCTGGCGAGGGATCGCACGGACTGCGCGCGTCGAACCGAACACCTGCCGGGGGGACACTCCGGCGGGGTGCGGGGTGCGGGGTGCGGGGTGCGGGGTGCGGGGTGCGGGGTGCGGGGTGCGGGGTGCGGGGTGCGGGGTGCGGGCGGCCGGGGTCGGGAGCGGTGGGGCTGGTCGGGCTGGTGTGACCCCGGGGACCCCCCGCTTTCCACGGTAGGTCCGGGCGGCGCGCGGAGGAAGAAGGACCCGCGGGCTGTGGACGGCCCCGCACGGCGAAGGGGGCGCCCGGACCGGGCGCCCCCTTCGCGTGCTCAGGACGGATCAGGCGCGGTCCTCGCTGAGGGTGCCGAAGGCCTCCTCCAGGAAGCCGTCGCCGATGGCGCGCAGCTCGGTGGCGGAGTCGCTCTCCTCCGACCCCTCCTCGGAACCGTCGCTGTTGGTGGCCAGGGCGAAGAGCAGGTACCGGCCCCACTGGCCGCTGCTGCCGTGGCCGCCCGCGTGGCCGAGGCGCTCGGCGGGGCTGCCCTCCTCGCCCGCGAGACCCGCGAACCACTGGGCGCCGACGAGGTCCTGGGCCTCCATGGCGGTGGCCGCCTCCGCGTCCGTGGGCATCGCAGCGACCCCGATGGTCACCGCGTGCCCCTCGTCCTCGCTGAGGTAGGAGGCGCGGACCAACTGGCGGCACTCGTTGTCGGCGAGGACCTGGCCGTAGTCGCCGTGCGCCCCCGCCGAGCAGTCCTCGACGTCGTCGACGGCCACGCGGGTGAACGTGCCGCCGTCGACGTCCAGGCTCTCGGGGAAGATCTCCTCCGGTGCGAGCGCGCCCGGGTCGTCCGACTCGTTCGCGACGGTGGCGGCGCTCGCGCCGCCGGAGTCGGTTCCCCCGCCGCTGGCGAGGAGGAACGTCCCGCCGCCCGCGACGAGCAGCAGAACGGCGAACCCGGCGATCATCAGGACGCGGCGCTTCCTGGCCCGCGAGTCCGCGTAGCCGCCGTCGCCGGCCGCGTAGTCGTCGTAGTCCTCGTAGTCGTTGATCCCCTGGACGTCGAACTGCGCGGTGTCGTCACCCGCGTCGTCGGGGACCTCGTCCCGGTACAGGGGGCGGTTGGCGCGGCTCCCGGGGGCGGCCGGGATCGCGTGGATGTTCTGAGTGGCTCCCATGGCGTCCGGGGGGAACACGGGGTCACCCGACCCCGGCTCCTCGGGTGCGGGGCCGCGAGGAGGCGCCTGGAAGGCCTGCTGGGGTCCCGCCGGCCCGCCGGGCGGAAGGGTGCCCGGGGGAAGGCCCGGACCGCCGGGACCGCCGGGTGCGGGGAGCGGGCCGCCCGCGCCGGGGCCTCCGTACGGGGGGAGGTTCCCGCCGGAGGGTGCGCCGTACGGCGGCTGCACCGGCCCCTGGGGGCCCTGCGGCCCGGGGGGAAGCTGCGGCCGACCGGGGACCGGGGCGCCGGGGACCGGGGCCCCGGGGGGCGGCCCGGGGCGTCCCTGGACGTGCGGGGGCAGGGGAGGCGCGCCCTGCCCGTGGGGGAGGGCGCCCGGCGGAAGGGTCTGCCCCGGACGGGGCCCGCCCTGGGTGAGATGTCCCACGCCGGGTCTGCCGTCCGCCGGTGCGGGCGGCGGGTTTCCACCGCTCGGGGCGCCGTGCGGAGGGAGGTTCCCGCCGGTGGGGGCCCCGTACGGAGGCTGGCCGGGGCGCATGGGGGGCTGGCCGCCCGTCGGCGCGCCGACGGGACCGCCGGGGTACGGCTGCTGCGGGGGACCGCTCGGGCCGCCCTGGCCCACGGGTCCGTTCTGGCCGCCGTGGAACCCCTGCTGGGGACCGCTCTGCGGGTACGGAGGGGGAGGCTGCGGGCCGCTGGGCTGGGCGTGCGGCGGGAAGTGGTTCGGGGGAAGGGGAGGACGACCGCCCGCGGGCGCACCGTGCGGCTGCTGCGGCCCCGATGTGGGATGCTGGCCCTCGGGATAGGGGGGCGCTGACCCGAGCAGGTCCTGGCCGTCACCGGCCTCCGGTCCGACGGGTCGCCCGTCGGGTCCGTACTGCGGCTGGTTCGGATGGGTACTGATGGGAGTCTCCGAAGGCTCTGGGGATGGGACTGGACCGCGGTCCACCGGGCGCTCGGCCTGGTCCGCTCTGTGGCGTCAGTTCCGGTTCCCGTGGTGTCGGCGTCCGTGACGGGCGTCTCCTGGGGGCGTGTCGGCGCCCGTCGTTCCGGGCGGAGACCGGCCTTTCGGTGCCAAGCGTAGCCAACGTGCGGACGGGGACAGGACAAAGTACTCTCGGCACGAGGCATAATAAAAGGCGGAGAGGTCACGGATGTGACCCCGTGCCGGCGCTTTCCCGCCGAGCGTGGTCCTGCCGGTCTGCCCTTTCGCTGGCTTTGACCTGCGCTATGGTGGCCAGGTAGGGTATTCCGTCGTTGTGCGTTGAGTTGCCGTGGGCCCCGAACTCCCGTATTCGGGTGCCGACCCACGCACCATCGTCTGCGCACTCACCATCGGAGAGTCCTGTGATTGGCATGGGACACCCGGCCAAACACCCCGCAACCGCGGGTGTGTATACGAGTCCCCCTTCCCACCTTCGGGATGGGGCAGCCGACTGAAGAAGCGAAGGCAAACGATCGTGCGCACATACAGCCCCAAACCAAGCGATGTCCAGCGTCAGTGGCACGTTGTCGACGCTACCGATCTCGTGCTCGGGCGTATGGCGAGCCAGGTTGCCACGCTCCTTCGGGGCAAGCACAAGCCGTACTACGCGCCCCACATCGACACCGGCGACTTCGTGATCGTCGTGAACGCCGACAAGGTCGCCCTGACCGGTAAGAAGCTGGAGCAGAAGAAGGCCTACCGGCACTCCGGCTACCCCGGTGGTCTGCGCTCCGTGGCGTACGTCGACCTGCTGGAGAACAACCCCGAGCGCGCCATCGAGAAGGCCGTCAAGGGCATGCTGCCCAAGGGCTCCCTCGGCCGTCAGATGGCCAAGAAGCTCAAGGTGTACGCGGGCGCCGAGCACCCGCACCAGGCCCAGCAGCCGGTTCCGTTCGCCATCACCAAGATCCAGCAGCCCGCCTAGGCGTTCGCAGACTTTCACAGAGAGCACGAGGAAAACCGTGGTCGAGCCCACCGGCATCGAAGACGTCGAGCAGGAGATCGCTGACAACCCGGAGGAGTTCCCCTCCGAGTACACCAGCGAGTCCGACGAGACCGTCGCCGCCTACGTCCCCACCGCGTCCGGCCCCAGCGCCGGCACCGGTCGCCGCAAGTCGGCTGTCGCCCGCGTCCGCATCGCCCCCGGTTCGGGCGAGTGGAAGGTCAACGGCAAGCCGCTCGAGGTCTACTTCCCGGACAAGGTCCACCAGCAGACCATCAAGGACCCGTTCGTCTCCCTCGGATTCGACGGCGCCTACGACGTCTTCGCGCGTCTTGACGGCGGCGGCACCAGCGGCCAGGCCGGCGCGCTGCGCCACGGCATCGCCCGTGCGCTCGCGACCCTGGACCCGGAGAACAACCGCCCGACCCTGAAGAAGGCCGGCTTCCTGACCCGTGACTCCCGTGAGGTGGAGCGGAAGAAGGCCGGTCTCAAGAAGGCGCGCAAGGCTCCCCAGTTCTCCAAGCGCTAGTGCTCATGCGCCGGCATCTGCTCGGCTGAGCTTCGGCCCGTACGCCGTTCCCATCTTCGGGGGCGGCGTGCGGGTCTTTGGTTTTTCCGGTGGCTTCCGCCACGCTGTACTTCACCGGCGCCGGACGCGGCGCCGTTTGCGAAAGGGGCTGGTCGCCTGTGGCTCGGCTGTTCGGAACAGATGGTGTACGCGGTGTCGCTGGTCGGGACCTGACCGCCTCCCTGACCCTGGAGCTCTCCATCGCGGCGGCACGGGTGCTGACACGCGACAGCGGATCGGGGCGGCGGCCCAAGGCCGTCGTCGGCCGCGACCCGCGCGCTTCCGGTGAGTTCCTGGAGGCGGCCGTGGTCGCCGGTCTGGCGAGCACCGGAGTGGACGTGGTCCGCGTGGGGGTCCTCCCCACTCCGGCCGTCGCCTTCCTCACCGGTGAGCTGGACGCCGACTTCGGCGTGATGCTCTCGGCCAGCCACAACCCGGCCCCCGACAACGGCATCAAGTTCTTCGCCGGGGGCGGCCAGAAGCTGGAGGACGCCCTGGAGGAGGAGATCGAGGGCATGCTCGGCGTGCCCTCGACCCCCGCCGTGGGCGACCAGGTCGGCCGGGTCAGCGAGGCCGCCGACGGCGCCGAGCGCTACATCGCCCACGTGCTCGCGTCGGTCCCGCACAGCCTCAAGGGCCTCAAGGTCGTGGTGGACTGCGCGAACGGCGCCTCCACAGCGGTGGCCCCGGAGGCGCTGAGCCGGGCGGGCGCAGAGGTCGTCACCATCGGGGACCGGCCGGACGGTTACAACATCAACGAGGGCTGCGGCTCCACCCACCTCGACGTGCTCCAGGAGGCCGTCCGGCTGCACGGCGCGGACGCGGGCATCGCCAACGACGGCGACGCCGACCGCTGCCTGGCCGTGGACGCCGAGGGCGTCGTGGTCGACGGCGACCAGATCCTCGCGATCCTGGCCACCGAGGCCAAGGACGCGGGGAAGCTCGCGGAGGACACCCTCGTGGTGACGGTCATGTCCAACCTGGGGCTGAAGCTGGCGATGGAGCGGGAGGGCATCGCCGTGGTGGAGACCGCGGTGGGCGACCGCTACGTGCTGGAGGAGATGAAGCGCGGCGGGTTCGGCCTGGGCGGTGAGCAGTCCGGGCACGTGATCCTGCTGGACCATGCCACGACCGGCGACGGTGTGCTGACCGGCCTGCACCTGCTGGCGGCGATGGCCCACCGCCAGCAGGGGCTGGCCGAGCTGGCCAAGGTGATGACCCGTCTGCCCCAGGTGCTCATCAACGTCCCGGACGTGGACAGAACCCGGGTGAAGGACTCCGAGGAGCTGTGGTCCGCCGTGCGCGTCGCGGAGGCGGAGCTGGGCGAGACCGGCCGGGTGCTGATCCGGCCCAGCGGGACCGAGCCCAAGGTCAGGGTCATGGTGGAGGCGCCCGAGCAGGCGCAGGCGACGGCCGTGGCCGAGAAACTGGCCGCGGTGGTCCGCTCCGCCCTGGGGTAGGCGGTCCTCCGGGGCTCCCGTCGGAGCCCCTGACCCCTGTCCCTCCTACGCGCACCCGGGCACGTCGTCGCCCGGGTGCGCGTTCTCCTGTGTGGCGGGCCCGCCTCTCCGGTGCGGGTCCCTGGAACCGGTGAAGTGGTCACGATGGCGGACACGCGGTACGGGCACGCCCTGACGGTCGGCGTGGACATCGGCGGTACGAAGGTCGCGGCGGGCGTGGTGACGCCCGGCGGGCGGATCCTCGCCCGCCTGCGCACCGAGACGCCCGAGCGCAGCAAGAGCCCCGCGGTGGTGGAGGACACGATCGTGTCCGTGGTGGAGGACCTGCGCCGGGAGTTCCCGGTGCGCGCGGTGGGGGTGGGCGCGGCCGGGTTCGTGGACGAGCGGCGCGCGAACGTGCTGTTCGCCCCGCACCTGTCCTGGCGCCGGGAGCCGCTGCGCGACGCGCTGTCGCTGCGGCTCGGCCTGCCGGTGGTGGTGGAGAACGACGCCAACGCCTCCGCGTGGGCGGAGGTGCGCGCCGGCTCGGGGCAGGGCGTGGACCACGTCGTGGTGGTGAACCTGGGCACGGGGATCGGCGGCGCGGTGGTGCTCGACGGCCGACTGCACCGGGGCCGGTACGGTCTGGCCGGTGAGTTCGGCCACATGACCGTGGTACCGGGCGGTCACCGGTGCGAGTGCGGGAACCGGGGGTGCTGGGAGCAGTACGCCAGCGGGAACGCGGTGACCCGGGAGGCGCGGGAGCTGGTGGAGGCGGAGTCACCGGTGGCCCGCACACTGCACCAGGCGGTGGGCGGCGACGCCCGGCTGATCACGGGTCCGCTGGTGAGCGAGCTGGCGCGCAAGGGTGACCGGGCGTGCGTGGAGCTCATGGAGGACGCGGGGGAGTGGCTGGGGGCGGGTCTGGCCAACCTGGCCGCGGCGTTCGACCCCGAACTGTTCATCATCGGCGGAGGTGTGTCCGAGGCGGGGGAGCTGCTGCTCGCCCCGGCGCGGGCGGCGTTCGAGAGGACCCTGACCGGGCGGGGCTACCGGCCGACCGCACGGGTCGCGGCGGCGGCCCTGGGGAACGAGGCCGGGTTGATCGGCGCGGCCGACCTGGCCCGCGAGGGCCTTCCCCGGTGGCACCAGAGACGCCGCCAGCGGCGCCTGGGGCGGTTCGGACGGGGATGATCCGCCGGGCCTGTGCCGTCTCGTCGATCCCGGGGGAGGCTACCCACAATTAACCGAACCCGGTTCTAGTGCGTGGGTCACATCCTCGGTAGAGTTCGGGCCATGGATCTGAACGGAATCTCCGCCCTCGTCTCGGGCGGCGCGAGTGGCCTGGGTGAGGCCACCGCCAAGGAGCTCGCGGCGGCGGGCGCCACCGTCGTCGTCGCCGACCTCAACGCCGAACGCGGGGAGGCCGTCGCCAAGGAGATCGGCGGCGTCTTCGTCTCCACCGACGTCTCCCGGGAGGACCAGGTCAAGGCCGCGGTCCAGGCCGCCGTCGACACGGGCAAGCCCTTCCGCGTCGCGGTCTCCTGCGCCGGGATCGGCTGGGCGACCCGTACCGTCGACCGCCACGGAACCCCCCACGACCTGGACAGCTACCAGAAGGTCATCCAGGTCAACCTCATCGGTACCTTCAACGTGCTGCGCCTGTCCGCGGCCGAGATCGCCAAGACCGAGCCCCTGAACGAGGACGGCGAGCGCGGTTCGATCGTCAACACCGCCTCGCTCGCCGGCATCGAGGGCCAGATCGGCCAGATCGCCTACTCCTCCTCCAAGGGCGGCGTCATCGGCATGACCCTCCCGGCGGCCCGCGACCTCGCGGCGGCCGGCATCACGGTCAACACGATCGCCCCCGGCATCCTGGAGACCCCCATCTACGGCGAGGGCCCCGAGTCCGACGAGTTCAAGGCCCGCCTGGCCGCCCCGGTCCCCTTCCCCAAGCGCCTCGGCACCGCCGCCGAGTTCGGCCGCCTGGCCCGGGCCCTTCTGGAGATCAGCTACGTCAACGGAGAGGTCGTCCGCATCGACGGCGCGCTCCGCATGCCGCCGAAGTAGGGAGACACCGTGTCCGACGAGGTTCTCTACACGGCCGAGGACGGCGTCGCCGTCATCACCATCAACCGGCCCGAGGCCAGGAACGCGGTCAACGCCGCGGTCGCCGCCCAGGTCGCCGAAGCCCTCGACGACCTGGACGCCCGCAAGGACCTGAGCGTCGGCATCATCACCGGCGCGGGCGGCACCTTCTGCGCGGGGATGGACCTCAAGGCCTTCATGAGGGGCGAGGTCCCGATGGTGGAGGGGCGCGGGTTCGGCGGGTTCGCCGAGCGCGGCCCCGGCAAGCCGCTGATCGCCGCGGTCGAGGGCTACGCCCTGGCGGGCGGGTTCGAGGCCGTCCTGGCCTGTGACCTGGTCGTCGCCGCGGAGGACGCCACCTTCGGCATCCCCGAGGCCAAACGCGGCCTGGTCGCCGGTGCGGGCGGGCTGCTGCGCCTGCACCGCCGGATCCCGCGCAACATCGCCATGGAGTTCGCCCTGACCGGGGACTTCGTCGGCGCCCCCCGGATGGCCGAGCTGGGCCTGGTCAACCAGGTCACCGAGAGCGGCGGGGCGCTGGAGGGGGCCCGGGCCCTGGCCGCGCGGATCACCCCGAACGGTCCGCTGGCGGTGAGGGTGTCCAAGGAGATCATCACCTCCTCGGACGACTGGTCCACCGCGGAGATGTGGGAGAGGCAGAACGAGCTGGCGGGCCCCGTGTTCGTCAGCCAGGACGCGATGGAGGGGGCGGCGGCGTTCGCCGAGAAGCGGGCCCCCGTCTGGAAGGGCGAGTAGCCCCACCGCTCCACGCCTCCGGTTCCGGACGTGGCGGCCGTCCCGTCCGGGACGGCCGCCACGGTCGTCCGTGGGAGGGCCCCGTGGGTGCGACGGCGCGTCTGCCGGGTTCGCCCCCGGGCCGGTCCGGCCGGGACCGCCGGTCCCGTCCCCGGGGCGCCGCCCGACGGCCTTGCCGACCCGCCGACCGCCGCGCCTCCGCGCTCGAACCTCCCTTCACGGGCGGTGAACGCGGCCGGGGCGGACCCCGGTTCACGCCCCGCAGGCCGACGGGGCGGTCCCGGGTGACCGCGGCCGGGCGGTGCCCGGGCTGAGGCGGAACCCCGCCCCGGCCTCCGGCCACCAACAGTCAGGACTTCGCAGAGTCTTTGTTTGACTACCCTCCGTGTGTAGCCTGTGGAGGTGTCCACACCGATCACGGTCAACGGCGCCGAGCACGGCTCGGCCTGGGTGGAGTCTCCGCTCCAACTGCTCCCCGTCACGGAGCCGCACTCGGCGGGCCTCCTCCTCGACGTCGGCCGGATCCTGCTGGGGCCCGGTCTCCGGGGGCCGGCGGAGACCGCTGCGGAACTGCGCGCCGACCCGTCCACCGACGCCGCCCCGTACGTGAGGGAGGCCGACCTTGGCCACTGACACCGACGTTCCGGCCCCTGCCGCACCCATGACGGTGCTCGCGGTCGCGGACTCCGACTCCTGCGTCAGGCTCTCGGCGGCCATGCTCGACGCCCTGCCCGACCACCACACGGTCGGTCTGGCGGTGGTGCGGTCGCCGATCGCGCCCTCGCCCGCGCAGACCCGCGCCGCGGTGCGAGGGACCCGCCAGTCCGGACGCCGGATCCCTGTGCTCAGCGCGTCCGAGCTGCGCAGGCTCATCCGGCGCCGCCGTCCCGACGTCGTCATCCTCAACTGCGCCGGGCCCGTCGTGGACGTCCTCACGCACATCCTGCTGCACGGGCGCGCAAGGCGGGGCGCACGCCGCCCCGTCCTGGTCTCCGCGCTGCCCGGCATCTCCGTCCCGGCCACGGAGAAGGCCTGGTTCCACCGCTCCCAGGTCGACCTGTTCGTCCTGCACAGCCACAGGGAGGTCGCCGAGTTCACCGCGCTGGGCGAGAAGCTCGGCGCGACCGGCGAGGTGGGACTGGCCACGCTGCCGTTCCTGTCCCGGCCCCGGCAGCGCCGCGCCAGACCCCACCGGGTGGTGTTCGCCGCCCAGGCCGGGGTGCCCGAGACCCGGCAGGACCGGGAGCGCGTCCTGGTGGCGCTGGCCGAACTCTCCGAGGACCGACCCGACCTGGAGGTCGTGGTCAAGCTGCGGGGGCGCGAGAACGAGGCGCGGACACACCGGGAACTCCACCACTACGAGGCCCTGTGGCGGGCTCTGGTGGAGGAGGAGCGCGCCCGCGACCACACGCTCGTGTTCCGCACGGGCGCCATGGCGGACCAGTTGGAACGCGCCCGGGGACTCGTCACCGTCAGCTCGACCGCCGCGCTCGAGGCGATCGCGTCGGGCGTCCCGGTCGCGATCCTCACCGACGTCGGCGCGGGCGCGGAGCAGACCAGCACGGTGTTCGAGGCCAGCGGGGTCCTCGGCACGCTCGACGACGTGCGATCCGTCCGCTTCCGCGCCCCGCACCCGGAGTGGTCGGAGCGAAACTACTTCCATCCGGCCTCGGACAACGACTGGGTGGACCGGCTCACCGTGCTGGTGGCCCGTGCGTCCAGGGGCGGGCTGGGCGCACACCCCCCGCTCCTGGACCCGTCCGCCCGGCGCCCCGCCCGGCGCCGAGCGCTGCTGGGGCTGAGCGTGCCGTCCCGGGCGGTGCGCGGCATCGGAGACGCCCGCAGGGGCCTGCGCGCACGGCTCGGGGGATGGTAGGGGGTCGGGCTCAGGAGCAGCGGCCCGGCGCCCGGGGTCGCGACCGGGACAAGGAATCCTCTTCGGTCACTGCCGGTGTGGATCGTTCATGACCGCCGGTCGTTCCCCCTCCTCCCCCGTGGCGCCGACAGGGGTGAACGGGTGGCCGGCCGCCTCGGCGAGGGTGCCCCCGTCCGCGGGGGCGCCCCCGAGCGCGTCGAGGAGGTGGGGCTCCAGGACCACCGCGAGGGACGTCGAGAACGCGTAGGAGAAGTGGTTGGTGTCGTAGTACACCAACTGGTTGCCGATGACGCCGTGGCACCTGCCGTTCTCGCACAGGTAGTCGGTCATGTCCAGGAACCGGGTGTTGCCGGGGACGTCCTCCAGCTCACCGAAGGGGGAGGAGAGCGACATCGAGTAGGACTGCTCCTCGGTGCAGCTACCGGGGCCGTGGCGGTCGACGCACTCGGCCACGTCGAACCCGAAACGGGGGGTGTCGCGGACCGCGACCACGTCCACGCCCAGGTCGTCCAGCTGCCGCCACCGCTCCACGAAACCGGGCGGCACGTGCTCAGCCGTGCCCCCTCCGGCCCGGGTCAGCGATCCCAGCGCGAACACGGCGTCGGGCCGCAGCTGCGCGATCTCGTCCATGACCTGCTCGTTCCAGACGGTGCACTCGGAGAAGGGCTCGCCCCGGTAGGTCTGCGGCTCCGCGCTGAACTGGCAGGCGTTCTTGGTCATCACCACCAGCCGCCACCCGTGCTGTTCGGCGATGGGGAGCAGCGACTGGAACCAGTGCCGGGCGTGCGAACTCCCGGTCAGCACCACCGTGTAGTCCGCGCCGGAGTCACCGAACACGCACCTGCGCATCTCCGTGTCCGGCAGCAGCGAGTTGCACTCGGAGGTCTGGTCGATGGTGTCCCGCACGACCGTGGTCGTGTCCGGGTACACGGGCAGCGCGGGCAGGTTGGCCCGGAGCTCCGGGCTCAGGTGCACGGCGGCCCCCGGGTAGGAGAGCGGGTCCGAGCTCAGCTCCAGGCGCATCCTGCGGCCCTGCTCGATGGACTCGCTCCACACCAGCCCGGCGGCCAGCACGGGGACGACGAACAGCACGCCGGCGGCCAGCGACCACGACGGGGCGCTTCGCGCGCGTGTCAGCCGCCCCACGCCACCGTCCACCACCCGGCTCGTGGCCAGCGCCGCCGCGAACGACAGGCCCAGGACGAGGAGGCCGCCGGGCAGCGACGGGCGGACCTGGCCGGTGATCTCCAGGTAGAACACCAGCACGGGCCAGTGCCACAGGAACAGCGTGTAGGCGTGGCCGCCCAGCCAGGTGAGCGGGCGCAGTCCCAGCAGCCGGTTCGCCCACGGCGGGGCGCCGTCGCCGCCCGCACCCGCCACCACGACCAGCACCGCGGCGGACGTCGGCCACAGGGACGCGACGCCGGGGTAGGGGAGCGCGTCGCCGATCACCGCCCCGCAGGCCGCCAGGGCCGCCAGGCCGAGCCACCCCGCGGTGGTCCGCAGCCACCGGGGAAGCCGTACCCGGTGGACGACCAGCGCGAGCACACCGCCCAGGGCGGGCTCCCACAACCGTGCGCCTGTGTCGAAGTACGCCCACACGGGCTCGGTCGCCGTGATCCACAGCGAGTACCCGAACGACACGGCCAGCACAGCCCCCACCGCGACCAGCGCGGTGGCGCGGACGCTGAGCCCCCACCGCGCCGCGAGCAGGCCCGCCGCCGCGATCAGGAGCGGCCACAACAGGTAGAACTGCCCCTGCACCGCCAGCGACCAGAAGTGCTGGACAGGACTGGCGGCCGCGTTCTCCGCCATGTAGTCGACCGAGTCCAGCGCCAGGTGCCAGTTGCCGACGTACAGCGCCGACGC
This sequence comes from Nocardiopsis codii, assembly GCF_036327455.1. Classification (NCBI taxonomy): domain Bacteria; kingdom Bacillati; phylum Actinomycetota; class Actinomycetes; order Streptosporangiales; family Nocardiopsidaceae; genus Nocardiopsis; species Nocardiopsis codii. The sequence goes on along the minus strand of NZ_JAUZMY010000002.1, from coordinate 102,596 downwards.
CTGCACCTCCGCGATGACGCCCGTCCACCGCGAACGCGGCAGGAACAGGTGGGCGCCGATCAACACGGCGGCGAGCACCACCGCCCCCGCCGGGAAGAGCCGCTTGACCAGCCTGGCCCAGAACGCCCCGAAGCCGATCCGCCCGTCGCGCTCCATCGTCCGGACCAGTGAGCCTGTGATCAGGAACCCGGTGAGCAGGAGGAAGACGTCGACACCGCCGGAGACCGTGCCGAACCAGATGTGGTAGACGGCGATCAGCAGGGCGGCGACGGCACGCAGCCCCTCGATGTCGGCGCGGCGTCCGCCTCCTCGGACGTGGTCGACGGGGCGTCCAGGGCTCTTGGCGCCGGTGGCGCCGGTGGTGCTCGAGCGGCGGAAGAGGGCGGGAAGGGACACGGGTGCGGATCAGCCTCGGAACTCGACAGAGGTGGGTCAGGGGCAGCCGCCGAAGCCCCCGCTCCGGGGGGCCGGTGGGAGGCCCGGGCTCGGGACCACCGGGTCCGCGCGCCGGTGCGTCCGCGGCGGAGACGACGCCCCGGGGATGACGGCGCCCGGAGGGAAGCCCTGCGGGTCCAGTATCGGCGGGAGCGGTCGGTGCACCGCGAGTTGGGCGGTTCCCGTTGTCGAGTCGAGATGGAATCAGTGTGAATGCGTAGCCCTGAACTGCGGGAACGCGTGCCCTGGGTCACACTTTCGGTGCCGGGGTGCCGGGGTGCCGGGGTGCCGGGGTGCCGGGGTGCCGGGGTGCCGGGGTGCCGGGGTGCCGGGGTGCCGGGGTGCCGGGGTGCCGGGGTGCCGGGGTGCCGGGCGGCACCGTCCTCCCGAGTCCCCGGAACGGGGCCCGACCCCTCGAACGGCTGTGGGCCCCTCCGACGGAGGGGCCCACAGCCGTGAAGAGGTACGGGGCTAGCTGCCGCTGCCGCCGCCCAGCATGCGGTCGACGACCCTGCGGGTGGCCTGGCCGTCCGAGGGGTGGCAGAAGTCGCGGACGAACTCCTCGTACTGCTCCCGGTACTCCTCGGTGACGGGCCCGATGTCCCGGATCGCGCCGATCAGCTCCTCCGAGGTCTTGATCAGCGGCCCCGGGGCCCGCGCGGTCATGTCGAAGTAGAAGCCGCGCAGGGTGTCGCGGTAGTGCTCCAGGTCGTAGGTGAAGAACAGCATCGGCCTGCCCGAGTGGGCGAAGTCGAAGAACACCGAGGAGTAGTCGGTGATCAGCACGTCCGTGATCAGGTACAGGTCGGCGATGTCCGGGTACTTGGACACGTCCCAGACGAACCCCTGGCCGGCGCCGGGGATGCTGTCCAGGACCTTCGGGTGCTTGCGGAACAGCAGCACGTGGTCGTCGGCCAGCTCCCGCTGGGCCGCCTCCAGGTCGATCCGGAGGTCGAGCTTGAAGCGGGTCCCCCCGTACCGCTGGTCGTCGCGCCAGGTCGGCGCGTAGAGGACGACCTTCTTGCCGTCGGGGATGCCCAGGAGCTTGCGGGTCCGCTCGGCGCGCTCCTCGCGGTCGGGGGCGTGGAACACGTCGTTGCGCGGGTAGCCCGCCTCCAGGATCTCCGTCTCGCAGCGGAACGCCCCTCGCATGATGGGCGTGGTGAACGAGTTCGGCGAGACCAGGAAGTCCCACTGCCGCGACCGGTGCGGCAGGCTCGCGATGTACGCACGGTTCGCCTTCGGGGTGCCGAGCAGGTCCGCGCCGATCTTCTTGAGCGGGGTGCCGTGCCAGGTCTGCACGACCGTCTGCCCCTCGCGGCGCACGAACCAGTCGCCGATGCCGACGTTCGTGACCACGTACCGGCTGCGTGCCAGCGCCTCGTACCACTCGCGGCTGTGCCACTCCACGGGGACGACGCCCGCAGGCAGGGTCACCTGCTGGTCGTCGACCGACCACAGGTGCTCGACCTCCACGCCCCGCCGCACCAGCTCCTCGTACACGGCGCGCGGCGAGTCCGAGAACTGCTTGCCTCCGAAGCTGTTGTAGAACACCGCCTCGCGCAGCGGCTGGGCCTTCTGCTCCGCGGTGAACGCCTCGCGCAGCACCCGCTGCCGGTAGGCCCCCTTCTCGGAGTCGTCCAGCGGGTGCGCCGGGGCCAGGAACACGCGGTCGTGGAACCGGTGGTCCACGGAGTAGGAGCGCCTGGCGCCCTCGTGGACGAGCGGGAGCCGCGGCACCAGGTCGTGCCTGATCTTCACCGGCACGTCGTGGGAGTCGTCCCAGTCCTGGACGGAGCGGAACGACATGTACCAGCGGCCCTTGCGCAGGGGCAGGCTGTCGCCGTGGGAGTCGTGGTGCTCGGGGTCGACCACGGCGCGGAAGCGCCCGTCGGCGACCTCCACCGGCACGGAGACCTCCTCGAACCGCTCGCCGTGCCGCAGCACCATCACGCGGTCCCGGTCCGGGCCCGTGTAGGAGCCGGACAGGACCAGTCCGCCGTCCACCCACTCCATCGCGTCCACCACGGGCTGGCGGGCGCGGTCGTGCAGGACGAGGGTGTCCACGGCGGTGACGCCCACCTCGATCTCCCGGCCGCCCGCGGTGGGGTGGGCCCGGGAGAGCACGCCCTCGGCGACGACCACCGGCACCCGGTTCCCGCCGACCACGGCGTGGGCGCGGACTTCGCGGGTGGCCTCGGAGTCGGCCACGGACAGGTCGGACAGGGGAACGGTGACGCGGCGGCGGCCGTTCGGCCCGTCCGCCTCGGCCGCGTACTCCAGCTCCACCGGCTCACCGGCGGGACCGTGGGAGAGGACGAGGCGTTCGACCGGCCGTTCCGCCGGACCGCGAACCCCGAGGGTGAGCAGGTCGGCGTCGAGGGAGTGCGCGACGAGTTCGGCCTCGACCGCCTGGATCTCGAACTCCAGCCGCTTCTTGCGGAACACGCTCACCCAGCGGGTGGACCCGTCCAGGCGGTGGGCGTGCTGGTGGCCCGCGGGACCGATGTCGCCCGGGACCACACCGCCCCTGTGGGGTCTGCCGGACGCCCACACACCCAGCGTCAGCGACCAGGTGGAGGGGTTCCAGCCGTGGCTCCCGCGCAGCTTGGCCGGGTCGACGAACAGCTCGAACCCGGCCCAGTCGTAGCAGTGCAGCGCCTGCTTGGAGTCGGCCGTGGCGCGCGGCTCGTGCCTGGGGGTCACGCGGACCACCACACGCCGGCGCGAACCGGCGTCGGTGAGCCAGGCCATCGCGGGTACGCGCGGCGCCGACTCGACGGGCACGTTGCGCACGTACGCGTACCCGCGCACGCGCAGGCGTCCCTCCACCCAGGTCATGTCGGTCAGCTTGGTGACCAGCGGCATCTCGGAGTTCTTGAGTCGCGTGACCTCCCTGGGCAGGGAGGCCGGCGCGATGCCGGGCACCTCGACCGACGGTGACAGGCGCCCTCGCACCAGGTGGGCCTGCGGGTTGTCCCGCTCGTACCTGATGACCGTCTCCAGGTCGCCCAGCCGGTGCTCCTTGGCCAGCCACAGCTTGACCCTGGTCAGCGGGGAGAAACCGCTCAGGTCGCCGGGGGCCGAGCCGCCGACGAAGGCGTCGGCGGCGGTGAGGAAGCGTGCCCGCTCGTCGTCGTCCGACTCGGGCAGGTAGCGCATGAGGCGCTGGAGTTCCTCGGGGACCGTGCGCTTTGCTCCGGCCATGGGTTGTCAGGTTCCTTTCAGAAGCGCGGTGGACGGTGCGTCACACGCGCGCGGGAGCGGTGTCCGTCGCGGACGGGGTGCCGGAGGCGGGTGCCGGCCGGGTGGGCGACTCGTCCTCGGACGCCGACGGCGAGTCGGCGCCGTCCGCTCCCGCGGCCCCGGAGCCGACCGGGTGCCGGTCGCTCGTGCGCCGGTACAGCTCCTCGACGGCGTTCGCGAAACGCGACTGGGAGTCGGGCTCGCCGGGGCCGAGCAGGTAGGTCTTGAGCCCGGTGCGGTCCCCGGCCAGGGGGTCGGCCGAGGCCGAGTGCACGGCGGCCAGCGCGGCGTCCAGGCCGCCCCCGTCCGGCGCGAGCATGTACGCGGCGCTGGAGGTGGGGTGCTTGTCCTGGAACTCCCCGTCGGTGATGCCCTCGCAGTTGGTGATGGCGTAGGGCTTCTCGGTGGCGATGAAGTCGGCGACGACGCTGGAGATGTCGCTGATGAGCAGGTCGGCCTGGTTGAAGCACGAGTAGAGGGTCGGTCGCGGACCCTGGATGACCAGGTGTTCGGTGTCGGCGCGGCCGTCCCAGTACACCCGGTGCCACTCCTCGGACAGCTTCTGGAGCTCGGCCGCGGCGCCGGGGTCGGCGGTGCCCTCCTCGCGCGAGTTGTGGGCCTCGTCGGTGGCGCCGTTGTCGGTGTCGAAGGCGGCCAGCCGCCGTTCGAGGGAGGTGAGCTCCCCGGTGGGGCGCTGGTCGCCGTTCCCGGCCACCGACCGGTTGGCCTCCTCGATCATCGCGACGATGCGGCGGTGCGCGTTCCGGGCGGCCGCGGACCGTACCCCGGTGAAGGGGTGCGGCTTGTACAGGACGCGCACGCGCGGCTCGGCGGCCAGCAGGGTCCGGATCAGCTGGGGGCCCGCGTCGGTCAGGGACGTGTTGCCGGGCTCGTCGGTCCACCCCTCCCAGGTCGGGGCGTACAGGACGCTGCGCACGGTGTTGGGGGCGGTGTCGGTGCGGATCGCGTCGAGCTGGGGGCGGCCGACCTCCACGATCTCGTCGTCGCGCACCCCCACTCCGGCGCGGTCGTAGCGGTCGCGCCCGGCCCGTCCGGCGGTCCACACCTCGTCGTAGACCTTGCTGAACGGGTTGATGCTGGCGATCTTGTCGCTGTCGCCGTGGCCGACGAACACGTGGCCGAGCATCGGGTTGCGCAGCATGTGGATGTTCTTGCCGGTGTTGGCCGGGTAGAGGGCCACGCGCGCCGGGCCGAAGTCCAGTGCCATCAGGTCGGTGGAGGTGGGCACGCACAGCACCGGCACCGGGGTCGGCGCGAGTTGCGCGGCGATGACCCGCTCGCGCAGGACGACCACCGAGCGGCGCGGCAGGGCCGCCACCGCCTCCAGCCACATGTTGACCTGGTAGGCGGAGTCCGCCGAACCCGAGAAGTACAGGACGACCTCGGGACGGTAGGAGTCGAGCCAGGACTGGGTGAACTCCATGACCCGCTCGGGTTCGGGGATGGTCCGGGCCTTCACCAGGTACCACCCGAACAGCGCCAGGGCGAGCACGGTGAGTGACACGGACACGACCGCTCCGGCCACGACGGCCCAGACGGCGCCCGCGGCCACGTAGGCGACGGCGCCGGCGACGAGGAAGGCGTCCAGCGGCAGCAGGCGGCTCATGGGCTCGCGCACGAGCACCATGGGCGGGCTGTCGGGGATGCGCAGGGGGCCCAGGTCGATGTTGCGGGTGACGATCGGCAGGCGGCGGCGGATGCGCAGCAGCCGGGCGGTGACACCGCACACCAGCTGGAGCCCGAACAGCACCAGGCAGGTCAGCAGGACCATGCCGATGCCGGTGGAGGTGGCCGTGGGCGTGGTGATGAGCAGGCCCAGGGCGAGCAGCTGGCGCAGCAGGGCCCGCGGGGTGATGCCCAGACGGATCTGCTGGACGAGCTTGGCCAGCTCGGGCAGCCGGTGCAGGAGGAGGGCGTCCATGGCGTAGCTGCCGGCCGCCCCGAGGAGGAAGACCCACCACAGGCCGGTGATCACGCCCGCGAGCATGACCAGATAGGTCAGGCCGAGCAGGACGGACCCGATGACGGTCTCCCTGCCGAGGTCCTTGAACTTGCTCACTTCGCGCCCTCCGTCTCGTTGCGGGAGGCGCTGTTCACGGCGCCGGGCGGGTCCTCGCGGCGGACGTCGACGACGTGTCCGGTCAGGTCGGACAGGAGCACGTCGACGGACGTGCGGGCGACCTTCTCCGCGCTGAGGAGGCTTCCGGCGGGTTCGTCCCCGAAGGCGTTGGTGCGCATCGGGGTCTGCGTGCGCTCGGGGTTGATGCAGTTGATGCGCACCCCGTCCTGGGACCACTCGTCGGCCAGGGCCTGGGTGAGGTTGACCGTGGCCGCCTTGGTGGACGAGTAGAGGCTGTACTCGCCCCGCCCGCGCGTGTAGGAGCTGGAGGTGTACAGCAGGAGCTGTCCTCCGGTCTGCGCCAGGTACGGGAAGGCGGCGCGGGCGATGTGGACCGGGGCGAGGTAGTTGACCCGCAGGGCCTCCTCGATGGTCTCCGGGTCGGTCTTGTCCAGGCGGCCGATCCGCAGCACGCCCGCGGTGTTGACCACGAAGTCGACCCGGCCGGTGGCGGAGTGGGCCTGTTCCAGGGCCGCGGCGACGTCGTCGGGGTTGGCGACGTTGGTGCGGGTCGCGCCCCGCGAGTAGCGGAACACGCGCGCGCCGTGCTTCTCCGCGAGGTCGGCCACGCCCGCGCCGATGCCGTAGCTGCCGCCGAACACGACGACGGTGGCCCCCGTGAGCCGTCTGGCGTAGTCCTCGTCGGAGAACTCGGGGGTGGCGGAGGAGGCGAGCTGGAACAGCTTGTCGGCGATGAAGATGTCCACCGGCTGGGTGACCTTCATGTTCTGCTCCTCGCCGGCGACCACGTGGATCGGGACGTCGGGCGAGTAGCGCAGGACGACGGAGCAGTCGTCGGTCGCCTCGAACCCGGGGTCGTCCCACGCCTTGACGTAGGCGTCGCGGATGGTGGCGAGGCGGAAGCCCTGCGGGGTCTGGCCGCGGCGCAGCCGGGAGCGGACGGGGACGTCGGTGATGACGTCGTCGTCCACCTCGATGATCGTGTCCGAGGACGGGATCGCCACGTCCACCGCGTGGAAGGACTCCAGGGCGGTGACGCAGTCGTCGATGACGCGCTGGGACAGCATCGGGCGCACGGCGTCGTGGAAGAGGAGGTTGGTCGTGTCGGCCGGCAGGTGGGCGAGGGCGTCGAGGGCCAGCTGGGTGGTGGCGTTGCGGGAGGTGCCGCCGGGCAGCACTCGGGTGACCTTGGACAGCCCCGCCCTCTGGACGATCGCCTCCGCGTCGGAGACGAACCCGGGGTTCATCATCACGACGACCTCGTCGACCCTCGGAGCCTGCTCGAAGATCGCGAGCGTGTGCTCCAGGATCGACTTCCCGGCGATCTTGAGCAGCTGCTTCGGGGTGGCCAGACCGATGCGCTGGCCGCTGCCGCCCGCCAGGACGACGGCTACGGTGCGGTGCGCCGACGCGGACGTCGGGCGCGCGGAGGTGTGAGGCAAGGTGGTGTCTCCCGTCGAAACGCGAGATGTCGAACGACGGCCCGGACACGCGGTCCCGGTGGGGGCCGGCGTGTGGAGGGGTGGGAAACGCGGGAGGGGGCAGGGCCCGCGCGGGGGATGCGCGTCACTTCATGACATGTGTGCGTTGTCTGGATGAAGGTGGATGCTTCGGCGTCACGTTGACGGCCGTGCCCGCCCCGGGGTTTACCCGGGATCGGACGAGAGTTGTAGTTCGTTCTGGTCGCTTCGGTCTGGTTCGAGTGTCCTGCGGCCCCTGTTCGTGTGACATCGCCCGCCCCCCGCCACGACGGGGAGGACGGCCGGTGACCACGGCGTGAACGGAGCGCGGGACCCGCGCCGGATACGCGGAGCGGGCCTCCTGGGCCGACTCCTGGGCTAACGCCGCTCCCCTCCGGAACGGTTCGCCCGAACGGCCGGTTTCGTTCACGAAGTGGTCAACACACAGGTGAACACTACCTAACCCGCCGAGGCCCCCTCCTCCTGTGTGATATGCACCATCCGCTCAGGAACAGGGGTGAACGGGTCCGCCGGGATCGGCGCGGCGACCGTGCCCAGGGGGAAGTCCCGTACGGCCCGTGCGTACAGGTCGTCCACAGCGGCACCGAACCTGGACTGCGCGTCCGGTTCGTCCGGCCCCAGAAGGTACTCGCGGAGCACCACCCGGCGCTCGGCCAGGGCGTCGTCCGCAGGAGCGCGCCCCGCGGCCAGGAGGGTGTCCAATCCCACCAGCCCCGGCCTCAGCACGTACCCCGCACCGGCGGACGGGTACTGCCGCCGGAACTCGTCGTCGCCCAGGTCCCACAGGTCGGCGACCGCGTACGGCTTGCCGCTGGCGACGAAGTCCGCGACGACGCTGGAGATGTCGCTCACCATCACGTCGGCCTGGTTGAAGCACGAGAACAGCGACGGCAGCGTCCCGGTCACCACGTGGTGCCGCAGCGGTCCGGCCGACGTCCAGTACAGCTCGTGCCATCGCGCGACCACGGCCCGGTGGTCGGCGATCTCCGCCTCGGTCAGGGACCTCGACGCGGCCCCCTCCTGGAACTCCTCGATCCGACGCCGCAGCCCGTCCAGCTCGCGGAGGTCGTCCGCGGCCACCGGCTCCAGCCGGTCGTTGGCGCGCTCCACCATGTCCATGATCCGGCGGTGCGCGGCCGCGGCCCCCGACGACCGTTTGCCCAGCAGGGGGTGGGGTTTGTAGACCACCCGGACCGGACCGGGCCCCGCCAACAGCCGCTCCACGAGCTCCGACCCCACCGTGTCGGCCGAGGTGAGGTAGTTGTTGTCGTCCACGCCCTCCCAGGTCGGCGCGTAGAGGACGGTGGGCACCGCTCGCTCCCGCGGGGGGCGCGGCCCGGTCACCTCGACCAGCTGCGGTCGCCCGACCTCGACCACGTCCCGGTCGTCGATCGCGTGCCGCACCCGCTGGTAGCGCTCCCGGCCGCCGCGGCCGGCGACCCAGATCTCGTCGAAGATCCGGCTCACGCGGTTGCTGCTGGGCAGCTTGTCGCTGTCGCCGTGGCCGACGAACACGTGCTTGATCTCCGCCCGCTGCACGAGGTGGATGTTCTTGCCCGCGTTGCCGGGGTAGAGCGCCACCCGGACCGTGGACAGGTCCAGGGCGGCCAGATCGTCGGCGCGCGGCACACACACCACCGGGAGGGAGGTGGGCGCCAGGTGCGGCAGGTTGGCGTGTTCGCGGAAGACGACCACGGTCCGCCGGTCGATGCGCTCCAGTGCCTCCAGCCACATGTTCGCCTGGTAGACGCCGTTCTGGGAGCCGACCCCGAAGGTGAAGTACAGGGCGACGTCCGGGTGGTACTCGCTCAGCCGTTCGCCGACGGCCGTGATGACCTCCTCGTCCGAGGGCATGCGCAGGTGCGCCAGGAACGCGGGGGCGGTCGCCACGACGGCGGCCAGCGCGGCCGCCACGGTCAGCGACGAGCCGCCCGCGGCGAGCCAGGACGGGCCTCCCAGCAGGAAGCCGATACCGCCGAACACCAGGGGCACGTCGGCCAGGAACACCCGGGTCATCGACAGGGGGCGCAGGAACCCGGGCACAGTCGGCAGGCGAAGACCCGACAGGTCCAGGTTTCGGGTTCCCACGGGGAGCCGTGCCCGCCGCAGCGTCTGGAGCCTCAGGAGGTCGTACGCCAGGGTCAGGACGAAGAACACGGCCATGCCGCCGACCGTCCACCAGTAGGCGGCGGTGCCGGTCGCGCCGACGGACGCGAACAGGCCCAGCAGGAGTATCTGCCGCAGCAGCACCCGCACCGTCAGTCCGATGCGGATACGGCTCAGCACCTTGGTGAGCACGGGCACCCTCTGGGAGACCAGCCACTCCGTGGCGTACAGCACCACGGCGAGCACGCCGAAGAGCCACACCTGGGCCATGACGACCTCGACCGCCTGGAGGAGGAACGACAGTCCCATGACGGCGAGGACGAGCAGTGCCGTCCTGTCCACGCCGATGCGCGCGAGGTGGTTCACCGGACCGCCTCGGCTTCCCGGGCTCCCGAGGCGCCGATCCCCGGCGGGTCCTCGCGGCGGACGTCGACCACGTGTCCGGTCACGTCGGACAGGAGCACGTCCGGGGACGTGCGGGCGACCTTCTCCACCCGGGGCGCCGTCTCGAAGATCGCGAGCGTGTGCTCCGGGATCGACTTCCCGGCGATCTCGAGCAGCTGCTCCGGGGCGGCCGGACCGAAGCCCCGGCCGCTGCCGCCCGCGAGGACGACGGCGACCGTGCGGGTCGCGGGGACGGGGACCGGGTGTGGGCGGGGGGTATCAGGCAAGGTCGTCTCCCTGTTCGCTGTGGTGTGCGATGGGAACCCGTGCCCGACCTTGGGGGAACAGCGCACTGGTCACGTACGTGAGGCCGAGTGGCGGACGCGCCCCCTGCGACAGGGGGTGATCGGATCCGCCCGGAGTCCATCTGTCGTTTTCGTCGTCTTCGCCCCGTGTTCGGAGTGTGACGGTAGTGAGGACGGGTCGGACCATGTTCCGGTTGTCCCGGTTCGGCCGCCGTCTTCGGGGCGTTCGCGCCCCCCCTGGAGGCCCGACACCCCGTGGGGCGCCTCCGAACTGGCCGGACGCGCGAACGCCGGGTGACGCCGGCCTCCCGCGCGCTCCCGGCACGGTCACGTCCCGATCACGCGTGGGGGGCTGTGCGGCACGGCCGCCGGGCACACGCCGGGGGGCCGCGCCGGACGTCGGCGCGGCCCCCCGGGCGCTGTCGGACAGGCGGTCGGCTCAGACCGTCGCGGACTCCCCGGACTCCCCGGACTCCCCGGACTCCGCGGCGGCCCGACCCGCACGGCCGTTGCGGTCGGGGAAGGCCACGCCCAGAGCCCAGTGCAGCAGCAGTGCGCTGACCAGGCCGACCAGCCAGCCGTAGTCGGCCAGCGGAGCGAGGAACGGGATCAGGCCGTCGGTCGGGAACGGGCCCGAACCCTCGGGCGAGTGCGACCCGCCCACGGCGAGCAGGGTGCCGACGCCGAACGCCACGAGCGCGCGCCAGTTCCACCCGTTCGTGTACCAGTACTCCGAGCCGCGCTCGTACAGCGCGGCCAGGTTCATCCTGGTGCGGCGCAGCAGCCAGTAGTCGGCGAGCAGGATGCCCGCGACGGTGCCGAGGACGCCGCCCACGGTGCCGAGCCACGTGAAGATGTACACGTTCTCGTTCTCCAGCAGCCGCCACGGGAAGATCAGCACGCTGAGGAAGCACGTGATGACCGCCCCCGTGCGGAAGCTGATCAGGCGCGGCTTCAGGTTGGCCAGGTCGTAGGCCGGGCCGACCAGGTTCGCGGCGATGTTGGTGGAGATCGTCGCGAGGAGCACGATGAAGACCGCGAAGAGCAGGCCGAGCCCGCTGCCCATCTGCGCGACGATGTCGATCGGGTTCCACAGCGGCTCGCCGTAGACCGAGGCGGTGCCCGCCGTGACCATCACGGCCAGCAGCGAGAACAGGGTCATCGTGGTGGGCAGGCCCAGCGTCTGGCCCACGACCTGGGAGCGCTGCGACGCGGAGAACCGGGTGAAGTCGCTGATGTTCAGGGTGAGCGTCGCCCAGTAGCCGATGACACCCATCAGCGACGGGAAGAACAGCGCCCAGAAGGACGGGCCCCAGTCCAGGGACTCGCCGCTGTCCAGGGAGAGCATCGGCGCCAGGCCTCCCGCCTCCAGGGCCATCCACACCAGCAGGGCGACGCCCCCGACGATCATGAGCGGGGCCGCCCACACCTGGACGCGGCGGACACCCTCCATGCCCCACAGGATGATCCCGAGCTGGGCCACCCAGAACAGGCCGAAGGACAGCCACAGGGTCCACGGGTTGCCGCCGACCACGGCGGCGCCGGTCCACCCGTCGCCGAGCAGGCGGCCGACGAGGACGTACACGCCCTGGCCGCCGACCCAGGTCTGGATGCCGTACCAGCCGCACGCCACCGCGCCGCGCAGCAGGGCCGGCAGGTTGGCGCCGCGCAGTCCGAACGCGGCGCGGGCGAACACCGGGAAGGGGATGCCGTACTTGGCGCCCGCGTGACCGGTCAGCACCATCGGCAGCAGCACGACGAGGTTGCCCAGGACGACGGCGAGCATCGCCTGCCGCCAGTCCATGCCGGCCGCGATCAGGCCGCTGGCGAGGGTCCACGCCGGGATGCTGACCGACATGCTCACCCACAGGGCGGTGAAGCTGCCGGTGCCCCAGTCGCGTCGGGAGATCGGGACCGGTTGGAGGTCGCTGTTGACGAAGGGGCTCTCGGGGAGGGAGGAACCCTCGGTCAGGGACACACGGCCGTCGGGATGGGTGACGACGACGGTTTCCGGAGACGGTGGGGAGTGGGTCACGGGACACCTGGTTTCGGTGGTGCTGACGAGGAGCAGGTTGTGGACGCGGCGCTGAGCCCACGGAGAGCGGGCCCGCCGGAATGCGCGGAAGGTCCGGATTCTGCCTAGGCCATCGAATATCCTCGCACGTCACCCGGGGTGCGGTGACGCCCCTTCACGTGCCTCCCCGACCAGCCCCCGGCGGTCCGGTGGCGCGGGAGAGGGGCACGTGCCCGGCGGTCTGCGGGCGCGGCCCCGCTGACCGGGCGGCCGCGGGAGGGCCGCGTTCCGTCGCACCGCCCGCCTCCGTGCGGCGCCGTCCGGACCGGGCCCCGGAGCAGCGGCTCCGGGGCCCGGACCGCCGGTCAGGTGCTCCCGGGGATCAGGACAGGGCGGGGACGACGTCGCGACCGTAGGTGTCGATGACCCCGTCCACGTCGTCGTGCATCGCGTAGACCGCGAACTGGTCCACCCCCGCGTCCTGCAGGAGCTTCAGCTTCGCGACGTGCTCCTCCACCGGACCCACCAGGCAGAACCGGTCCACGATCGCGTCCGGGACGAAGTCGGTGTCGGGGTTCCCCACACGCCCGTGGTGGGTGTAGTCGTAGCCGCTGCGCGTCCGGACGTAGTCGGTCAGCTCCTGCGGCACCGCGCCGGAGTCGCCGTACCGCGACACGAGGTCGGCGACGTGGTTGCCGACCATCCCGCCGAACCAGCGGCACTGCTTGCGGGCGTGCACCAGGCCCTCGGGGGAGCCGTCGGTCACGTAGGCGGGCGCCGCCACGCACACCTTCACCGCGCTCGGGTCGCGCCCGGCCTCGGCCGCCGCCGCCCGTACCGCGGCGACCATCCACTCGATCAGGTACGGGTCGGCCAACTGGAGGATGAACCCGTCGGCCTGGCGTCCCACCAGGTTCAGCGCCTTCGGCCCGTAGGCCCCCATCCACACCGGCAGGGAGCCGTCGCGGACCCACTGCAGGCGCATGGGCGTGCCGTCCACCACCGTCTCCCGGCCCTCGGCGAGGTCCTTGATCACCCGCATCGCCTGGGAGAGGTGGTCGAGCGTCGCCGGCCGGCGCCCCGCCACCCGCATCGCCGAGTCGCCCCGGCCGCTCCCGCACACCGTCCGGTTCCCGTACATGTCGTTCAGGGTGGCGAACAGGGAGGCGGTCACCTCCCAGGAACGCGTACTCGGGTTGGTCACCATCGGACCGACCACCAGCTTCTTCGTGCGTTCCAGGATGCGGCTGTAGATGACGAACGGCTCCTGCCAGAGCACCACCGAGTCGAACGTCCACCCGTGGGTGAAGCCGTGGGCCTCGGCGCGCACCATCCTTTCGACCAGCAGGTCGGCGGGCGGGTCGGTCTGGAGGACGAGTCCAATGTCCATGTGGTCTCCTCTGGGGCGGTCAGATCAGGTACTGGCAGGTGGACCGGGGGACGTACCGGCCGTGCCCGGCCTCGCCCAGGTAGGCGCCGCCGTCCACGACGACGCGGCCGCGTGACAGGACCGTGCGGGCCCTGCCCGTGACCCGTCTGCCCTCGTACGCCGAGTAGTCGACGTTCATGTGGTGGGTCCCGGCCGAGAGGACCTGTTCGGCCCCGGGGTCGTAGACGACGATGTCGGCGTCCGCGCCCGGCGAGATCGTGCCCTTGGACGGGTAGAGGCCGAACATGCGTGCCGGTGTGGCGCAGGCGATCTCGATCCACCGGCGCCGGTCGATGCGGCCCTCGACCACCGCCTGGTGCAACAGGTCCATCCGGTGCTCCACCCCGGGCATGCCGTTGGGGATCTTGGAGAAGTCGCCGACGCCCAGGTCCTTCTGGCCGCTGAAGCAGAACGGGCAGTGGTCGGTGGAGACCACGGACAGGTCGTTCGTGCGCAGGGCCCTCCACAGGTGCTCCTGGTGCTCCCGGGGGCGCAGCGGCGTGGAGCACACGTACTTGGCGCCCTCGAAGCCGGGCTCGGCCAGGTTGTCGGAGGACAGGAACAGGTACTGCGGACAGGTCTCCCCGAACACGTTGAGGCCCATGTCCCGGGCCCGCGCCAGTTCCTCCACCGCCTCGCGGGCGGACACGTGCACCACGTACAGGGGCGCCCCGGCGACGCGGGCGAGCTGGATGGCGCGGTGCGTGGCCTCCGACTCCAGGAGGGCCTTGCGGACCTCCCCGTGGTGGCGGGGGTCGGTCCTGCCCTCGGAGAGGGCCTGCTCGACCAGCACGTCGATGGCGATGCCGTTCTCGGCGTGCACCATGGTCAGCGCGCCGTTGGAGGCGCCGCGCTGCATGGCGCGGAGGATCTGGCCGTCGTCGCTGTAGAACACGCCGGGATAGGCCATGAACAGCTTGAACGAGGTGACGCCCTCGTCCACCAGGACGTCCATCTCCTTCAGGGAGGACTCGTCGACATCGGACAGGATGGCGTGGAAGGCGTAGTCGATCGCACACCTGCCGTCGGCCTTGGCCATCCACGCGTCCACCCCCGCGCGGACCGACTGTCCCCGGCCCTGGATGGCGAAGTCGACGATCGTGGTCGTGCCGCCCCACGCGGCGGCGCGGGTTCCGGTCTCGAAGGTGTCGGCGGAGTAGGTGCCGCCGAAGGGCATCTCCATGTGGGTGTGGCCGTCGACCCCGCCCGGGACCACGTAGTGTCCGGTGGCGTCGATGGTGCGGGCCCCGCTGTCGGCCCAGGAGCGGGCGGTGTCGCCGCCGCGCAGGGCGAGGGCGGCGACCCTCTCGCCCTCGACGAGGACGTCGGCCTCCACCTCCTCGGAGGCGGTGACGACGAGGCCGCCGCTGATGACGGTGCGTTCCATGGGTCTCCTCCCCGCCTCAGCCCTCGACCAGCGGACCGTAGGCGTCCGGGCGGCGGTCCCGGTAGAACGCCCACTGCCGGCGGACCTCGTCGATCAGGTCGAAGTCGAGGTCGCGGACGACCAGCTCGGACGCGGTGTCGGAGGCGACGTCGCCCACGAACTGGCCGCGCGGGTCCACGAAGTAGCTGCTGCCGTAGAAGTCGTTGTCGCCGTACTCCTCCACGCCCACGCGGTTGATGGCGGCGACGAAGTACTCGTTGGCCACCGCGGCGGCGGGTTGTTCGAGCTTCCACAGGTAGCCGGACAGGCCGCGGCTGGTCGCGGACGGGTTGTACACCAGTTGGGCCCCGGCCAGGCCGAGCGCCCGCCACCCCTCCGGGAAGTGGCGGTCGTAGCAGATGTAGACCCCGACACGGCCGACGGCGGTGTCGAACACGGGCCATCCGAGGTTGCCGGGGCGGAAGTAGTACTTCTCCCAGAAGCCCTTGACCTGCGGGATGTGGTGCTTGCGGTACTTGCCGAGATAGGTGCCGTCCGCGTCGACGACGGCGGCGGTGTTGTAGTAGAAGCCGGGCTTCTCGATCTCGAAGACCGGAAGCACCATCACCATGTTCAGTTCCCGGGCCAGGGCGCTGAACCGTGTGACGGTGGGCCCGTCGGGCACGGATTCCGCCCAGCGGTAGTGCTCGGCCTCCTGCACCTGGCAGAAGTAGGGTGCGTTGAACACCTCCTGGAAACCGATGACGCGGGCGCCTTGCGCCGCCGCGTCGCGCGCGTACTTCTCGTGGGCCGCGAGTACGGATTCGGTGTCGCCCGTCCATTCTGTCTGGACGAGCGCGGCACGGACGTTGTGCGGCATGGTTCCCTCGCTCCTCGGCTGGTGGGACCGCATGCGCCCTGCTCGCGCGGTTGGTCGGGCGGTCGGCGCGGCGGGCGGTGCGCGTGAGAGTCGCACCTTAGAGAAGAGGGGAACGGGGGGTCAACGTTCGACATCCCCGCTCATGTGATAAGTCGGTGTTTCCTGATTTCGCGATCGTGCCCAACAGGGAGACAATGTCCTTTCTCGGGTGAAAACAATTCAGAGGAAGTCACAGGTTTCCCGCCGTTTCGACGAGGAATTTCATGTGTCTCCACATGTCCGCTGCCGGATCGGTGGGGCGGGCACGACGAAGGGCCGCCGGAAGGGTTTCCGGCGGCCCCGGTCGGGCCCCGCCCCCGTGCGGCACACGCGGGGGCGGGCACGCGTCAGGGGTTGAGTTCCACCTCGACCTCGTCCCCGCCGTACGTCTCCGAGCTCAGCCCGATGTGGGTGATGTCGCCTGCCGACGGCACGTCGAAGACGATGCTCACGCTCACAGGGCTGCCGTCGGTGGGCAGGTCGTTCCACATGGAGTCGCCGAGTTCGCGGGTGGCGTCGTAGTCCTCCTCGATGGCCTGGCCGGAGGACGTGTACACGTGCTGCTCGTCACGCCAGAACGTGTCGGTGCCCGCGTACGCGACGTCGAGGTGCACGATGAGGTACTCGCCGGAGGGCGTGTAGCCCTCGACCTCGTCGGTGGTCTCGGTTCCGGTGATCGTGTAGGTGATGCCGTTGTGCTCGATGGCCTCGCCGGATCCGCCGGACTGGCCCGACCCCTCGTCGGGGCTCTCGCTCGTGATCGTCGTGGAGCCGCCGCTCGGCTCGCCCCTGTCGTTGAAGACGAACGCGATGAGCACCACGAGGATGACGCCGATGACGAACAGGCCGCCGCAGCCCAGGCCGACCCACAGCCACGGAGAGGACTTCTTCGGACCCTGCGGGCCGGGGCCGTAGGGGGGCGGGGGGCCGTAGGGCCCGCCCGGGCCTCCGGGGCCTCCGGGGCCGCCGGGAGGACCGTACGCGCCTCCTCCGGGAGGACCGTACGGGTCGCCGCCGGGGTGACCGTAGGGGTCGCCTCCGGGAGGACCGTAGAGGTCGCCGCCGGGGGGTCCGTAGGGCCCGGACGGGTCACCGCCGGGAGGGCCGTACGGGCCGCTCGGGTAACCGTCGGACGGGCCGCCGGGACCGTAGGGCCCGCCGGGCGGAGGGCCCATGGGCGGCTGGCCACCGGTCGGGGGTCCCGGAAACGGGCCGTTCGGGGGAGGAGGCTGACTCATGGTGGTCCTGGCTTTCTGCTGCGGGCGGGTCGGGAGGCGGCCGGGCCGTCTTGCCCGTGCTGTTTGAGACGTCGGCTGGAGGCAGACGGTTCGAGTCGCGTCCGACTGTCTACTGTGGGGGCATGGCACGATTGCTCATCGTTCACCACACGGTCTCACCCGCCACCCGGGAGATGTTGGGAGCCGTGCTCGACGGTGCCCGCGACGACGATATCGAAGGGGTGGAGGTTCGGTCGAAGGCGGCACTGTCCGCGACCGTCAGCGACCTGCTCGCGGCCGACGCGCTGGTCCTGGGGACCCCCGCCAACATCGGCTACATGTCCGGCGCGCTCAAGGTCTTCTTCGACACGGTCTTCTACCCCGCCCAGGGGGAGACCGAGGGGCTGCCGTACTCCCTCTACGTGCACGGGGACAACGACACGGCGGGAGCCGTCCGCGCCGTGGAGTCGATCGCGAAGGGCATCGGATGGGAGCGCCACCGCCCGCCGGTCACGGTCACCGGCCGCCCCGAGGCCGCCGCCCGCGAGGCCTGCTGGGAACTGGGAGCCGTCACCGCGCTCGCCGCCCAGGAGAGGGGCTGACCTGGGCCGTCCCGTCCGGCCGGCCCCGGAGCGCGGGGCCGGCCGGACGGGGCCGCGCCGGTGAGCCCTAGAGCTGGTTCCAGGCGTCCGTGAGGACCTTGCGCAGGATCCGCTCGATCTCGTCGAACTCCGCCGGTCCGCAGGTCAGCGGGGGCGACAACTGCACGACGGGTTCGCCTCGGTCGTCGGCTCGACAGATCAGGCCCGCGTCGAACAGCGCCCCCGACAGGAAGCCCTTGAGGAGCCGCTGCGCCTCGTCGCCGGTGAAGGTCTCCTTGGTCGCCTTGTCCTTGACGAGTTCGATCCCGTAGAAGAACCCGTCCCCCCGGACGTCGCCGACGATCGGCAGGTCGAGAAGCCGCTCCAGTGTGGCGCGGAACACCGGCGCGTTCTCCCGCACGTTGTCGAGGATGCCCTCGCTCTCGAACAGGTCGAGGTTGGCGAGCGCGGCGGCCGCGGCCACGGGGTGCCCCGCGAAGGTCACGCCGTGCAGGAAGGACGCACCCTCCTCCTTGAACGGCTCCATCAGCCGCTCGCGGGCGATGAGACCGCCGAGCGGGACGTAGCCGCTGGTGGCGCCCTTGGCGAAGGTGATCATGTCGGGCAGGTAGCCGTACTTGGTCGCCCCGAAGTACTCGCCCAGCCTGCCGAAGGCGCAGATGACCTCGTCGGAGACCATGAGGACGCCGTGCCGGTCGCAGATCTCGCGGACGCGCCGGAGGTAGCCGGGAGGCGGCGGGAAGCAGCCGCCGGAGTTCTGCACCGGCTCGACGAACACGGCGGCGACCGTCTCGGGCCCGTTCTGGAGGATCGCCTCCTCGATCTGGTCGGCGGCCCAGCGGCCGAACGCCTCCGGGTCGTCCCCGTGGACGGGGGCCCGGTACAGGTTCGTGTTCGGCACCTGGACGGTGCTCGGCACCAGCGGCTCGAACGGAGTCTTGATCGCCTGGAGGCCGGTGACCGACAGCGCTCCGAGGCTGGACCCGTGGTAGGCGATCCTCCTGCTGATCACCTTGTGGCGCGTGGGTTCGCCGATCGCCTTGAAGTACTGGCGTGCCAGCTTCCACGCGGATTCCACGGCCTCGGATCCGCTGGTGGTGAAGAACACCCGGTCGAGGTCGCCGGGCGCCAGGCCCGCGAGCCGGTCGGCCAGCTCGATCGCCCGGGGGTGGGCGTAGGTCCAGATGGGGAAGTAGGCCAGTTCCCGGGCCTGCTCGGCGATGGCGTCGGCGATCTCGGTGCGGCCGTGCCCCACCTGGGAGACGAAGAGCCCCGCCAGGCCGTCGAGGTACCTCTTCCCGGCGGTGTCGTAGACGTGGACCCCCTCACCCCTGGTGATGACGGGGACGTCCGCGTCGTCGTAGGCGGCCATCTCCGTGAAGTGCATCCACAGGTGGTCCTTGGCGGCCCGCTGGAGTTGCTCCGGGCTCAGGTGCGCTGCCACTTGGTGCTCCCAAGATCGCTGTGTGGTGCGGGGACCGCGTGGGTCGACCCGTGGGTCTCTGCCGGACCCCCTCAATAGAAATAGTGGCACTGGAGCGGCTTATGTCAAGTATCCGTCGGGAAATCCAATCTTTACAACGGAATCCCTTGAGATCCCTTGATATCCCCGATGTCGGGTGGCAGTGTGACGGTTCACAGCCGCGCGCGCACCGACACGCGCCCGACCCCGGGGAGCCCGAGTGACCGGACTGGACCACCTGCGCAACTTCGTCAACGGCGAGTACGTGGACACGGCCGACGGAATCCGCAGCGACCTCGTCGACCCGGCCACCGGGAAGGTCTTCGCGACCGCGCCGGTGTCCACCGCCGAAGACGTCGACAACGCTTTCCGAGCCGCCCGGAACGCCTTCGACGACGGGTGGCGCGACTGGACGCCGGCCGACCGCCAGATCGCGCTCAACAAGTTCGCGGACCGGGTCGAGGAGCGCGCCGACGACCTGGTCGCCGCCGAGGTCCGCAACTGCGGCAAACCCGTCGGGCTCACCCGCACCGAGGAGATCGGCCAGGTCCTCGACGCCCTGCGCTTCTTCGCGGGCGCCACCCGCAACCTGGAGGGGCGCGCCGCCGGGGAGTACCTCGCCGACCACACCTCCTGGATCCGGCGCGAGCCCCTGGGCCCGGTCGGCCAGATCACCCCGTGGAACTACCCCATGGCCATGGCGTCGTGGAAGATCGGGCCGGCCCTGGCGGCGGGCAACACCATCGTCCTCAAGCCCTCCGACACCACCCCGGTGTCCACCCTCCTGCTGGCGGAGATCGCCGCGGAGTTCCTCCCCGCCGGGGTGTTCAACGTCGTCGCGGGCGACCGCGACACCGGCCGCGCCCTCGTGGACCACCCGACCCCCCGGCTCATCTCCCTCACCGGCTCCACCCGGGCCGGGTACGAGGTCGCCCAGGCCGGCTCCAGGGACCTCAAGCGCCTCCACCTCGAACTGGGCGGCAAGGCCCCGGTGATCGTCTTCGACGACGCCGACGTCGAACGCGCCGCCGCGGGCATCGCCGAGGCCGGGTACTTCAACGCCGGACAGGACTGCACCGCCGCGACACGGGTGCTCGCCGCCCCGGGCGTCCACGACGACCTCGCCGCCGCCCTCGCCGAGCAGGCGCGCGGCACCGTCACCGGGCCGCCGAGCAACCCGGACGCCGCCTACGGCCCCGTCAACAACGCGGGCCAGCTGGAGCGCGTCAGCGGGTTCCTGGACCGCGCGCCCGACCACGCCGAGGTCCTCGCGGGAGGATCCCGGGTCGGCGGCGAGGGCTACTTCTACGCCCCGACCGTGGTGTCCGGGCTCCGACAGGGGGACGAGCTGGTCACCGACGAGATCTTCGGCCCGGTCATCACCGTGCAGCGCTTCACCGACGAGGACACCGCCGTCGCCTGGGCCAACTCCGTCGAGTACGGCCTGGCCTCCAGCGTCTGGACCAGGGACCACGCCCGCGCGCTGCGGGTCTCGCGCCGACTGGACTTCGGCTGCGTGTGGATCAACACGCACATCCCCATCACGGCGGAGATGCCGCACGGCGGGTTCAAGCACTCCGGCTACGGCAAGGACCTGTCCTCGTACTCCTTCGAGGAGTACACCCGGGTCAAGCACGTCATGAGCTACATCGGCGAGTGACGCGCGGCCGGGGCCGCCCGGCGCGGCCCCGGCACGGGCCCACCGCCGCAGGTGAACGACCCGGGCAGCGGCGACGGCCGCGGGACCGCCGCCCGGCCCTCCCCACCCCGAGGTGCGCACGCGAGCGCACCGAGAGACGAGCGACTGACAGGAACCCCCACATGGCCCCCACCAACACCACGCACCCCGAGGCACACCCAGCGGACACCGCCCCTGCCCAGGAGCCCGCGATCGCTCTGGAGGGCGTGGTCAAGTCCTTCCGGTCCGGTGCGGAGTCGGTCAACGCGGTCAACGGCGTCGACCTGGCCATCGCACGCGGGGAGTTCTTCTCACTGCTCGGCCCGTCCGGCTGCGGCAAGACCACGACCATGCGCATGATCGCGGGCTTCGAGGACCCCACCCGCGGGGTCGTCCGCCTCGACGGCCGCGACGTCACCGGTGTGCCCGCCAACCACCGCGACGTCAACATGGTCTTCCAGAGCTACGCGCTCTTCCCGCACATGAGCGTCGCGGACAACGTCGCGTTCGGGCTCAGGCGCAAGGGGGTCCCCAAGCCGGAGACCGCCCGCCGGGTGGCGGAGATGCTCGACCTGGTCGAACTCGGCCACCGGGCGCGGCACCGCCCCTCCCAGCTCTCCGGCGGACAACAGCAGCGGGTCGCCCTCGCCCGCGCGCTGGTCAACCAGCCCGGAGCCCTGCTCCTCGACGAACCCCTCGGCGCCCTCGACCTCAAGCTCCGCCAGTCCATGCAGGTCGAGCTCAAACGCATCCAGCGCGAGGTCGGCATCACCTTCGTCTACGTCACCCACGACCAGGGCGAGGCGCTCACCATGTCCGACCGGATCGCCGTGATGAACGACGGCGCCGTCGAACAGCTCGGCACCCCCTCCGAGATCTACGAGCGTCCGGCCAGCCGGTTCGTCGCCGACTTCATCGGCACCAGCAACCTCCTCCGCGGAGTGGTCCGCGGAGCCGGCGCCGACGTGTGGACGGTGGAGGTCGGAGACGGAGCCACCGCCCTGGTCGCCGAGCTGCCCGGAACGGTCACCACCGGATCCCACCTCCACCTGACCGTGCGACCCGAGAAGGTCCGCATCGGCACCGAACGGCCCGGAGGCGACGTCAGCCGTGTCCCCGGCACCGTCACCGAGACCGTGTACACGGGCGCGGCCACCCACTACCAGGTGGACGTCGGGGGAGGGGAGGCGATCACCGTCTACCAGCAGAACGCCTCCGGCTCGGCGCCCGTCGCCGTGCGCGGCCAGAAGGTCTGGCTGTCCTGGCACCCGCAGCACTCCTACGCGCTCCCCACCTGACCGCCGGGCTCCTCCCGCGGAGGGGCCCGCCCGCCCCCGAACGCCGCCCCCGGTACCGGCCGCCCGGTCGCTCCCGCAGTTCCGCCCCCGACCGCCGCGGGTCGCCACGGCACCCCCACCGCCCCGGCGCCCGCCCGCGTACCGCGGAACCCGGACCCGCACCGCCGCGGGTCCGCGCCCCACCGTCCCCGCACCGCCACACCCCCCGGCGGACACCCCCGGAAGAACCGAAGTAGGGAACGACGACATGAACAACCGACCGCGCCCCCGCCTGAACCCCGCCCTCCTGCGCGGACTCACCCGGGCCCGCCGCAGTCCCCTGGCACTCCCCGGGCCCACCCGCCGTCGCACCCTCCAGGCGGGCGGCGCCGCGGCGGCCGTGCTCGCCCTGTCCGCCTGCGGGGTCGGCGGCCAGCAGCGCGACCCCGCCGAGGACGAGGACTTCTGGGCGGACAAGGAGCGCACCGGCGACCTCCGGTGGGCCAACTGGCCCCTCTACATGGACGCCGAGCGCACCCAGATCACGCAGTTCACCGAGGCCACCGGCATCGCCGTGGACTACAAGGAGGACGTCCAGGAGGCCGCCTCGTTCTTCGGGCAGATCCAGCCCAAGCTCGCCGCGGGGGACGACATCGGCTACGACCTCATGGTCCTGCCCAACGGCTTCGAACTCGCCAGGCTCATCGAACTCGGCTACCTGGTGCCGCTCGACCACACCAGGCTGCCCAACTTCGCGGAGTACGCGGGGGAGGTCTACAAGAACAGCACCTACGACCCGGGCAACAGGTACACGGTCCCCTACGCCTCCGGCATCACCGGCATCGCCTACAACCCCGAGTACGTCGACCGGGAGATCACCAGCGTCCAGGACCTGTGGGACCCCGCGTTCGAGGGCAAGGTCGGCATGTTCGCCGACCCGCAGGAGATCGCCAACTTCGGCCTCCTCGCCAACGGGGTCGCGCCCGGCGAGTCCACGCGCGAGGACTGGGAGGCCGCCGCGGAGAAGCTCCGCGAACAGCGCGACTCGGGAGTGGTGCGCGCCTACTACGACCAGGACTTCATCCAGCCGCTCACCAACGGCGACCTGTGGATCACCATGGCCTGGTCCGGCGACATCTACCAGCAGAACTCCGAGGAGGGCACGAACCTGGAGTTCGTCATCCCCGACGAGGGCGCCACCCTCTGGACCGACAACCTCATGCTCCCGTTCACCACGCGGGCGCCGGTGGACGCGGTCGAACTGATGAACTTCCTCTACGAGCCGGAGATCGCCGCGGGCCTCACCGAGTACATCTCCTACATCTCGCCGGTGCCCTACGCCCAGGAGGTGCTGGCCGAGTGGGCCGACGGGGACTCCGACGGCGACCGCGCCGACGCCCTCCGCGCGATGTCCGAGAGCGGCCTGGTCTTCCCCACCGAGGGCGACTACCAGAACCTCCACAACTTCGTCGTGCTGGACACCGACCAGCAGGACGAGTTCTCCGGCCTCTTCCAGGCCGTCACCCAGAGCTGAGCGGCGCGCCATGAGAAACCGAAAGCTCACGCCCTACGTCCTGGTGCTCCCCGCCTGGACCTGGCTGGCGCTGTTCTTCGTGGTGCCCATCGGCGGGATGCTCTCCCTGTCGCTGACCACCGGGAACGTGATCACCGGCTTCCAGCAGACCTTCGCGGTGGGCAACTACGCCACCGCGATCGGGGACTACTGGGAGCAGATCCTGCGCTCCCTGTCCTACGGCGCCTGCGCCACCCTCGTGTGCATCGCCGTCGGCTACCCGATGGCGTACTGGATCGCGTTCCGCGGCGGCGCGTACAAGTCCACCTACCTGCTGCTGATCCTCCTGCCCTTCTTCGTCTCGTTCGTGCTGCGCACCATCTCCTGGCGCGCCTTCCTGTCCGACAACGGCGTGGTGCTCGGACCGCTCAAGGACATCGGGCTGCTCCCCGAGGGGTTCGCCGTGCTCAACTCCGCCCCCGCGGTCGTCCTCGGCCTCGCCTACAACTTCCTGCCGTTCATGGTCCTGCCGATCTACGCGGTCCTGGAGCGCATGGACCCCCACCTGGTCGAGGCCGCGCACGACCTCTACGCCAACCGGGTGCACGCGTTCACGCGGGTGATCCTGCCGGTGTCCCTGCCCGGCGTGTTCGCGGGAGTGCTGATGACCTTCATCCCGACCAGCGCCGACTACGTCAACGCGTCGGTGCTCGGCGGCACGCACAACACGATGATCGGCAACGTCATCCGGACGCAGTACCTGGTCAACAACAACTACCCGATCGCCGCCTCGATCACCTTCGTCCTCATGGGCCTGCTGCTCGTCGGCATCTTCACGTACGCCAGGGCACTGGGCACCGAACGCGTCATGGAGGTGCACGCGTGACCACGGACGTCCGCACCGCAGCCGGCCCGCCCGCCGCACCCCCGCCCAGGAGGGCCCGGAGGCGGGGCCGCACCGACTGGGGCCGCTACTACACCTGGGCCGTACTGGCCTGGCTGTTCGCACCGATCGCGTTCATGGTCGCGTTCAGCTTCAACGACCCGGCCGGACGGCACAACACCACCTGGCAGGGGTTCACCCTGCACTGGTACCGGAACGCGTTCGCCTACCCCGACCTCAACGACGCGATGGCCAACTCGCTGACCATCGCCCTGCTGACGATGGTCGTCGCGGGCGGGCTCGGCACCCTGCTGGGCCTGGCCCTGGGGCGGTTCTCCTTCCGGGGCAAGCAGCTCACCAACCTGGTGATGTTCGCGGCGATCAGCGCACCCGAGGTGGTGCTCGGCGCCGCCCTGCTGTCCACGTTCCTCATGATGAACGTGACCACCGGCTACTGGACGACCGTCGTCGCGCACGTCATGTTCTGCGTGTCGTTCGTCGCCATCACGGTGCGGGCCCGCGTCATCACCCTCGACCCGAGGCTGGAGGAGGCGGCGCGCGACCTCGGCGCCGGGCCGTGGCAGACCTTCCGGCTGGTCACCCTCCCCATGCTGTTCCCCGCGATCATGGCGGGCGGGCTGCTGGCGTTCGCCCTGTCCATCGACGACTACATCATCACCACCTTCGTCAGCGGCGACGTCACCACCTTCCCGCTGTGGATCTGGGGCGCCACCCGCGTGGGCATCCCCCCGCAGGTCAACGTGATGGGAACCCTGCTCTTCGCGGTCGGGCTGATCATGGCCGTGGTCAACATCGCGCTGGCCCGCCGCCGGGGCGGGGGGTAGGGAGCCGGAGGGGCCGCCGACCGCGGGCGGCCCGCGGCCGGACCGCGTCCCGCCCCGCCCGGGGTGTGTCGCGCGTGCGGCGGGGAACGCGTTCCGGCACCATCCGTCCCAGCCGGACCGCGTTCCCGCCCCGACCGGGAGCGCCGGGCAGGGGCGCCCGTGTCCGCCGGACCGCGGCGGACACCGCCACAGACGAACGGAGCCACACCCATGTCCGACACGGCAGCCGAGCGCGCGGCGACGGCCCTGGCCGGGACCCTCCCCCGGGTCTTCTGGCTCGACCCCGACATCCCCGGCCACGACGTCCCCGCCCCCGCACCCGCGCTGGCGGGCGACGTGTTCGCCGACCTGGTCGTGGTCGGCGCCGGGTTCAGCGGGCTGTGGACAGCCCTCCTCGCCAAGGAACGCGACCCCGACCGGCACGTGGTCCTCGTGGAGGCCCGCACAGCCGGGTGGGCGGCCTCAGGGCGCAACGGCGGGTTCTGCGCGGCAAGCCTCACCCACGGCCACGACAACGGCGCCGAGCGCTGGCCCGAGGAGATCGACGAGCTCGAACGCCAGGGCGTCGCCAACCTCGACGCCATCGAGGAGGCGGTCGCCCGCTACGGGATCGACTGCGAGTTCGAGCGCACCGGAGAGGTCCTGGTCGCCACCGAGCCCTGGCAGGCCGAGGGGTTCGCCGAGGCCGCGAGGACCATGACCGCGCTCGGACACCCGGCCCGCGTGTGGGACGCCGAGCGGACCCGCCGGGAGATCGACTCCCCCACCTACACGGGCGCGCTGTACGAACCGCGCGGGGTCGCCATGCTCCACCCGGCCAAACTGGCGTGGGGGCTCCGCGCCGCCTGTGAGCGCCTGGGCGTGCGGATCTTCGAGAACACCCCGGTGCGCGCGATCAGGTCCGTTCCGGTCGGACTGCGCCTGGAGACCGCGGGGGGCTCCCTGCACGCGCCGAGGGTCGCGTGGGGGACCGGCGCCTTCCCCGGCCCGCTGCGCCGGCTCAAGCACTACCTCGCCCCCGTCTACGACTACGCGCTGACGACGGAGCCGCTCACCGACGCGCAGATGGCATCGGTGGGCTGGAAGGGACGCCAGGGGGTCTCGGACTCCGCGAACCTCTTCCACTACTACCGGCTCACCGCCGACAACCGCATCCTGTGGGGCGGGTACGACATCGTCCACCACTACGGCGGCAAGGTGCGCCCGGAGTTCGACCAGCGCCCCGAGACCTTCCGCAAGCTCGCCGAGCACTTCCACGCGACCTTCCCCCAGCTGGAGGGCGTGCGGTTCAGCCACAGCTGGGGCGGGGTCATCGACACGTGCAGCAGGTTCGCGGCCTTCTTCGGCTCCGGGTACGGCGGGCGGCTGGCCTACGCCGCCGGGTACACGGGGCTCGGCGTGGGCGCGACACGGTTCGGCGCGCAGGTGATGCTGGACCGGCTCGACGGGCTGGACACCGAGCGCACGCGGCTGCGGATGGTGAAGGAGAAGCCGCTGCCCTTCCCGCCCGAGCCCGTCCGCTCCCTCGGCATCGAGCTGACCCTGCGGGCCACGGCAGCGGCGGACCGCGACGGCGGACGCCGCAACCTGTGGCTGCGGGGCCTCGACGCCATGGGCATGGGCTTCGACAGCTAGGAGAGGTGTTCCTCCGCAGGCTGCCGGGCCGGTGGGCGCCCGTCCGGGCGCTCTCCGGCAGGACGCTGTGCGACGTCGGGCCCTGCGGTTCCGCACCAGCGCGGAGGCGGCGGGAGGCGGACGCGAGCCGGGCAGGAGGTCGGGCACACGGCCCCGGGAACCCCCCGTCGGCCGGGAGGCGTCGTCCGGGGCCTGCGCTTCGGGCCGGTCCGGGCCCGCGGGGGCAGGACCCGGACACCGGTCCCGGACCGGGCCGTCACCCCATCTGTCGGACAAGCGGCGGTAAGTCTGGGTAAGGGCTTGGTCGGCGCCGCGGCGGAGGCGGCGTGGCGTTCGCGCCGCACCGCGGTTCCGGGTCAGGATGGACCAGGTCGCGACGCTGCGTGGGAACGCTCGGCACGACCGCCGCCCCCGCTCCAGACCCACCGCGTGGCCGCCCACTGGCCCACAGTTCCAGGCCGCGCGGTGTTCACTCCCCGGGAGGGCACTCCCGGGGCCGCGCCGGGACCCGGGCCCGAGCGGGCACCGGCCGAGCGTCAGTAGCCGCGCCAGGAGCCCTGGTGGTAGGCCATCACCCGCGGGTGCATCAGGGTCGACTCCTCGGCGTCGCTCTCCCGCCGGTCCATCGGGAACACCTGCGCCGCGGTCAGCAGGGGTCCGTCCAGGAACCGCAGCGGCGGCGCGTCGCCCGGGACGCGCAGCTCGGGGGCGTCCCCGACAGCCGCCAGGTAGAAGCCCCAGTTCCCGAAGCTCGGCACGTCCACGTTGTACGGGGTGGTCTCGAACCCCACCTCCTCCAGCGAGCGGTCCACGCTCCAGAAGGCGTCGGGTGCGAAGAACGGCGAACCCGCCTGCACCACCAGGCGGCCCCCGTCGCCCAGCGCGTGCCGCAGGAGCGAGTAGAACTCCACCGAGTACAGCTTCGAGGTGGCCACGTCGTCGCCGTCCGGCAGGTCCGCGACGACCACGTTGAACTTCTCGCCGTTCTCCCGCAGCCACTGGAAGGCGTCGGTGTTGACCACCTCCACCCTCGGATCCTCGAACGAGTCCTCGTTCAGGCCGGTGATCACCGGGTCCGTGGACGCCAGCTCGACCACCGCCGGATCCAGGTCCACCAGCGTCACCGAGGACACGTCGTCGTAGGCCAGGATCTCCCGCAGGGCCAGGCCGTCACCGCCGCCCAGCACCAGCACGTCCCCGTGCGGGCCGTCCATCGCCGGGTGGATGAGCGACTCGTGGTAGCGGTACTCGTCCAGGGTCGAGAACTGGAGGCTCCCGTTGAGGAACATCCGCACGTCCTCGCCGTCCAGGGACCGCGTGACCACGATCTCCTGGTACTCGGAACGCTCGGCGTGCACGATCGGATCCCGGTACATCGCCTGGCGGGCGTCCACCTCGAACCGGTCGGCGTACACGTAGGCCAGGCCGAGCACCGCGACGATGAGGACCAGGCCGAGGCCCAGCCCCGCGTACGCGCGCCGGGTCAGCTCCGACCGGAACAGCCACAGCACCACCGCGACGCCCACCACGGCGTTGAGCGCGCCCACGACCAGCGCCCCCCTGGGCAGGCCCAGGAGCGGCAGCAGCAGGAACGGGAAGGCCAGGCCGCCGATCAGCCCGCCCACGTAGTCGGCCGCGAACAGGTCCGCGACCGCCTCCGAGGCCTCCTGCCTGCGGATCCGCTGGATCAGCGTCATCAGCAGGGGGATCTCCATGCCGATGAGCAGGCCGATGACGAACGACAGCACCACCAGAGCGGGCTGGTAGGCGGAGAACCAGGCGAACGCCCCGTACAGCAGGAGCACCGACAGGCCGCCGACCAGGGAGAGCAGGCCCTCGATCACTGCGAACGACACCGCGGGACTGGCCTGGAAGCGCTTGGACAGCAGCGAACCCACACCCATGGCGAACACCATGACCGACAGCACCACGGAGGCCTGGGTGATGGTGTTGCCCAGCAGGTAGCTGCCGATCGCGACGAGCGCCAGCTCGTACACGAGGCCGCAGGCGGCGCAGATGAACACCGCCAGCAGCACCAGGAACCGGGCGGCCCTGGCCGAGACCGGGAGTCGGTACCGGGTGCGGGTCGTGGTCTCAGTCAACGCGGGCGCCTTCGTGTGGTGGTGCAGGTGGGGTGCTGGCCGGGGGCAGGGGCCGTGTCGTCCCGGGGGCTCAGGTGAGGGCGGCTGCGACGACCAGGGCGATCGACACGTGCGCGGTGGCGCTCACCCAGGTGGCCGGGTGCGGCTCGTCGTTGCTGATGATCTGGGCGATCTTCGCGGGGATGATCAGGTCGATCAGCAGGAACGACAGGGCCATGACGCCCAGGCCGATCGCGCCGTAGACGGCGGCCGAGAGCAGCCCGGCGCCCAGACCGATCTCGGAGTCGCTGGACAGGATCGCCGACACGACGATGATGGCCGAGCCGAGCGTGTTGGCGGACACGAGCAGCACGGCGTTGCGGTTGCGGTTCTCCCAGATCAGCTCGTGCAGCTTGCCGGGGGTGATCAGGTCGGTGATCAGGTAGCCCGCCACGAGGATGACGATGCCCACGCCGCCGTAGGCGAGGGCTGCGAGGGAGTTGAAGAGGATCTCGTTCATGGTCCTGTCCGCTGGTGAGGGGGTGACGTGATGAGGGTGCCGTGGGGGCGGGGCGCCCGGAGGCGCGGGGGCTACTTGCCGAAGCTGCTGCCGCCGCCGCGGTAACTGCTGCCGCTGCCGCTGTTGTCGCGGTAGTTGTTGCTTCCGCTGTTGTAACCGCTGCCGTTGTTGTTGTTGTAACTGCTGCCGCCGCCGGTCCCGCCGAAGAAGAAGAACCCGCCGCCACCGCCGCCGGAGGAACCGGAGGATCCCTCGCAGTCATCGTCGTCGTATCCCTCGACGGCGACGACGTCGTCGTCGGGGCAGTAGTTGCTGTTGTTACTGCTGTTGCTGTTGCAGGCACTGAGCAGAATCAGGATCAGGAGGATGGCGCCGATGACGACGAACACCGTGATGATCTTGTTCCTGTTCTCGTGGGATTGCTCGTATGCGTTCATGGTGCGGATCTCTCCGGACTGGGGGGTGTGGTCATCGTCGAGGTGGTCGTCACCAGTTCGCCGGTCTGCGGGTAGGCGTGCCAGGTACGCCACCGGAGGGGGTTCCCACCGGGGGCGGCCAGGTGCAGGGCGGTGACCGCCAGGGGGTCGCCCGGGAAGGCGACGAGGAGCCCGCCGGCGGAGTCGGCCACCTCGCGGTGGAGCCCTTCCACCCGCCGGGACAGTTCGTCCCGCGTGAGGGACTCCACGAGGGAGTCGAAACGGTAGCCGCCCCGTTCGGGGCGCTCCGCGCGCCCGGGGAGCCCGCCGGGCAGGCCCGGCAGGCAGGCGACCGTCTCCACCAGGGCACCCTCACCGGACTCCGGTGTCACGACGACCTGGTGTGAGGCGCCCAGGACGCGCAGCTCGACCCGGGCGCCCGCCACAGGCAGGGCACGGGCGGCCAGCGCATCGGCCAACGGGTGGCCCAGGGTCCAGACCAGGTCGTCCGCACCGGTGTCGACGAAGGGGGCGCTGATGCTCGCGCGCACGTGCCGGTCAGCTCCCCGGGTAGATGGTGAAGGTGCCGGCGGCGACCTTGGTGCCGGTGCTGGCCTCCCAGCCTCCGTGGTCGAACCGCTCGAACGACAGGAGAAGGCCGTCGGAGGACTCGTAGTCGGCGTAGTCGAGACCGCCCTGCGACTTCAGGCCGGTGGTGCCCTCGGAGCGGTAGGAGCCGCTGCCCTTCTCCTGGAGCCGGTAGGTGACGCCCTCCAGTTCGATGGTCTTGGAGTGCGGGGTCAACTCCAGGTCGGGACGCCCGGACCACAGTGCGAGCTCGACGTCCGGGTCCTCCTCGACCGAGAGCCAGCGCTTGCCGCCCTCGACCTCCAGGAAGTGCTCGGACCAGACGTAGCCGCCCTCGGACAGGCGCAGGGTGCCGCGGATCCAGGTCCGCTCGGTGCCCCAGTCGATCATGTCCCCGGCCTTGATCGTGCGGGGGTCCCCCGCGGCGCTGTCGCCCTGTTCGGCGAAGGGGTCCCGGGGGGCGGCGGGCTGCTGCGGCGCCGCGTCCCGCTGCTTGGAGCGCTGGGCGTAGATCACGACACCGACCACGGCGGCGACGATGACGACGATGAGCAGGAGCACGAGTTCGATGGACAAGGTTCCTCGTTTCGCGGTGGGACGCGGGGGTGCGGGGTGAGGGGAGAGGGGGTGAGGGGTCTCGTAGGCGTGCCCCGTCCGCGCCGTTCGCCCGGCCGGGCAATCCTACTGACTGGTCGGACGCCGGAAAGGGGGTGCCGGTTCCGCCCGCGGCCGGATCAGGACAGGTCGCGACGGTGCGTGGTCGGAACGGGACGGCGGGGGGCCGTCCGCGCGGCGGGCCCCGCGGACGGCCGGACCCTCAGGCGCCGGGGTCGCCGGTCTCCGCGGGAAGCGAGTCGTCGGCGCCCCAGAGGCTCCACGACCCCGGGTACAGGCGGGCGCCGGCGTACCCCGCGTGTTCGAGGGCCAGCAGGTCGTGGCAGGCCGTGACCCCCGAACCGCAGTACGCGGTGACGGTCCGGGCGGAGTCGGCGCCCAGAGCGGCGAAGCGCTCGCGCAGCACCTCCGGGGCTGCGAGGAACCCGTCGCCGTCCAGGTTCCCGGTCCACTCGGCGCTGCGGGCGCCCGGCACGTGTCCGGGGCGGGCGTCGACGGGGGCGGGCTGCTCACCGGTGAAGCGGCCGTACGCGCGGGCGTCGACGAGCAGGCTCCCGGGGTCGCCCGACTCCGCCCTGACGGTGTCGGTGTCCACGACCAGGTCGGAGGGCCAGGGACGCGCGGTCCGGTGTGCGGGCGGGGGGACGGCCTCCCCCTCCTCCAGCTCGCCGGTCCACGACCGCAGGCCGCCGTCGAGGAACGCGGCGGGCGTCCCCAGAGCGCGGAGCATCCACACCAGGCGGGCGGCGACGGAGCCCCCGGCGTCGTCGTAGACGACCACGGACGCGGCGTCGCCGACGCCGAGACGGCCGAGGGCGTCGGCGAAGTCGGCGGGGGACGGCAGCGGGTGGCGGCCGGCTCCGGGGCCCGCCGGGGCCGCCAGATCGGTGTCCACGTCCGCGAAGACCGCGCCGGGCAGGTGCCCGGCGCGGTAGGCGTCACGGCCGGAACGGCCGTCGAGGTACCAGCGCGAGTCGACGACGACCACCTGGTCGCGGTGCTCGCGGAGCCAGTCGGCCGACACGGCCACCGGAAGGGTCAAGGGTTCGGACATGGGCGACAGCCTAACCCTCCGCCGCTCGCGGCACACCGGGTCCGGACCCGGTACCGCGGACGAACTCCGGCCTGGTCAGCCCCGGTCCAGGCGGTGCACCCGCAGGATCCACCACAGCCCCAGCGCCGGCAGCACCAGCGGGATGAACAGGTAGCCGCTGCCGAAGCCCGACCACACCGTGTCCTCGGGGAAGACCGACGGCCAGAACACGCTCGCCGTCCCCACGACGAGGACGCCCGCCATCTCGACGGCGCACGAGACCAGCGCGACCAGGCGCGAGGTCCGCCCGGCACGGGCCAGGCCGACCGCCGCCACCAGGTAGACGATCCCGGCGAACAGCGACAGCGCGTACGCCGTCGGCGCCTCGTCGAACCTGGTGGCCAGCTGGTAGCTCCCCCGCGCGGTCGCGGCGAGCGCGAACACGCCGTACACGGCGACCAGGAGCCGGCCGGGGCCGGTGCGCAGTGTCCTGGCGGTGGTGGGTGCGGACGTCTCAGACAACGGGGCTCCAGAGCTGTTCGAGGCGGACGAACAGGACGGGCAGGATCAGGCACGCGAAGGCGATCACCGCGGGGCCCCACTTGCTCCGCTCCATGAAGCCCCACACGGCGCACGCGGGCGGCAGCAGCGCCACCGTCGCCAGGTAGGACACGAACATGGCCGTCTCGGCGGGACGGTCGCCGCCGACCACGGTGACGGTGGTGGCAGCCACCTGCCCGAGGACGAGAAGCCACAGGACACCCATGCCGACCAGGTGGGGGACCACCATGGGCTGGTCGCGGAAGGTCGAGACCAGGCACCATCCGGCCATCGCCAGCGACACCATCTGAATCGTCATGGTCAGCCAGTCGACCACGCCGCCTCCGCTCGCACTCCGCCGCGTCCGCCCATGTCAGCGGTCCGCTCTCCCACGACACTCGTGTACGACACACGGTAGTACAGCGCGACCCCAGCCCGTAACCAGGGTCGAATACGCGGCTGACCTGCGAAGACGCGACGGCGGCCTGAGGTCCTCGATCGGGCCGGGTGGTGGAACCGGCCCCGGCGCGGTGGTCGCACACCGCACCGGGGCGCCTTCACGTGCGGGGCCCTACTGGACCTCGGCGACGACCGGGTCGCCCAGGCCGAGGATGTCGCCCATCTCGACGGTGGCCACGTCGACCTCCCCCACGAGGGCGATCTGCCCCTCGGCGCGCTGGCCGGGGCGGAGGGTCACGGTGTCGATGGGGTCGATGTCCGCGAAGATCGTGTCGGCCCAGTCGGAGACGACCGTGCCGTCGGCGAGGATCGCGTTGAAGTTGATCGGGTTGACGTCCAGATCCGCGTCCGAGTCGTTGACGACGACGATGTCGATCGCCGTGTAGGTCGTGCTGTCGATGGTGTCGCCGACCGTTCCCGCGTGGGTGGCGGTCATGGTGACGCCGGACTCCTCGGCGGGCTCCTCCTCCGCGTCCGCCGCCGCGGCTTCGTCGACCTCCTCCTGCGAGGAGGCGGCGGGCGGCGGGGAGGAGTCGGTGGGGGTGTCGGAGCCGATGACGGCGACGCAGCCCACGAAGAGGAACAGGAGCAGGGAGACGCCGAGGCAGCCTCCGCAGCCGAGGCCGATCTTCGAGCCGGTGGACATGCCCTTCTTCGGGGGCTGGGGCGGGGGCGTCTGTCCATAGGGTCCGTAGGACATGGGGGAGCTCCGAGTCTGAAGAGTGCGGAGCGGCGAGCGGGGCCGCGGAAATGTGCGCCGTGCGGCGAGCGGGGGATGCGCGGCTGGAGGGCGAGCGTAGCCGGTGGGGGGCCGACGGCGTGGCCGTATCGGCCGGTTTGGCCACTCTCGGACACCTTCGCGCCCAGGCGGCACGCCCGTTCCCAGGACGCACCAACCGTTGCGCGTCGGTCGCGACACAACCCCTCTGCACTGGGCCACCGCCCTCTGTTCGACGGTTGTCGACCCTGCGGTGCGCGGTGCTACGTGCCGCGGGCCCGCCGACACCGGGGAGCGGTGGGGCCGGGCCCTGAGCGGCGGCGCACCGCGCTCCGTGCCACGCCGGCCCCGGCCGTGGAGAACCTCACAGGGCCGAGCGGCATCGAACACCGTGCCGTACCGTGCCCGCGTCCGGCGCCCCCGACGGATCCGTCCGGGGCGACGGCGTTCCCGCCTGTGACGACCGCCGGAAACGGTCGGACCAGACGGGGGAGCAGGAGAACCACGGTGCGGGCATGTCGGATATCGTCCTCGCAGCCGCACGTGTTCCCCCAACGGTGCACGGTGCAGGCGGTACATCCTCTTCCACCGCATCGTGCACGAGAGCCGGAGCAACCCCGTGTCCTATCCCCAATACCCCTCGGGCCCTCAACAGCCGCCCTACGGCCAGCCCCCGCAGGGCCCTCCCCCCGGTGGACAGCCGCCCTACGGTCCCACCGGCGGTCAGCCCCCCTACGGTCCCACCGGAGGCCAGCCGCCCTACGGCGGACCTCCCGGCGGGCAGCCCCCCTACGACATGCCCCCCGGCGGACAGCCGCCCTACGGGCCCCCGCCCAAGAAGGGCATGTCCACCGGCGCCAAGGTCGGCATCGGCGTCGGCGGGTGCCTGGGCCTGGTGATCATCGCGATCGTCGTCATCGTCATCATCGCCTCCCTGTCGGGAAGCGGCGGGGACACGCCCGCGCAGCCCGAGACGTCCTCCGCCTCGGAGGCGGAGACGTCGGACGACACCGAGTCCTCACCCGCTGAGGAGCCCGTCACCGACGAGAGCGGCATCACCGCGACCGCCACCCAGACCGGCACCGCCGGCGACGTCCTCGACGACACCACCTACACGGTGGTGGACGTGGAGATCACCAACAACTCGTCCGAGGCGGTGGACGTCAACCCGATCTACTTCACCTTCGTGCTGGACGACGGCACCGAGCGCGACGACTGGGCCGAGACGATCTTCGCCGACATCACCCCGATGGAGGCCGTCTCCGTGGAACCGGGCGACAGCGTCTCCGGACAGCTCGCCACGGTGGGCGAGGTGACCGTCGCGGAGCTCCGGTTCGACCCGAGCTTCGGAATGCGGGAGCCGATCGTCATCCCGGTCGGCTGACCCGACCGGGCAGAACACGGGGACGCCCCGGCCGCGCTTCGCTCGCGGCCGGGGCGTTCCCTTCCTTTCGGGGCCGCCGCCGCGCGGGGCGCCGGGGGGTCGGGGTCCGCGTCCCGGCGCTACCGGGGCCAGACGAGGACCGAGGCCTCCGCCGCGGTCAGGTGCGCGTCGGCCCGGCCGAACTGGGCGACCCTGACGCCCACCCACAGGCCCGCCTCCAGCGCGTCCTTCCACGCGTACGTGAACCGTCCGCGCCCGACCGCGTGGACGGCGCTCCCGACGGGTCGCTCCCGGAACACCGTGCCGTCGGACGCGAACTCCACGGCGCGCAGCTGCACCTCGGTTCCGGGGGTGATCCCGGCGAGGGTGACCCCCAGCGCGAGGTCGTAGAGGAGGCCGTCGGAGTCGTCCGTCCCGGCCAGCGCCCGGACACCGGTCCCGCCGTCGTCACGGCGGTCGAACCGGAGGTCGTGCCACTGGCGCGGTGCCAGGATGAGAGCGGTGTCCTTCTGGTAGCCGTGGTGGCCCGGCATGGCGGCGTCCTCGGGGTCGGCGGCGGATCCTCCCGCCAGCATCGGCTCCGGAGGGCCTACGGGCAACAACCCCGGTCGCCCGTGTCCCGGACCGGTACCCCGCCGTGTGCGCCGGACCGCCCGCGCCGAGTGGCCGGGTGCGTCGGCACGAGGCCTGTTCGCCGACAGGGGTGCGGCCCGGACCCGTGGGACCGGGCCGCGCACAGCCGGTGAGGGGGCTCCCGGGATCACTTGGGCCAGTAGAAGACCTCTGCCGTGGCCGACGTGAGCTGCGCGATCGAGTCACCGAACTGGGCGACCCGTACACGGACCCGCCTGCCCTTGGCGAGGTTGCCCTTCCACGCGTAGGTGAAGTGGCCGTTTCCGGCGGCCTGCACCGGGCTCTCGATGGGACGGTTGCGGGCGACCTTCCAGCCGCCCTCGCCGTCGGGCTCGTACTCGGTGGCGCGCAGCTGCACCTCGGTTCCCGACCCCAGGCCCTCGACGGTGACGCCCACGGAGAAGTCGTAGAGCGCGCCGTCCGGTTCCTCCGGGCCCACGAGCGCGTAGAGGTCGCCGGTGTGGCCGTCGTGGCGGCGGTCGAACCTCAGGCTGGCCCACGTGCCGGGCTCCAGCTCCTGTGAGTTGTCCTTCTCGAACCTACGATGTCGGGGCATGTCGTCCTCTCCCTCGGATTCGTCGGGCTTCTTGGCGAAGGTGCCGTCCTTGACGAGCGCGTAGGCCTTCTCCCCGGGGCACGAGGTGGAGATGAAGTCGCGGTGGCCGAGCACCTTGCCGGAGATGGAGGTGTCGGGCTCCATGAGCCACTGGCGCAGTTGCCGGACGGCGTTGATCTGCGCGGCGGGGATGGGGTCCTTCGGACCGGTGGCCAGGGTCACGGAGTAGTGGGAGGAGTTGCCCCCCGGTTGGGCTGCCTGGGTGCGGTAGAGACCGCGACCTTCCAGGACATATCCGTGAGGGCAGGCCATAAAGGAATATCCGATGTCGGCCCAGCCGCGCGAGGGGCCTGTGTGGAACGAACGGGTGTTGCGCCAGTAGGAGACGCACGACGAGTGGTTCTTGTCGGCGAGGCCCTGGTCGGCGCTGTCGTAGTGGATGACCAGTCCGGATCGGGGGTTGGCCTTGTCGGCCGGGGAGGTCCCCCAGCCGAGGTCGGACCGGGACACGTATTTGCTCGGTCGAGGCATGCGTCCATTGTGGCAAGGCAACACTCCGAAGGGTAGTGAAATGATGACATCCGGTTGAAAATCCGTGACCTGGAACTCCAGGTGTGGCGGTGGCCGCCCCACGCGTCACTCCTGCGACACGATGGGGGCCGACCCATCGCTCTGGAGGTAGCCGGTGTTCTCAGCACACACCGTCAGCGTCGTCCGCGAAGCCGAGTACGCGCTCATGGCGCGCGTCCCCGACGGGGCGCTCATGCGCAGGGCCGCGGCGGGACTCGCGGCCGAGTGCGTCCGCCTCCTGCCCCGTGTGTACGGGTCGAGGGTCGTCCTCCTGGTCGGCGGCGGCGACAACGGGGGCGACGCCCTCTACGCGGGGGCCCTCCTCGCCGCGCGGGGCGCCGCGGTGCGCGCCCTGCTCGCCGGAGGGAGCGCCCACGAGGGCGGTGTCGGCGCCCTGCGCTCCGCGGGCGGGCGGGTCCGGAAGTTCGCCGACGGCGAGGC
Source organism: Nocardiopsis codii (assembly GCF_036327455.1). Taxonomy (NCBI): domain Bacteria; kingdom Bacillati; phylum Actinomycetota; class Actinomycetes; order Streptosporangiales; family Nocardiopsidaceae; genus Nocardiopsis; species Nocardiopsis codii. The sequence continues at coordinate 65,144 of NZ_JAUZMY010000002.1, read as the reverse complement.
GGACGGGGCCGAGATGTTCGACGCCGACCTGATCGTCGACGGGCTCGTCGGCATCGGCGGGCGCGGCGGCCTGCGCGAACCGCACGCCGCCCTGGCGGTGCTCGCCTCGAACGCCCCCGTCCCGGTCGTCGCCGTCGACGTGCCCAGCGGGGTCGACGCGGACACGGGGGAGGTGGTCGGGGCCGCGGTCCGCGCCGACGCCACGGTCACGTTCGGCACCCACAAGCCGGGCCTGTTCGTCGATCCCGGGGCGGAGCGGGCGGGCCGTGTGCGCCTGGCGGACATCGGGCTGGGGCCGGAGCTGCCCGGGCCCGGGCTCGTCTGTCCACAGGCTGTGGACATCGCCTCCCTCCTGCCGACCCCGGGCGCGGAGTCGGACAAGTACCGCCGGGGCGTCCTCGCGGTGCGCGCGGGCTCCGACCCCTACCGCGGCGCGGCCGTCCTGTGCGTCGGCGGTGCGCTGCGCACCGGGGTCGGCATGGTCCGCTTCGGAGGCGGGAAGGGCGTCGCCGACCAGGTGATCGGCCGCTGGCCGGAGGCCGTCGCCGACTTCCGCGACCCGCAGAGCAGCACCGACCTGTCACCGGGCCGGGTCGCCGCCGCCGTCATCGGACCCGGGCGCGGCACCCATCCCGCCAACGCCGACGAGCTCCGGGCCTTGCTGGACAGCGACGTGCCGGTGCTGGTCGACGCCGACGGGCTGACCCTCCTCACCGGCGACGGCGGCGGTCCGCTCGCCGGGCTGCTCCGCGAACGGACGGCGCACACGCTCCTGACCCCGCACGCGGGCGAGCTGGCGCGCCTGCTGGACGCGGACCGGGCCGACGTGGAGGCGCGCCGCCTGGAGCACGCGGCCCGCGCCGCCGACAGGTTCCGGTGCACCGTCCTGCTCAAGGGCTCCACCACCGTGGTCGCGCACCCGGGCGCTCCCGCGGTCGCCAACCCGACGGGGACGCCGCTGCTGGCCACCGCCGGGTCCGGCGACGTGCTGGCGGGGTCGGTCGGCGCGCTCCTGGCGTCGGGCCTGCCCGCCCGCGAGGCCGCGATGTGCGGCGCCTACCTGCACGGACGCGCCGCCTCGCTGGCCCGTGGCGGCGCACCGATCAGCGCGTCCGACCTGCTCGACGCCCTGCCGCTCGCCGTGGCCGAGCTCTCCCGGAGCCGCCGCGTGTGACGGCCGGTCCCGGGGCGGCGCCCCTTCACCGAGGTGCGCCGTCCACCGGCGTCCACGGGGCCCATGGGGTCCGGGGGCCGGCCGGGTCCCCCGGAGAAGGGAGCCGACTCCCCCGCGGGCGGGAGGCGGCGACCGTCACCGGAGGGCCAGACTCGCTGCCATGACGGACACCGGAGGACCGGCGCACGCGCCGGAGGGGACAGGGCCCGCCCGGCGTGGAACGCCCGCGGGCAACGCGGCCCCCGGAGGGCGGGCCCGTTGGCCGGCGTACTCGCTGGCGGCGGTCCTCCTCGGCTACGCCGCGGGGAAGGCCGTCTACGCGGCGCAGGGCAGGCTCGGGTTCCCGAGCGGTCCCGCGGTGTCCGCGGGCGAGCACGAGCGCTACGCCGAGCAGATGATGGACCCCGCGCTGACGCAGTGGCTGGCGGTGGCGACCGGCGTGCTGTGCGCCGCGCTCGTGGTGGCGACGGCGACCTCCGCGGGACGCCGGCTACCGCGGGTGCTCATGTTCCCGGCGCTCGCCGTCCTGCTGGTCGGCGTCGGCGCCGGAGCGGTGACCCTTGTCGTGGACGGCTTCGTCGGTGTCGGTGTGGGCTGGAGGTGGTACCACGGCGTGGTCGGGGCCGCGGTGCTCGGACTGATGGCGGCGACGGTCCGGTCCTACGCCGGGGGGTCCGGGCGAGGCGGCGCCTGAGCCGGGGCGGTCGCGCCGTACCGTGCGCGGTCAGTCGCGGGGGCGTGCGGCGTCGAGGCCGCGCTGCACGATGTCGGTGATGAAGTAGTCGCCCGGGTCGCGTTCGTCGCGCAGCCTGTGGACGAGGGACTCGTCCACCCACATGTACTCGGTGTGCTTGCCCGGTTCGAGCCGGGGTGCCGAGAGGTCCCCCTCGACCCGCACCAGGTAGTCGACCTCGTGCCTGGTGACGCCGTCGCCCGGGTCCCAGTCGAGCTCGTACAGCTCGGCCAGCACGCCGGAGAGCCTCCACCCGGTCTCCTCCTCGACCTCGCGGGCGAGGCCGTCGAGCATGGTCTCCCCCTCCTCGACGTGTCCGCCGACGATGTCCCAGCAGTGCGGGAACACCTTGCGGGTCGCGGAGCGCCGCTGGGCGAAGATCCGCCCCCGGTCGTCGACGATGACCGCGCCCGCCACGTGGGTCCGCCCGTCGGAGGTGTCGGGGAAGTCGATCCCCGGAGCCACCGCCACGCCGTGCGTGGTCCCGTGGTCCGCCCCGCCTGCGCCCGTGCCGCTGCCACCGCTCATGCGTCTTCCTCCTCCTGGTCCGCCGCCGACCAGCCTACGTCGCGGTTGCGGCGGGGGAGGCGCAGGGTGAGGAGCTTGGCGCGCGGTGCCAGTTCCTCGGCCAGCTCGAAGACCGCCTCGGTGCGGGTGCGGTCCTCGTCGAGTACGGAGAACAGGTTGACCCCCAGGTAGAACGTGATCGCCCCGTAGGCCACCTCCCGTGCGGGCAGCAGCCTGCCGAGGGCGGACCCGCCCACGACCCGGTTCCACTCGTGCTCGATGAACGCGATCCACGGCTCGGAGCGGTCGCGGATCTCCGTGCGCAGTTCGGGCTTGGTGACGGCGGCCGCCACGAGCTCGGAGAACTCGGTGATGTAGCCGCGTTCGAGGTCGGTCCGGTAGATGCGGGTGGCCGCCTCCACGAGTTCCTCCAGGGTGTGCGCGCTCCCGGCGATCTCGCGGTACATGGCCATGCGCTCGGCGCTGGACCGGTCCAGCGCGGCCAGCAGGAGCTGGTCGACGCCGCCGAAGTGGTAGAAGACCAGCGCCGAGTTGGCCTCGGCGCGTGTGGCGATGGCACGGGCGGACGCCCCCGAGTACCCCTCCTCGCGCAGTACCGCGCAGGCCGCGTCGAGCAGCCGCTCCTTGGTCTCCTCGCTCGTCCGCCGTCCTCCGCCGCTCCTGGCCATGCTCCTCCTCGTGTTGCCCCCTTGTCGTCCGGGGTGTGTTCATCATACGGTTTAATCAAGTGATTAAACCGAGTGATTTAACCGCTTGCTGAAGGGTGCCCCCCATGTCTCGAAGCAACGAACCCGAAGCGTTCCCGGGCAACGTCCCCGCCAGGGCCCGTTGGACGCTCGCCGCCTTCCTCCTCGCGGCCTTCGCCGGGCTCCTGGCCCTGCGGGTGAACCGCTGGGGCGGGCTCGACCAGACCTCGCTGTTCTACGTCGGCCTCCCCGCGGTCATCGCCCTGATCGTCGTCTTCACCGTGCGGGCGCGGAGCGCGACGGGTGTCGCGATGGCCGTCACCACCGTCGGACTCGCCCTGGCCGCAGCCCTGCTCGGCGAGGGCACGGTGTGCCTGGTGATCGCCGCGCCCTTGCTGTACGGGATCGCCGGACTGGTGGCCTGGACGGCGAAGTCCTTCGGCGCCGGCGGCAGGGGCGGACGCCACGCCCTGCTGGGCGTGCCGGTCCTCTTCGCCCTCGCCCTGGAGGGCGTCGCCGGGACGACCCTCCTGCCCAGGGCCGACCAGGGCGAGGGGTCCGTGCTGATCGACGCGGAACCGGAGCAGGTCGCCGCGGCCCTGGCAGCCCCGCCCCCGTACGCGGCCCCCGACGCCCTCTTCCTGCGCGCCGTCCCCTTCCCGCACCCCGTCCGGGCGACGGGGGAGGGTCTGGGGACCGGAGACGTCCGCGTCGTCGACTTCACCCCGAGGCGCGTCCTCCGGATCGGCTCCGAGCCCACCCCGCGCGACCTGGAGCTGGAGGTCGCGGAGAGCGAGTCGGACGCGGACGGCGGCCGCGTGGTCTTCGACGTGGTCCGCGACACGACGTTCGCGAACTGGATGGACATGCGCCGCGCGGAGGCCGTGTGGTCGAGGGAGGGCGACGGCACCCGGCTGACCTGGACCATCGAGTACGAGCGCACCTATGAGCCGTCCTGGTACTTCGGGCCGATCCAGTCGTACACGACCGACCTGGCCGCCGACTACCTCGCGACCACCTTCCGGGACGCGATCGCGGAGGAGGGGGCGTGACGGCACCGGAGGTCCCGGCGGCGCTCGTGCGCGGCATCGGCCTGTTCGTCCCGCTGCTGTTCCTGGCCGCGCTGTGCGCGTGGCGCGCGCCCCGGCCGCGCGAGGTCGCCTCCATGATCGTGGCCGGGGCGTGGGCGCTGCTCACGCTCGTCCCGCTCAACCTGTACGCGACGCACGCGGGCTGGTGGACCTTCCACGCCGAGGGGGCCGTGTGGCGCGGCATGCCCGTCGACCTGCTGATCGCCTGGGCGGTCCTGTGGGGCTCCCTCCCCGCGCTGATGCTCCGACTCCTCCCGGTCCCCCTGCTCACCGGCCTGCTCGTGTGGGTCGACGTGATCGTCATGCCGCTCGCCGAACCCGTGGTGGTCCTCGGACCGCTCTGGCTGATCGGCGAGTTCGTCGGCTCGGCACTGTGCCTGATCCCCGCGCTCCTGCTGGCCCACTGGACCCGGCGCGGCCAGCTGGTCCGGGCCCGGATGTGGGCGCAGGCCGCCCTGGCCTTCGGGCTCATGATCGGCCTGCCGCTGTTCGCGCTGGACGCCGTCCCCGGCCCGGGGGGCGCCCTCGTCGCCGCGCAGGTCCTCGCGGCGGTGTGCCTGCCGGGCCTGGCGGCGGCCCGCGAGTTCGCCCGGGTGGGGGGCGGCACCCCGCTGCCCTACGACCCGCCGTCCGCGCTGGTCACCAGCGGCCCCTACGCCTACGTCCGCAACCCCATGCAGATCACCGTCGCCGCCGCCTACCTGGTGCTCGTGCCGGTGACGGGGGACCTCCGTCTGCTGGTCGGCGCCCTGGTCGCGTTCGGCTACGGCGCGGGGTTCGCGACCTGGCACGAGGGCGGGCAGCTGCACCGGGCCTTCGGCAGGGACTGGGAGGCCTACCGCGCGGGCGTGCGCCCCTGGTTGCCGCGGTGGCGCCCCTGGCCCGGCCGGGCGCCGGGAACCCTCTACGTTGCGGCCGACTGCGACATGTGCCGCGGCGTCGGGGGCTGGATCTCCGCCCGGTCGCCCGTGGCCCTGCGGCTCCGGCCGGCGGCGGAGCACCCCGAGGTCCTGTACCGCCTCACCTACGAGACCCCCGACGGACTCCGCTGGAGCGGGGTGGCGGCGCTGGCGAGGGCGCTGGACCACCTCCACCTCGGGTGGGCGTTCGTCGGCTGGGCCCTCGACCTGCCCGTCCTGCGCCAGGCCGGGCAGCTGTGCGCCGACGCCTTCGGGGCGGGGCCCCGAGCGTCGCGCGGCGTACGCGACGCCCCGGACGCACAAGGGGCGGCGGCCGTCCGGTCCGGTACCGCGAGGTGACGGCGGGGGCGCCGGGAATCGGAGGCGCTCAGGCCGGAGCCGCGGACCACGGCGTCCGACGGGGGAGGGCCGGGTGGGGCGGTCGGCGTGCGCTCCCCGGGGCGGGCGCGCCGCATGACAGCACGGCCACAATGCCGAACAGCGCCTCTTCCGCCGGCGCCCCTCCCCGTTATGCTCGGTCGGGTCGTTCCGTCCGGAAGGGGCGGGACCGGCCCCCGCATCCGCCCCCCGCACGGCACGAGGACGTCGATGGAAGAACAGGCCATGCTCGCGCGGGACCTCGTCCTGCGCGTCTGTGCCGGAGCGACCGAGCTCGACCCCCAGTGGATCAGGGTCGACGGCAAGGTCACCACGCCCTTCCTCGTGCCCCGGGACCGCAACCTCATCCGTGCGATCGTCTCGGCGGGACGCGCCATGGGCGTCGACCGGCTCCTGGTGTGCCGGACCCGGCCCGAGTTCTCGTACGACCCCGTCACCGAGGTCCCCCTCGACACCGACACCCTGATCGACCTCATCCGGGGATGGGGGCCCGCCCCCACCGACTTCCTCGTCTGTGTGGAGGACTTCTCCGCCGCCGTCCTGGTCACCGCCGACGAGCTCACCGTCGCCGCCGGGCCCGCCGACTTCGTCCGCGAACTCGTCGGCGCCGACATCCCCCAGGCGCGGGTCCACTTCGGCAACAGGGCCCGCGTCGAGGGCGGCCCCGTCCTCACCCGGGCCGCCCTGCTCTACAACTGCTCCGAGCTCGGGGCCCGGCACGCCCGCAACCCGCGCGGCCCCGGTCCCGACCTCCCCGAACGCCTCGCGCACCGGGCCGACCGCGCCCGCGAGCGCTCCCCGCGCGCCGTCAGCGCGCTGCGCGCCCTCCGCGGGGCCTGGGGGTGGCTGATGGTCGTCGCGCTGCTGGTCTCGCCGCTGTTCGTCCCCAGCCTCGGCACCGCCCTCCCCGCCCTGGCCACGGCCTTCGTGCTGCTGTTCCAGCTGGCCTGGCCCGCCCGGTCGCGCACCGTCTCCTTCGCGACCCTGCTGCGGGTGGCCGCCCTCGGCGCACTCCTGCTGTGGCCGCTCGCCCTCGCCGAGTCCGCCGTCGTCCGGCTCCTGGGAGTCGACCCCTACGGGGTCGTCGGCTACACCTACGTCGCGGTGGCGGTGGAGGAACTCGGCAAGCTCGTGCCGCTCCTCCTGCTCGGACTGGTGGCCCGGCGGCGTCTGCGCCGCCTGGCGGCCGTCGACTTCCTGCTGCTGGCCGCCGCGTCCGGCGCAGGTTTCCAGCTCGCCGAGCACCTGCTCACCGGGGTCTCCACCGGCGGGGGCGACCGGCCCGGCGCCGGCGGGTTCCTCCTGCCGGGCGGCAGCACCGTCACCGACGGGGCGGGCGCCGTCCTGGCGGTCTTCTCCGGCCACGCCGTCACCACCGGACTGATCGGGGCGGCCGTCGGGCTCGCCGTCGTCGGCCGCCGCTACGGGGCGTGGCTGTGGCTGCTGCCCCCGGTCGCGTTCACCGCCGCGTTCCTCGAACACCTCAACCTGAACGCCGTGCTGGCCAACGCGGCCCTCCACCCGGTGTCCGGGTTCGTGCACGGCCTGCTCGGCGGCGGCGTCCTCACCCCGTGGCTGCTGGTCGCGCTCCTGCTGTGCGCCGTGGCCATGGACTACCGGACGATCGGCACCGCGGCCGAGTCCACCCCGCCCCTTCCCGGCCGGCCCCCGCTGGCGGGGCTGCGCCGCCGGGCGCGCGGCAGGTCCGTGGCGATGAGGGTGCGGATCCCCGCGGACATCGCCCCCGTCTTCCGGCGGCTGGCACTGTCCTGGGTGGACCTGCCGGTCACGCTCGCCACGACGCTGTCCACGATCGTCCACGAGTTCGCGGTGTCGGCGATCGCCGCCCGGCGCGGCCCCGCCGCCCTCTGCGACACGTGGCGGTTCCTCCGCCGGCGCAGGGCCAACGCGATGGCGGAGGCCCGGTCGGCCGGACGCCCCTGGCGGAGCCACCCCTCCCAGGAGGAGCTGACCCGGCAGTCGCGCGCACTGGCGCGTCGTCTGGGGCTCGCCGCCACCGGCGGCGTCACCGCGGCCTTCGCGTCGCTGGCCGCCGTGTACGCCGTCGCCGGTCCCGAGGCGTTCGGGTGGGGCGGGGCCGGCGCCCCGGGCACGCCCGCCTACGCGTTCGTGGCGCTGGACCGGGTCCGGCTCTGGCTGGGCGGCCTGACGGGCGCCGAGACCGCATGGGCCGCGGTGGTCCTGGTCGCGGTGCTGTCCCTGCTCGTGTCCGGCAACGGGGTCCCGCACGCGCACCCGCGCATGCGGGAGTTCCTGCGCGCCCCCACCGCGAACACGGGGGCGATCCTGGGCATGCTCGCCCCCGGACAGGTCGGCTACGCGCTCCTCGGGGTGGTGGGGCTGGTCCTGCCCCGCCGTGTGGACCGCCTTCTGGTCCGCTGACCCGGCCGGGACCCGAGGCCGTCCGCGCCGCGGCGGACGGGGCGGATCCCGGCTCCGCGGCAGGCCGCCGGGGCAGGGGCCGCCGGTGTCCGCGCGCTCAGAGGGCGGTGATGCCCGCGGGCGGCTCGAACGCGCGCACCGGAGGCACCGGCTCAGTGAAACGCTCCACCCTCACCCGCGCCGTCTGCCCCGTGCACCCCTGGCTCAGCGCGGACGTGCCCACGTCCTCCGTCAGCGCGTTGGGGTTCCCGTGCGCACACGTCACGCCCGGCGCCGACGGGTCGTACCAGGCGCCCGTGGACAGCTGCACCACACCGGGCCGCAGCGCGTCGCTCACGACCACGCCGGCCAGGCACGAACCCCGGCGGCTCGACACCCGCACCACGTCGCCGTCGGCGACGCCGCACGCCCGCGCGTCCTCAGGGCCGATCCGCAGCGGCGAGCGCCCCCCGACCTTCTGCGACATGCTGTGCGCGCCCATGTCCTGCTGGCTGTGCAGCCGTCCGCTCGGCTGGTTCGCGAGCAGCACCAGCGGGAACCCGTCGCGCTCCCCGTCCGCCGCCTGCTCCGGCAGCCACACCGGGTGCCCCGGGCAGTCCTCGTACCCGAACGACGCGATCGTCTCCGAGAACAGCTCGATCCTCCCGCTCGGCGTCCGCAGCGGACTCCCCTCCGGGTCGGCCCGGAACCCGCCCAGGAGCGCCTCGTCCTCCACCCGTCCGGGCATCTCCACCCGGCCGCGCGCCCAGAACTCCTCGAACCCCGGCACCTCGACGCCGTGCCGCGCCACCAGCGAGCGCCACCGCTCGTAGACCGTCCTCATCCACCCGGCGCTGGTCCGCCCCTCCGTGAACTTCTCGCGCACCCCCAACCGCTCGGCCAGGTCGGCGTACGTGTCGTACTCGTCGCGCGCCTGCCCGTGGGGCGACACCGCCCGCGGCATGGCCCGCACGCTCAGGTCGCCCTGGCTGGCGGTCAGGTCGTCGCGCTCCAGCACCGTGGTCGCGGGGATGACGATGTCGGCGTGCCTCGCCGTCGCCGTCCAGTGCGTCTCGTGCACCACCACCGTCTCCGGCCTGCCGAACGCCCTGGTCAGCCGTTCCAGGTCCTGGTGGTGGTGGAACGGGTTGCCGCCCGCCCAGTACACCAGCCGCACGTCCGGGTAGTGCCGCTCCTCGCCGTCGAAGTCGTAGCGCCCGCCCGGGTCCAGCAGCATGTCGGCGATGCGGGCCACCGGGATCGACGAGTCCACCGGGTTGGCGCCCTGCGGCATCCTCGGCAGCCCCAGCGGGGTCGAGCCTCCGCCGTAGTTGCCCATCGACCCGTACCCCGACGCGAAACCGCCGCCCGGCAGCCCCACCTGGCCCAGGCAGCAGGCCAGCGCCAGACCCGCCCACAGCGGCTGCTCGCCGTACCGGGCGCGCTGCACCGACCAGCCCACGTTGACGAGGGTGCGCCCCTCCGCCATGCGCCGGGCGAGAGACCGCAGCTCACCGGCCGGGACCCCGCAGATCCGCTCCGCCCACTCGGGCGAGCGCTCCACGCCCGGACGGGCGCCGTGCTCGTCGCGTCCGCCCAGCACGTAGGAGCGCAGCACGTCCGCGCCCACCGTGTACCGGTCCAGGAACGCGGTGTCGGCCAGCCCCTCCGTGAACAGGACGTGCATCAGGGCGAGCATCACCGCCGTGTCGGTGCCCGGAGGGATGGACATCCACTCGGCCTTGACGTCCTCGGGCGTGTCGTCGAACAGCGGCGACACGGACACGAACTCCACCCCGGACTCCGAGGCGGCGCGCATCGCCGGACCGGCGGTCTGGGCGGCCCGGCCCCCGGACGTCGTCCACGTGTTGGACAGTCGCAGCCCGCCGAAGGTCACCAGCAGATCGGTGTGCTCGCGGATCTGCGTCCACGCGGGTGCGCGGTGCAGCAGCCGGTTCGCGGCGGGGGTGCCGATGAGCCTGGGGAACAGCACCTCGACGGCGCCGTGGCTGTAGGTCGCGCGCGACCGCGTGTACCCGCCGACCGTGTTCAGGAACCGGTGCAGCTGGCTCTGCGCGTGGTGGACGCGGCCGGCGCTGCCCCACCCGTACGATCCGCCGTAGATCGCCGCGTTGCCGTGCTCGGTGCGGACCCGGTCGAGTTCCGTCGCCAGCAGGTCCAGGACCGTGGACCACTCGACCTCGACGTAGTCGTCGTCCGGGTGGCCCCTTCGCGCGTCCGGGCCCGGGCCGCGCTCCAGCCACCGGCGGCGCACCGCGGGGCGGGCCACGCGCGACGCGTGGTGCTGGGCGGCGGGGGTGTTCGCCATCACCGGGGAGGGTGCCGGGTCGTCGGGGTCCGGGCGCACTCCGACGACCCGGTCGTCCCTGACGACCACCTGGTAGCTGCCCCAGTGGGCGCTCGTCGGACGCAGCGTGGCGGACATCGTCACTCTCCCTCGATCACTCCGGCCCCGCCAGGGGACCCGCACCTCACTCTACGCACGCACAGGTGGGATGATGGGCCCCGCGACCCGGAGCGACGGCGGCGCCGAGGGCGGCGCGGCGCCGGGCGCGCGGACAGTGGCGCAGGCGAGCGGAGCGGGGACGACGATGGGCGAACTCAGGTCGCGGCGGTCGGTACTCGCGGTTCCGGGGTCCAACCCCCGGTTCGTGGACAAGGCGAGGGGCCTCGACACCGACGCCTTCTTCCTGGACCTGGAGGACGCGGTCGCCCCCTCGGAGAAGGAGGCCGCCCGCACCACGGTCGTCCGCGCCCTCACCGACGGCGGCTGGGGCGGGCGGGTCCGGTCGGTCCGAGTCAACGACACCACCACGGAGTGGGCCTACCGCGACGTCATCGGCGTCGTGGAGGGGGCCGGCGCGGACCTCGACTCGCTCGTCCTCCCCAAGGTCACCGCGGCCCGCGACGTCGAGTGGCTCGACACCCTGCTCACCCAGATCGAGCGCGCCGTCGGCCTGCCGGTCGGCCGCATCGGCATCGAGGCGCAGATCGAGGACGCGCGCGGGCTCGTGAACGTCGACGCGATCGCCGCCTCCTCACCCCGCCTGGAGGCCCTCGTCTACGGCCCCGCCGACTTCATGGCCTCCCTCACCATGAAGAGCCTGGTCGTCGGCGAGCAGCCCCCCGGCTACGACACCGGCGACGCCTACCACTACGTGCTCATGCGCATCCTCACGGCAGCGCGCGCCAACGGCATCCAGGCCGTCGACGGCCCCTACCTCCAGATCCGCGACGTCGACGCCTTCCGCCGCTCCGCCGGGCGCACCGCCGCCCTCGGCTTCGACGGCAAGTGGGTCCTGCACCCGCTCCAGGTGGACGCCGCCAACGAGGTGTTCGCCCCCTCCCAGGAGGACTACGACCACGCCGAGCTGATCCTGGACGCCTACGCCCACGCCACCACCGTGGACCGCCGCGGAGCCGTCATGCTCGGCGACGAGATGCTCGACGAGGCCTCCCGGAAGATGGCGCTCGTGGTCGCGGGCAAGGGCCGGGCGGCGGGGCTCGCGAGGACCCGATCGTTCGTCCCCGACGCCTGACCGGCGGGGTCTGACACGCACCCCACCCGCCTCTTACCGCCTTCTCACCCGGATAGGGAAGCATGGGCGCCATGGAAGCCACCGCCACGGTCCTGGTCGCCGACGACGACCGCGCGATCAGGGACTCACTGGAACGCGCGCTCCAACTGGAGGGCTACAGCGTCCGGACGGTCGCGGACGGGGTCCAGGCCCTCGCCGCCGTGCACGCCGACCCCGTCGACCTGCTCGTCCTCGACGTGATGATGCCCGGTGTGGACGGGTTGGGGGTCGCCAGGGTGCTGCGGGCCGAACGCGACCGCACGCCCATCCTCATGCTCACCGCCCGCGTGGAGACGCCCGACAGGGTGGCCGGGCTGGACGCGGGCGCCGACGACTACCTCGCCAAGCCCTTCGAGCTGGACGAACTCCTCGCCCGGCTGCGGGCCCTGCTGCGCAGGGCCGCACCCGTCCCCGAGGACGCCGACGACGAGGGACCGCTGCGGGCGGGGGAGCTGCGCCTGGACCCGCGCGCCCGCCGGGTCTGGCGCGGAGAACGCGAGATCGAGCTGTCCAAGACCGAGTTCGACCTCCTCGAACTCCTCATCCGCAACACGGGGATCGTCCTGGACCACGCCACCATCTACGACCGCATCTGGGGCTACGACTTCGGACCGGAGTCCAAGAACCTCGCCGTCTACATCAGCTACCTCCGCCGCAAGCTGGAGGACGGGGGGCCGCCGCTCATCCAGACCGTGCGCGGAGTCGGGTACACGCTCCGCCCGCAGGGGTGACCGGCGTGCGACCGCCCGGCGGCGGCCACGGGGAGGCCGGGGGCGCCGGAGCCCCCGGCGCGCCCGGTCCCGGCGGCACGGGCGCCCACACGGCCCTCCCGTGGCGGAACGGGGTGCTGCTCAACCCGCGCGGATGGCGGCTGGGCACGCGCTTCGCGGTGCTCTTCGCCCTGGTGGCCACCGTGATCATCGCCCTGGTCGGCACCCTCGCCTACACCACCGCCGCCGCGCTCATCCGCGCCGACGTCGAGAACGGGTTCGAGCGCACCGTCACCGACCTGTCCGAGAAGCTCGTCGAGATCCACGGCCAGGAGGGCGGCGAGCCCACCACCGGCCCGATCCCGTTCCTGTCCAGCGACAACCTCCAGGTGCAGCTCCTCGGCCCCGACGGCCGCCGGACCGTCAGCGTCGAGGACCCGGCCGAGGTCGTGTTCTTCGCCCCGTCCGAGACGGACATGGAACTGGCCGCGACCACGAAGCCCGGTGCCGTCGACATGCGCGAGCAGGTCGTCGACGGGCAGGCGTACCGGCTGGCCACGGTCTCCGTGGGGGACGGGGGCGGGGCCCTGCAACTCCTCCAGCGGCTGTCGCCCACCGAGCTGATGCTCGACCGTCTCGCCACCCAGATCCTGTGGGTGGGCCTGCTCGTCGCCCTCTGCGCCGCCGCGGTGGGCTGGCTGGTGGGCCATCGCACGACCGGCCGCCTGGTCCGCCTCACCGACGCCGCCGAGTACGTCAGCTCCACGGGGCGCCTCGACCCCGTCGACTCCGGCGGATACGGGCACGAGGAGGCCGGGCACGACGAGGTCGACCGCCTCAGCAGCGCCTTCAACGCGATGCTCGCCCGCCTGGCCAGGTCCAAGGAGGACCAGCGCCGACTCGTCCAGGACGCCGCGCACGAACTCCGCACGCCGCTCACCAGCCTCTACACCAACGTCCAGGTGCTGGGCCGGGTGGACCGGCTCAGCCCCGAGGCGCGGGAGAGCCTCATCGACGACCTGCGCGGCGAGACCCGGGAGCTCACCGCGCTCGTCAACGAACTGGTCGGACTGGCCACCGGGGACCACGAGGACGAGGCGATGCGCGCCGTCCCCCTGCGGGAGGTCGTCGAGAGGGTCGCCGAACGCACCCGCAGGCGCACCGGGCGCGAGATCGTCGTGGACGCCGACGACAGCACCGTGTGGGGGCGTCCCGGCTCACTGGAGCGGGCCGTCGCCAACCCGGTCGAGAACTCCGCCAAGTTCGACCCCGACGGCACTGCCCCCATCGAGATCCGCGTCCGCGCGGGCGCCGTCGAGGTCCTGGACCGCGGCCCCGGCATCGACCCGGACGAGCTGGGCCACGTCTTCGAGCGCTTCTACCGGGCCACCGTCGCCCGCGGCCTGCCGGGCTCCGGCCTCGGACTGGCCATGGTGCAGGAGATCGCGCAGGCCCACGGCGGGCGGGTGTTCGCCCGCAACCGGGAGGGCGGCGGCTCCGCCATCGGCTTCCAGCTGCCGCAGTACACACCGCCGGAGCAGGACGCGCCCCCGGACTGAGCCCTGGGGGCGGGGGAGCCCGTTCCGTCGGACCCCCGGGCCGTCCCGGGGCCCGGCTCCCGGCCGCACCCCGGAGCTGGGCCGCGTTCGGCCGCCTGCCCGCGAACCCCCGCGCCCCGGTCAGCCCCGGGCGGTCCCGCCCAACCGGGGGGCGGGTGCCGTGAACGCCGCGGGCGCCGGGGCGACCACCCCGTCCGCGGCCTCCAGGTAGATCCGCTCGAACCGCGCCAGGGAGTCCTCCAGCCGGTGTCGCGAGGCCATGACCCGGCTGTGCGCGCCCATCCGCAGGCGCTCGCCCTCGTCCTCCACCACGTCCCCGATCCGCGCGGCCAGCTCCTCCGCACGGCCCGGCCGGTACAGGTACCCGTTGGCGCCCTCCTCCACCAGGTGCGGCAGCGCCATCGCGTCCGCCGCCACCACCGGCAGACCGCTCGCCATGGCCTCCAGGGTCGCGATGCTCTGGAGCTCGGCGACGCCCGCGATGGCGAACACGTCCGCGCACCGGTACACGTCCGGAAGGTCGGTGTGCGGTACGAACCCGAGGAACAGCACCCGGTCCGCCACGCCCTCGGACACCGCGAGCTCCTCCAGCCTCCGCCGGAACGCACCGTCCCCCGCCAGCACGAGCTGGACACCGGGCATCCGGGCCACCGCGCGCACCAGCTCCTCGGTGCGCTTCTCCTCGTCCAGCCGGCCCACGAACAGCACTGTCGTCCGGTCCGGGACCCCCAGCCGGTCGCGCAGCCGCCGCCTGGCCGCGGCCCCGCCGTCGAGGGGACTGAACCGGGCCAGGTCGATTCCGCAGGAGACCGGCTCGACCAGCTTGGTGAACCCCTGCTCCCGCAGGAGCCCGGCTGCCGCGGGGGTCGGCGTCGTCACGTGCTCCGTCCGGGACAGCACCGCCCCCAGGTCCCACCAGGCGATCCGTGCGGCGTACGGGCGCAGCGGCCCGGGAACGCGCACGTAGTCGAAGAGGTTCTCCGGCATGAAGTGGTTGGTCGCGACCACGGGGACCCCGCGGGCGCGGGCGGCCGACGCCAGCATCCGGCCGACGAGGAAGTGGTTCTGGATGTGCACGGCGTCCGGCCGCAGCCGCTCCAGCAGCCGGTCGAGGTGCCCGCGGACCCCCAGCGGGACCGCGAGCCGTACGCTCCCGTGGACCAGCGAGGACATCGAGCGGAGGCGGTGCTCCACCACCCCGCCGCGCTCCACGGTGCGGGGCGCCCCCTCCGGGGAGGGGCACACCACGTGCACCCGCGCGCCGCGCCCGGCCAGCCCGTGGGCGAGGTGCGCGGTGAAGTAGGCGGCGCCGTTCACGTCCGGAGGGTAGGTGTCGGTACCGATCAGCACCCGGGGGCGGCGCTCCGGGCCGCCGCCCCGTCGGGGAGGCTCCGCCGGCGTGGGGGATGCGGAAGCGAAGGACGTGGGCATGGACCGGTTCTCCTGGCTGTCGGGTCGCCGCGTGGGCACGAGTGTGGCCCACCCGTGTAGACCGTCGTCGACCTTCCGGTGACCGGGGAGCGACCGCTCAGACAGCACACGGCGCACAGAAGAATACTCTTCGTGTTCAATCCTGTGCCCAGGCGCACCGTGATGTGGCAGATCGGTGACCTTCGGGAGAGGCGGGGCACGGGCGCTGCCTGCCCGCCGGCGGTCCGGTCGCCGCTCCAGGAGGAGCAGCGGCGGCGTCCGGCCGATGAACGCGCTCGCGGGTGCGGGAGCCACCGCCAGGGACTCCGGGCCGCCGACGGCCGGTGATCCGCCCCGCCGTCCCGACGTGTGTCCGCGACGGGAGGGACCGGAGAACGGGAACGGGGCGCTCCCGGGCCGAAAGCCCTGGGAGCGCCCCGTGGAGAGGGACCGAGACCGCGCTCGCTCAGTTCCCCCCGTCCTGCTCCGCCTCGTTCTCGACGGACGCCGAGCTCTGCTCGCCGAGCGTGACGGGCACGTCCTGCGGCGAGCCGTTGCCGCCGGACACCACACCGAAGGTGACCTCCTCGCCCGGCTGGCGGGAGCGGATCTCCGCGATCAGCTGGTCGGGCGTCGTGACGGTCTGACCGTCCACGGACACCACCACGTCGCCCGCCGTCAGTCCGGCCTCGTCCGCGGCGCCGCCGTCGGTCACCTCCACGATCTCCGCCCCGCCGCCCCGGCTGTTGGTGATGGTCGCCTCGATGGCCGGGTAGCTCGCGCTACCGCTCTCGACCAGCTGCTCGGCGATGGGACGGGCCTGGTTGATGGGGATCGCGAAGCCCAGCCCCACCGAACCGCTGTCCTGCGAGATCCCCGCGATCGCGGTGTTGATGCCGATCACCTCACCGGCCATGTTGACCAGGGGACCGCCCGAGTTGCCGGGGTTGATCGCCGCGTCCGTCTGGATCGCGTTGATCACCGTCGAGGTCTGGCCGCCGCCGTTCTCGGTCGCCCCTGTGTTCACCGGCCGGTTCAGGGCGCTGACCACACCCGTCGTGACCGTGCCGGACAGCCCCAGCGGGGAGCCGATCGCGACCACGTCCGCGCCCACGCCGACCTGTTCGGAGTCCCCGAGCGTGGCGGGTTCGAGGTCGTTGCGCCCCTCCACCTGGATGACCGCGATGTCGGAGACCGCGTCGGCGCCCAGCACCTCGGCGGACGCGGAGGTCCCGTCGTTGAACAGCACCTCCAGCGCTCCGCCCTGGGACGCCTCCACCACGTGCGCGTTCGTCAGGATCTGGCCGTCCGAGGAGATGACCACGCCGCTGCCGCCGCCGTTGGCGGTCTGGATCGACACCACGCTGGGCAGGACGCTCTCGGCGACGTCGCCGACCGCGCCCTCGGTGGCCGTGCTGCCCTGCTCGCCGGTCAGCGAGCTGGCCGGGGAGCCCAGTCCGTTCGGGAACAGGTAGGCGGTGCCCAGGGCCGCCGCAGGACCGACGATCAGGCTCGTGACCAGTGCGGTCACGGCGGCGATCGCCACCACCCGGCCGCCCCGCCTCGTCTTGCGGGGGGGTACCGGTCCCGGAACCGAGGCGCCGTACGGGGGCTGGCCGTGGCCGCCCCCGCCGAAAGCCGAACCGTCACCGTAGGGCGGTCCGCCCGGGGCGCCCGGGCCGCCCGGCACAGCGGGTCCCCCCGGGCCGTTCGGGCCGACGGGCCCCTGCGGTCCGCCGTACGGCCGGCCGTGGCCGCCCTGGTGGGCGGCGAACTGGTCGGTCGCGCCGCCCGCCGGGCCGCCGGGGCCGCCGACGTTCGGCGGGAACGTGTACGACGCGCGGTCCGCCTCGTTGGGCCCCGTGGCCCACCGCGGCGGGTGCTCGGGCGGGGAGAAGCGCGGACCGGTCCCGGTCGCGTGCGTCCCCGCGTGCTGCACCGGATGGCCCGGGTGCGCCTGGCCCGGGTTCTCCGCGTACCGCGCGGGCTGCTGCTCGACCGCGAAGGAGCGGCCGGCGCTCCCCTCCGGCGACGCGTCCTGCCGTCCGGCGCCCTCGGCCCCGAGGCCCGGGCCCCGGTCCTCCGGGAACCCGGAACCCTCGGCTGCCGGCGCCGCGGACGGCTGGTCGTCGTACCCGGCGGGAACACCCCCGTGCTCCCCGCCGGGTACGGGCTCAACGTGCGCCCCGTCGTCTGTGGAGGAGCCCTCCCGACCGGACGGCACCTGCGGGTCGGCGGGCTCGGCGGGAAGGTGGGCGTTCCCGGTCGCCGCACCGTGCTCGGTACCTGTACTCGGTTCGTTGGGGTTCAACTCATCCTCCGACTGGCGGGACGATGTCTAGCGGACGGACTCCATCATGGGCGGCATGGGTTAGAACAGGGTGAGAGCCCGATATACCAGGGTTTCGAGTCCTCGGCGCGAGCGGGGACCGGGCGCCGGTGGGGCCGGGCGCTCCCGGAGCCGCCGCGGGGGCCGACTCCCGCGGCGCGCCGACCTCTCGTACCTGCAAGAACCGTATGCACCACAATGTCCGGAACGATACCGCGCCGCAGTCCCCGCTACACGTGAGAAGGGCCGACCTTGATCAAGATCGTGCTGGCCGATGACGAACACCTCGTCCGAGGGGCCATCGCGGCACTCCTCGGCCTGGAGGACGACCTGGAGGTCGTCGCGCAGGTCGGCCGCGGCGACCAGGTGGTCGACGCGGTCCTCGAACACGCCGCCTCCATCGCCGTCCTGGACATCGAGATGCCCGGCGCCACCGGCCTCGATGTCGCCGCGCGGCTCAAGACGAGCGCCCCCGCCTGCGGGGTCGTCATCCTGACCAGCTTCGGCCGCCCCGGCTACCTGCGCCGCGCCCTCGCCTCCGGGGCGCGCGGGTTCCTCGCCAAGGACGCCCCGGTCGACCAGCTCGCGGGCGCCATCCGGCGCGTCCACGAGGGCGGGCGCTACATCGACACCGACCTCGCCGCCGCCGCCATGGTCGGAGGGGAGAGCCCCCTGACCGACCGGGAGGCCGAGGTGCTCCGCGCCGCCTCCGACGGCGCCACCGTCGCCAGGATCGCCGCCTCCCTCCACCTGACCGAGGGAACGGTCCGCAACTACCTCTCCAACGCCATCGGCAAGACCGGCGCGGACAACCGCATGTCCGCCATCCGCACGGCGCAGGACATGGGCTGGCTGTGACGGAGGGGCGGGGGGCCGGGGTTGCCGGCCTCCCCGCGACCGGGCCCGGCCGTCACCCCCGGGGTCCCGTCACAGGAAGCGCAGCACCATCATGGCCGTGTCGTCCGTGTGCCCGCCCGGCGCGTACTCCTCCAGTTCGCGGTCGATCCGGCTGATGACCGCCTGCGCGGTCAGGCCGGAGCAGCCGGAGAAGATCTCCATCAGGCCCTCGTCGCCGAGCATGTCCATGTTGCTGCGCCGCTCGGTGACGCCGTCGGTCACCGCCAGGACCACCTCGCCCGGGCGGATGTCCACGCTCTCCGTGGTGAAGCCCACGTCCTCGAACGCGCCCAGGAGCGGCTGCGAGGTCCCGAAGTTCTCCACCTCGCCCTTCTGGTTGAGGCGCATCGGCAGCGGGTGCCCGGCGGACACCATCCGCACCCTCATGCCGCCGCCCTCGTCGGTGGCCGGGGTCATCTCCCCGTAGAGCATGGTGAGGAAGCGGGTGGAGGTGTTCTCGTCCAGGATGGCCATGTTCAGCCGCTGCATGATGTGCGACGGGGTGAACCCCTCCTTGGCGAGGGCGCGCAGGGTGTGCCGGGCCAGGCCGGTCACCGCCGCGGCCTCCGGGCCGGTCCCGCACACGTCGCCGATGGCGAAGCACCAGCGGCCGCTGGCCGCGAACACGTCGTAGAAGTCGCCGCCGACCTGGTTCTTCTCGTCCGCGGGGCGGTAGAACACCGCGTGGTCCACGTGCGGGATCACCGGCTCCTTCTCCTTCGCGGGAAGGAGGCTGCGCTGGAGGGCGCTGCTCATCGCGGCCTGCTTCTCGTGCAGGCGCGCGTTCTCCATGGCGGAGGCCACACGGCGGCTGAGGTCGTCCGCGACGTCGACCTCCTCACGGGTGAAGTCGTCGGCCTCGTTCTTGCCGATCGTCATCCGGCCGAGCGCGCGGCCGTGCGCGACCAGCGGGACGCTGATCGCGGGGCCGCTGGCGAGCTCGCGGACCAGTTGTTCGTCGAGCCCCTCCTCCGCGAGTTCGGCCGGGGACCACAGGGGCTGCGGCTCGCGCTGCTCGCGCGGGGGCAGCCCGATCAGCAGAGCCCTCAGGACGTCGTTGTAGTTCTCGTCCCCGTGCACCACGTGGGTGAGCTGGGAACTGCCCAGCTCGTTGGTGGTGTGGATGGAGCACCACCGCCCCAGCCGGGAGGTGATCAGCTGGGCGGCGAGCGCGCCCGTCATCCGCTCGTCCAGCGTGCCCGCGAGCAGGTCGCTCGCCTCGGCCAGGAAGCTCAGAGACGCACGCCGGTTGAGCTCGACCTCCGCCAGGCGTGAGCGCTCCACGGGCAGCGCGATCAGGTCCGCGCCCTCCTGGAGCCGCTTGGAGGCCGACGGGCCGAAGTGCCTGGCCCGCTTGGAGGCGACCCCGAGCAGTCCCGCCACCCGGCCGTCCACGATCAGCGGCGCCGTCACCAGCGAGCGCATCCCGGCGCGCGACAGGCGTCCGCGGCCGGTGCGGGCGATCATCAGGTCGTCGTTGATCACCGCGCCCGGTTCGGGGGCGGCGGACGGGAACGTCTCCTCCGTGCGCACGCGCAGCGGCCGCCACGGCGCCCCGCCCGGGGTCAGCCCGACGGCGGCGCGGACCTCCCACATGGTCTCGTCGGAGGTCGCCAGTGTGATGTAGGCGGCATCCCCGCCCAGGGCGGTGGCCGCGTACTCCACGGTGCGCTCCAGCAGCTGCGGCAGGGACAGCCGGGAGCTGAGGGCGGCGTCCAGCGCCGACCACGGGGTGGGGCGCACCGGACGGGCGGGACCCCGCCGCACCTGGGGCGACTCCAGCGAGGGGTGCTCGCCGGGGGAGTCCTCGATCCGGAACCACACCGCCTTGTCGTTGCGCCCGTAGCTCACGCCCCAGCTGGACGCGATCGCGGACGCCAGTGCCAGCCCCAGTCCGCCGCTGCGCTCGTTGTCCCTGGACGGCGAGGTGTCCACGGCCAGCGGGCCCGCCTGAGGGACGGCCCGCTCCGGCGCGGAGTCGGTGACCATCACCTCGGTCGCGCCCTCGGCGCGGCGCACGGTCACGTCCAGGGGCGACCGCGCGTGGATGACGGCGTTCGTGACCAGTTCGCTGACCAGCAGGATCACGTCGTCGAACGGATCGGGAACGCCCCAGGACAGGAGGGTGTCGTGAACGAACTCACGGGCAGCGGCCGCGGTCTCCGGGGCAGGAGGGAACTCTCGTCGAGCGACCTTCAACGCGTCGTGTGCTGGCAAGCCGTCAGTGTCCTTCGTCGCTGGATACGGGAGCGGGGGAGGTGGTCACTGACACGATACGCGTGCGTACGCGGTCGGATCCCGAGGTATCGAGCAGAACCACCGAATCACCGGACCGCGCGTGCCGCACTCCGTGACACCGCCCCGGCCCCCCGGTGAGGGGCAGACGGGGCGACGGCGCGCTGCCGGGCTCCGTGCGGGAGCGGGGAGCCCAACATGGCGAACCCGCCCGTCCGCCCCATCCCGGCCGGTTAGTGTAAGTCGACACATCCGCTTCTTTCGGGTGGTACTTCGCGCGGGTAGCGTGACGGGGTGTCACCAAGGGTACGCGGGACGGACCGCGCACCCCCTGTCCGTGAGCCTCCGCCACGGCCCGGCCCGCCCCGACGGCGGTCCGGACCGGCAGGGCGGGCGCCCCGGCGGGACACCGAGGCGGCAACGCAGGTTGAGGAGGGGGTCCGATGCCCGAGGCGGTCAAGGAACTGGTGGCCGACGACCAGCTCGACGAGATTCTGCGTGCCCTGTACCGCATGCGCGACGGCGACTTCAGCGTCCGCCTCAGGAAACGCGGCAGCGGCACGGTCCGGGAGATCGCCTCCGTCTTCAACGAGGTGGTCGACCACAGCGAACAGCTCAGCAAGGAGCTGCAACGCGTCGGCGACGTGGTCCGCGACGAGGGGCGGCTCAACGAGCGGGTCAACGTCAACCCCTCCCGCGGGGCGTGGGGCGAGAGCGCACAGGCCCTCAACGAGCTCCTGGACGAGGTGGCCGAACCCCTGACCGAGGTCGCCCAGGTCCTGGACTCGGTCGCCGAGGGCCAGCTGAGCCGACGCGCCTCCACCGACGGCCGCCGCGGAGAGCTCAAGGGCGACCTGCTCCGTCTGGCCACCACCGTGAACCGCATGGCCGACCAGATGAGCGGGTTCACCGAGGAGGTCACCCGGGTGGCCCGCGAGGTGGGCACCGAGGGCAAGCTCGGCGGCTCCGCCCGGGTCGAGGGCGTCTCCGGCGCCTGGCGCGAGGTCACCGAGTCCGTCAACCAGATGGCGTCCCGCCTCACCGTGCAGGTCCGCGACATCTCCGAGGTGACGACGGCCGTGGCCCGGGGTGATCTGAGCAAGAAGATCACCATCGACGTCCAGGGCGAGATGCTCGACCTCAAGGACACCGTCAACACGATGGTGGACCAGCTGTCCACGTTCGCGGACGAGGTCACCCGGGTGGCCCGCGAGGTGGGCACCGAGGGCAAGCTCGGCGGCCGGGCCAACGTGCGCGGCGTGCAGGGCATCTGGAAGGACCTCACCGAGAACGTCAACTCGATGGCGGACAACCTGACCAACCAGGTGCGGGACATCTCGCAGGTGACGACGGCGGTCGCCCGGGGCGACCTCACCCAGAAGGTCCAGGTCGACGTCCAGGGCGAGATGCTGGCCCTGAAGAACACCGTGAACACCATGGTCGACCAGCTCGACTCCTTCGCCGACGAGGTCACGCGCGTGGCGCGCGAGGTCGGTACCGAGGGGAAGCTGGGCGGTCGCGCCAACGTCAAGGGCGTGTCGGGGATCTGGAAGGACCTGACCGACAACGTCAACTCCATGGCGAACAGCCTCACCTACCAGGTCCGCAACATCTCGCAGGTGACCACCGCCGTCGCCGCCGGTGACCTCAACAAGAAGATCACCGTGGACGCCCAGGGCGAGATGATGGAGCTGAAGGACACCATCAACAAGATGGTGGACCAGCTCGACTCCTTCGCCAGCGAGGTGACCCGCGTGGCGCGCGAGGTAGGCACGGAGGGCAAGCTCGCCGGGCAGGCCCACGTCCGCGACGTGTCCGGGGTCTGGAAGGACCTGACCGACAACGTCAACTCCATGGCCAACAACCTGACCTACCAGGTGCGCCAGATCTCCATGGTCACGCGCGCGGTCGCCGCGGGCGACCTGACCAAGAAGGTCACGGTCAACGCCAAGGGCGAGATCCTCGAACTCAAGGACACCATCAACGTGATGGTCGACCAGTTGTCCGCGTTCGCCGACGAGGTCACGCGCGTGGCCCGTGAGGTGGGAACCGAGGGCAAGCTGGGCGGTCGCGCCAACGTCAAGGGCGTGTCCGGCATCTGGAACGACCTCACCGAGAACGTCAACTCGATGTCGCACAACCTCACCACCCAGGTGCGCAACATCTCCGAGGTGACGACGGCGGTCGCGGCCGGCGACCTCACGAAGAAGATCGACGTCAACGCCCAGGGCGAGATCCTGGAGGTCAAGACGACGGTCAACACGATGGTGGACCAGCTGTCGGCGTTCGCGACGGAGGTCACCCGCGTCGCGCACGAGGTGGGCAGCCAGGGGCAGCTGGGCGGCCAGGCCAAGGTCGACGGCGTCTCGGGCACGTGGAAGCAGCTCACCGACAGCGTCAACGGACTGGCGGGCAACCTCACCACCCAGGTGCGGGCGATCGCCGAGGTGGCCAGCGCCGTCGCCGAGGGCGACCTGACCCGCAACATCCAGGTCGACGCCCGCGGTGAGATGGAACAGCTCAAGGACAACATCAACCTGATGGTGTCCAACCTGCGCGAGACCACCGCCACCCAGCGGGACGCCGACTGGCTCAAGTCCAACGTCGCCCGCATCTCCGGCCACATCCAGGGCCACCGCGACCTCAAGGAGCTGGCCCGCCTCATCATGACCGAGGTGACGCCGCTCATCGGGGCGCAGCACGGGGCCTGCTACCTGCCCGAGGCCCAGGACGACCAGGAGAACTTCCAGTTCTACGCGGGCTTCGGCTTCGAGCCGGGGGAGAGCCGGCGCCGCGTCCGCAAGGGCGTCGGGCTCATCGGCGAGGCCCTGTCCCAGCAGGTGGAACAGCAGGTGGGCAACATCCCGCCCGGGTACGTGAAGGTCGAGTCGGGTCTGGGCGAGGCCTCGCCCCGCAACCTGTACATCCTCCCGATCGTCTCGGAGGAGCGCGCCCTCGGCGTCGTGGAGTTCGCGTCCTACGGCGAGTTCCGCGAGATCCACAAGAACTTCCTGCGGCAGTTGGTCGCCCTGCTCGGCACCACGATCAACACCATCCTGGCCAACAACCGCACCGAGCACCTGCTGGAGCAGTCGCAGCAGCTCACCAGCCAGCTCCGGGAGCGCTCGAACGAGCTCCAGCGCCAGCAGGAGGAGCTGCGCGGCAAGAACGCCGAACTCCGGCAGAAGGCCACCCAGCTCGCCAACCAGAACCGGGCGATCGAGCTCCAGAACCAGCAGATCCAGCGTTCCAGGAACGCGTTGGAGGAGCGGGCGCACCAGCTCCAGGTCTCCTCCAAGTACAAGTCCGAGTTCCTGGCGAACATGTCGCACGAGCTGCGGACACCGCTGAACAGCCTGCTGATCCTGGCGCGCCTGCTCGCCGACAACGGCGAGCAGAACCTCTCGCCCAAGCAGGTCGAGTTCGCCCAGACCATCCACAAGGCCGGCAGCGACCTGCTCCTGCTCATCGACGAGATCCTCGACCTGTCCAAGGTGGAGGCGGGCCGCGCGGAGGTCCAGCCGAGCGAGGTCTCCATCGGGCAGCTGGTGGACTACGTCGAGGCGACCTTCCGCCCGGTCACGGGGGAGCAGGGGCTCGCGTTCGCGGTGGACGTCTCACCGGACATCCCGGGGACGCTGTGGACCGACGAGCAGCGGCTCCAGCAGATCCTGCGCAACCTGCTGTCCAACGCGGTCAAGTTCACGCCGCAGGGCGAGGTACGCCTCCTCATCGAGCCCGCGTGGGCCCTGGAGGGCGCCGACCTGGAGATGTTCGTGGAGGACGAGGAGGTCATCGCCTTCACGGTCGCGGACACCGGGATCGGTATCGCGGAGGACAAGCTCCAGGTCATCTTCGAGGCCTTCCACCAGGGCGACGGCGGCACCTCACGGCGTTTCGGCGGCACGGGCCTGGGGCTGTCGATCAGCCGGAACTTCGCCCGCCTGCTGGGCGGGGAGATCCGGGTGCAGAGCGTCGCGAACCAGGGGTCGACCTTCACCCTGCTGCTGCCGGTCCGCCTGCCCGAGGACGCCGGGGACCGGGACGACCAGGCGGTCGGCACGTCGTCGACGGTGCCCATGCTGGACGCCGGGCGCGGTGACGTGGACGCCTTCACCGACGCCTTCGGCCCGGGTACCGGGAGCGGTGTCGCACTGCACGACGACTTCGCCATGCCGGACGAGGACTTCGACGCGGCGGTGGCCGCCCTCACCGACATCGGCAACGAGCCGCTGCCGACGGTCCCGGTGCTCAAGGCGCCGGAACCGGCCGCACCGGCCGGCGACGAGAAGGCTGAGGAGCCGAAGGAGGTCGAGGCGCGCACGGATCCCGAGCGGCGCGCGGTCCTCGCGGGCCAGCGGGTCCTCATCGTCGACGACGACGTGCGCAACGTCTTCGCCCTGACGAGCGCCCTCGAGGCGCAGGGGCTGGAGGTCCTCTACGCCGACAACGGCCACGCGGGCATCGC
The DNA here is from genome assembly GCF_036327455.1 of Nocardiopsis codii. NCBI lineage: Bacteria > Bacillati > Actinomycetota > Actinomycetes > Streptosporangiales > Nocardiopsidaceae > Nocardiopsis > Nocardiopsis codii. The sequence continues at coordinate 40,045 of NZ_JAUZMY010000002.1, read as the reverse complement.
GAAGCTGGAGGCCAACGAGGACATCTCCCTGGTCCTCATGGACGTGATGATGCCGGAGCTGGACGGCAACCAGACGACCCAGCGGATCCGGGAGATGCCGCAGTTCGTGGACCTGCCGATCATCTCGCTCACGGCCAAGGCCATGCAGGGGGACCGCGAGCGCAGCCTCGCGGCGGGCGCCACGGACTACGTGACCAAGCCCGTCGACTTGGACCACCTCCTGGACGTCATGAGGCGCTGGCTCACCGCGGGTCGCGAGGAGACCATCGCCGGAGCGGCGGCCCAGGACGCCGCCGAGGCGGCGTCCAGTGGCACCGGAACCGGGGGTTCCGGAGGAGGCGAGCCGGGGGGCGAGGACGCGCAGGACCCGCGGACCGGGCAGAATGGCGCGACGACCGGTAACGGCAACAACACCCGCACCAGTACCAGGGATAACACCGACCCGAACGGGGACACTGGCACCAGCACCCCGACCGAAGACCTGGAGTAACCCTCAGTGACCCAGAAGGCCAACATCCTTCTCGTCGACGACCGTGACGAGAACCTGATCGCGCTGGAGGCCGCACTCACGTCCCTCGACCAGAACCTGGTCCGAGCGAACTCCGGAGAGGAGGCGCTCAAGCACCTCCTGGGGACCGACTTCGCGGTCATCCTGCTCGACGTGGTCATGCCGGGGATGGACGGGTTCGAGACCGCCGCGCACATCAAGCAGCGCGAGAAGACCAAGGACGTGCCGATCATCTTCCTGACGGCTCAGGAGATCGACCGGCACCAGGTCTTCCGCGGCTACGCGTCGCGCGCGGTGGACTTCCTCCTCAAGCCGTTCGACCCGTGGGTGCTGCGTTCCAAGGTCGAGGTGTTCGTGGAGCTGCACCAGCTCAAGGCGCAGATGCGCGAGCAGGCCCGCGCGCTCCAGCGGGACCTCGGACAGGAGACCGGGGAGCCGGGCAAGGTGCTGGCCGAACAGCTGGCACAGCGCGCCCGCCAGGTGCAGTCCGACCTCGCCGAGCTGCGCGAGCACATCGTCACCAACTACCAGGACGTGGACCAGCCGCTGGTCAACGGCGTGCGCCGGATGGACCGCTCGGTGTCGCAGCTGAGCACGCTGGTGGACACCCTGCACGGTCCCGAGTAGCCGCGAACGTCGCGGGTCCGGCCGCACCGGCGCCGGGGCGTCCCGCCCGCGACCGGCACCCGCCGGCGGCCCGTCCCGCGCCGCCCCGGCGGCGCCCCCGGGGCGCCCCGCCGGGACCGCGCGGCGGTGCGGTCGGCTGTGCCGCCGCGGCCGTGGAGGGCGTCCGCCCGCCGGGGGGCCGCCCCCGGAGGGTCAGGCGGAGGGGCGGGGAGGCAGCGCGAGCCCGATGTGCTCGCCGATCTCCTCGATGAGGCCGAGGTCGGCCAGGCGGAAGCTGCCCCGGTTGCTGCGGCGGATCAGGGTGAGCGCGCCGCGCACACCCCGGCTCCCCCGGAGCGGGACGGACAGGAGCGACCCTGCCCCGAGCACCGCCAGGAGGGGAGCCCCCGACGCCGCCGCCCCCAGCACCGACTCGTCCTCGATGAGCGGGAACAGCAGCGACTGGCCCCGGCCGAGCACCTCGCCGGGGATGTCCGACCCGCCGGGGGCCACCGCCTCGACCTCCTCCCGCAGCCCGGGAGCCGCGTCGGGAGGGCCGGCGACGACGGCGCGCCGGGCGACCCCGGGGTCGGTGGGCAGGTCGCACACGTCCATGATCACCCAGTCCGCGTAGGAGTCGGCGAGCAGGTCCGCGGCGTCGGCCAGGGCGAGCGGCTCCCCGGCCCCGCCCGGACCCGCGGAGCGCAGCAGCAGCCGCGTCATACGGGTCAGCACGTCCAGCCGACGCGCGGCGAGGACCACGACCTGGTCCTCCACCTCCGGTTCGAGGGGGGAGGGGCCCTCCTCCTCGGCGCCGGGCATCGGCGGCGCCATCGCCACCAGGACCAGGGGGTTGGGCTCGGTGGGCAGTTCCACGCGGGTGAGGGTGAGGTGGACGTCCTCCGCCCACCCCCGCTGCGCCAGCCTGGTTCTCAGGGAGGCCTGCCCGTCACCGCGCAGGACGGCCGCGAGCCAGGACTGCATCGCGGCCCTCTTGCGCAGGTCCACGAAGTGGGCGAAGGGCTTCCCGGTGAGATAGCCGGGCGCGCTGCCCAGCTGGGCGGCGCCCGCGTTGTTGATCCGCCGGACGTACCCCTCGTGGTCCAGCAGGACGACCGGGACGCTCAGCTCCGTGAACACCGCACGGAGCAGTGTCCGGTCCTCGTCGTGCTGGCGGCGCGGCCCGGGCTGGCTGTGAGCCCGCGTCAGCTGTGCCCCCGCGTCGTTGAGCAGGCGCTCCGCGTACTCCAGCTCCGCCAGGGCCGCCTCGGCGGTCCCCTCGGCGTCGTCCGGGAACATGGTGTGCGTGTTTCGGAGGGCAACTATTCGCTCACTGAGAGCAGTGGTCTCCCGTTGCAGCCCGGCGAGGTTCTCCGGCACGCTCAGGTCTCCCGTCGTGGCTGGTCTCTCCCGGATGTCCGGGCCCGTGATCCCCAAGGTTACGGTTAGTGGACGTGCCCCGGACGCGGAAGGAGGCCGTCCTGTGTGGATCGAACGCCTGGCCCGCGACATCGGTGCGCTCGGACAGGCGGAGAACACCACCCTCGAACGCGCCATCGACCAGATGAGCAGGGCCGCCGCCATCGGGGTCCCCGGATGCTCGGCCGCCCTCGTGGTGGTCTGGAGCGAGGTCGAGGGGCCCGACGGGTCGGCCCGCCACGTGGTGACCGACTACGGCGCCTCCCACGACGACCTCTCGCTCGCCTTCGAGCACCAGTACACGACCGACCAGGGACCGACCGTGGAGGCCGTCCGGGAGATGACCCGCGTCAGCGTCGGCGACGTGCTCCGGGAACCCCACCGCTGGCCGCGCTACACCAGCATGGCGGTCCAGTGCGGCGACCGCTCCTCCCTCACCCTCCCCAGCCTGCTGCTCGGAGACGGCGCCGGCGACGACCGCGTGGTCACGTTCGGGGTGCACTCCGGCCGCGCCGACGCCTTCGACGAGCGAGTCGTCGCCCCTCTCACCGCCCTGCTGGCGGAGCACGCCGCCGCGGCCCTGCACGCGGTCGGGCGCCGGGCCGACGTGGCGCGGGAGACCGCGCACATGCGCCGCGCGATGTCCGCGCGCACCTTCATCGACCAGGCCAAGGGCATCATCATGCACGCGCGCGGCTGCGACGCGGACACGGCCTTCGCCGCCTTGCGGGAGGTTGCTCAGCGCAACCGCAAACGGGTTGTGGACGTGGCCAGGGACCTCGTCATGGAGAACACGGCGGGTGACGAGTCCCGAGCGTGATCGAAAACCGCCATGATGAGGCTCCGACCCGCAGCGACAAGGAGAATCGACCGTGACGTCAGACATCTCGATCCGTCGCGAGCATGACGTCGTCGTCGTCACGCCCGTGGGGGAGATGGACGCGGTGACCTCTCCCGGACTGGCCGACGTCCTGGAGGACGTCCTGGCCGCCGACCTGCCGCGGGGCGTGGTGGTCGACCTCGCCAAGGTCGGCTTCTGCGACTCGCGCTGCATCGGGGTGCTCGTCGCCGCCTACCGGCGAGGCCGGGACCTGGACGTGGGATTCGTGGTCGCCGAGCCGCAGCAGCAGGTCAACCGCCTGTTCGTGATAGCGGGAATCGACCAGGTCATCCCGATCCTGCCGACCACCGCCGAGGCCGTCGACGGTCTCAGGGGCTGAGAGCGCCGAGCCCGTCCACGAAGTGCAGCCGCACCGTCGAACCCTCAGCGGTCCCGCTGATCTCCATGAAGTCGCAGCTCTGCCGGGTGATCCACAGCCCGTACCCGCGCGGGCGCATGCTGTCGGCGGGGCGGTAGCCCGCCAGCGGGTCGGCGAGGCCCCCGTGCTCGTCGAACACGTCGCACACCCACCGGTCGGGCCCCCGCCAGACGCTGACGGAGCCCTTGCCCGCCCCGTGCTCCAGCACGTTCGCGGCCAACTCGTTCACGGCCACCACCAGGCTCTCGGCCCGGTGCGGCGCCATCCCCAGGAACGCGCAGAGGGCCGCCAGCTCGCGGCGCAGCCGGGGCAGGGACATCCCGATCTCCAACCGGTGCACGGGCCCGGTGGCGGGCAGGGGGGCGGGCGTGTCCGGCCTGGCGCCGAACGCCGCCGTCCCCAGGTAGCCGGGGTTGGGGCGGGGGCCGTCGGGGCCGACCAGCGTCGGGTGGGTGACGCGCACCGACGCACGGGCCCCCGGCGCGAGGGCCCGTGCGTCGTAGGCGCACAGCAGTCGCAGGCGCAGCGGCGCCAGTGCCGTGCACATGACCGACTCCAACCGCTGCCACTCGCGTGACTCCATCGCCGACCCGGAAGGGGTCGGAGGCTCCGCCACCAGCGTCACGGGTTCGTGGGTGAGGGTCAGGCGGTGCAGGGCCGCCAGGGCGCGCCCAGGGGCCTCGTAGAGCCCGTCCCTGTCGACCACGTGGACGCGCGCTCCCTCCGACGGCGTCAGGGAGCCGACGAGCACGGCGGCGCGGGCCTCGGAGACGGCGAGGACCGCGTGGGCGTTCCCGCCCAGCGCGGACCGCAGCCGCTCCCGGGCCGTGTCGAGGAACCACCTCTCGTCGTGGAAGAGGAGTCCCTGGTGCTCGAAGGTCATCGGCGCACGGCTCCGCGCCCCGGCCGCCCGGAGAGGGCTCCGCCGGACTCGGGGCGCGGACACGCGCTGGGAGTGGGAGACCACACGGATCAGCGAGTCGCCCCGGACAGCAGGAGGCCGCCCACCTCGCCCCCGTCGGCGCCCTCGTCCTCCACCTGCTGCGGGCGGGACCGGTCGTAGGCGATGGCGGTCTCCACGGCGATCCGCTGCCACGTGAACCGCGAGCGGGCACGGTCCACGGCGGCGATCCCGTACGCGGTGCTCATGGTCGGCGTGCTGAGCACGGCGCGCACGGCGCGGGCGACCTCGTCCGGCCGGCCGAACCGCATCAGCACGCCGCTGGTGCGGTGCAGGACCGCCCCCGGGGTCGCGCCGGTCGCGGTGGCCACGACGGGCAGGCCGCAGGCCATGGCCTCCAGGACGGCCCCGCCGTAGGGGTCGTAGGAGGCCGCGGACACATACACGTCCGCGGAGCGCAGCAGACGCGGGAGCTCCTTGCGCTCGACCGGTCCGACCAGGTGGACGCGGTCGTCGACCCCGGCCTCCTTGGCGAGGAGCTCGACCCTGCGGGCGTTCTCGTCGAGGGCCACGTCGAGGTCCTCGGCGGTGGAGACGAGCAGCAGCTCGGCCTCGGGAAGGCGGGTCATGGCCTCGACGAGGCGGTCGGCGCCGCCCGCCTCGGTCAGGGAGGTGACCGACACCAGCCTCGCGCGCTCCTCGCGCCGGGAGGTCCAGTGCTCGGTGGACGTGCCGCCCTCCATGCTGAAGTGGTCGGCGTCCACGCCGAAGGGGACGACGCTCACGTGGTGGCGGGGCACGCCCAGGCGGGCGAGCTCGCCCTGCTGGTCGGTGGAGTTGACCAGGACGTGGTCGGCGCGGGAGGCGAGGATCGTCTCCATGCGGGCGCGTTCCGGGTGGTGGGCCAGGCCGGAGCGCTGTTCGCTGGCGTTCAGGGAGTGGAAGGTCTGGACCAGGGGAGTGCCGCTCTGGTCGCCCTCGCTGTGGGCCTGGGCGTGCAGCGTCGCCAGGCCGCTGGTCCAGCCGATGGCGTGCAGGACGTCGGGCGCGTCCTCGTCCAGGACGGCGGCGAGGGCGGTGCCGAAGGCGCCGGTGTGCTCGGCGTGCTCCTCGGCGGAGAGCGGCCGGGCGGGGCCGGCGTCGAGGTAGGAGACGGAGACCCCCCGTGCCATCCGGGTGCGCCCGTCGGGCTGGGCGGGGTCACTCCGGCGGGAGTAGACCGTCACCTTGTGACCGAGTTTGGCCAGCTGCCTGGAGAGCGCGCAGACGTGCAGGCTCGCCGGGCAGGCGGGCTCGCCCCGGTGGGCGGGGAGCGGGTTGGCGTGTTCGGCGATCATCGCGATCTTCACTGGGCTGGACTCCTTGGGCAAGAACGGTGCCCGTCGTAGGTACGAACGCCCGAGGTGACTCCGGAGCGGGGATCGGAATCCCCTCGGGCGGGACGGTGGCTGTGCGGTCCTGGGGAGGGCGGGCGCACGGTGAGGGAGCGCCCGGGCACAGCGGGTGGTGGGCGCCCGGCAGCACTGAGGACCGTACGCACGGAGGGCGCACGGTTGCCGCGGGGCGGGCCGAGGGAGGAAAGAGGGAAGGGCAGACGCACGGAGATCACACCAAACGACCGTCGAAGGAGATCGAGGACCACCGGGGCGCGACGGAGTCGCGGCGCACGGGGCGGGTCGTGTGTGTCTGCGTCTTAGACACCCAACTGGCCCCATTCTGCCAGAAGCCTTGAGGGCGGACAACGTAGGGCCGATCTCGCACCATGCCCCAACGCGCCTTCGGGTCGGACCGTAATGCCCCGGGACCCCCTGTGCGCTGCGGGTTCTCCGTACCGGCCGATCGGCCCTGTCGGGCGCGCGTGGACGCCGCTACTGTCAGACCGGAACCACGGAAGGCCGCGACACACACCGGGGGCACATCCGTCACAGCACTTTTGTCGGCCGGAACCGGTGCGGGAACTGCATATCCGGGTGTTTTCCGCCATGATGTACGCGGATTTTGACCGACTCCAGCAGTAGGTCGGTACGGTTACAGAATCCAGACGTTGAACGGGACTCGACCAAGGTCCGGCGCGTGGCGCCGGGCAACCGGCCACGGCCGACGAAACGGGAGGAAGGGCGTATGGGTGTCGCTGGTGGGGAAGTCATTGTCACGGCCCTCACGCACCGGGGCGCTATCCGCCCCGCCAACGAGGACGCCGTCGTCATGGGTGCTCTCACCGTCGCCAGTGCGAACATGACCTCGCCGGTCCGCTGTGTGCTGCCGGTGAGCGAGCCCGTCATCCTGGCGGTCGCCGACGGGATCGGCGGACAGGCCGCAGGAGAGATCGCCTCGGAGCACGCCGTGCACCGCATGGCCGAGATGGGGCCGCGGCTGAACGGCCCCGAGGAGATCGCCCAACTGCTGAGCAACATCGACGAGGAGATCAAGGACCACGCCCTCCAGCACACCGAGTTCTCCGGGATGGGGACCACGGTCGCTGGCGTCCTGCTCAACAGCGACGGCAACTTCTGGTTCAACGTCGGAGACTCCCGGACCTACCGCCTGGAGGGCCGCCGCCTGAGGCAGCTCTCCGAGGACGACTCCCCCGCGCTCCCTCCCTCCGAGGACGGCCGTCCGGTCACCACCAACTTCATCACCCAGTCCCTGGGCGGCAGTTCGGGCGGCTCGATGGTCCCGCACGTGGGGCGCGACGACGCGGCCGACCCGAGCGCGTGGCTCATGTGCAGCGACGGGCTGTCCGACCTCGTCATCCCCGAGGAGATGGAGCGGATGATCGCGGAGGCGGGCAGCGACGAGGCCGCCGTGCACGCCCTGTGGCAGGCCGCCATGGAGGCCGGCGGCAAGGACAACATCAGCATCCTTCTGGCCCGCCGCGTCTGAGTCCGGCCCCGGCACACGTCGGGGACGGGTCCTGCCCGTGGGATCCGGTCCGGCGGGGGACGAACGCGAAGGGGCCCGTACACCGCGAGGTGTACGGGCCCCTGCCGTTCACGGACCGCGCGGGTCCGCGCTCCCCCTACTTCCGGTCGCCACCCGGGCGGTTGCGCATGCGGGCGAGGACGAGCACGACCGCTCCGATGCCCGCGACCGCGACGACGGCCACCACGGCCAGCGCCGCCAGGGAGACGCCGCCCTCGTCGGTCTCCTCGGCGGAGGCCTCCTCCGCCGCGGGCTCCTCGGCGGGCTCGTCGGCCTCCTCGGCGGCGGGCGACTCGCTCCCGCCCTCCTCGGGCTCGGGGGCCGCGGCCGCCACGGCCTCCTCCGTCACCGTGAACGCCAGGCTCTCCTGGATGGGGTGGCCGTCGGAGGACACGACACGGAACCCGATGGTGTACTCACCCGCCTGGTCCAGCGGGCTCAGCGCCACGGACACGTCCACGCCGTCGAACGTGAGCTCCCCGTCCTCGTAGGTGGTCTCCCCGTCCGGTCCCGTCACGACGACGGCACTGCCGCTCCCGCCCTCCATCGGCGCGTTGTTGAAGGTCAGCACGACCTCCTCGGGGACGGTCTCCAGGGTCTCGCCGTCCTCCGGGGAGGACCCGGTCAGCACGTCGTGCGCCAGCGCGGGCGAGGGCGCCAGGGCCAGGGCGACGGCGGCCAGGGGGGCCAGGAGGGCGGCGGCCGCGCGCGGGAGCAGGCGGGGAGCGGCCCCGGTCGCGTGGACGGGGGTGCTGCTGGTGGTGGTCATGTTCTTCTCTCAGCGTTCGTGTTCGGTTCGCGCCCGGTGCGCGGGTCCTCCCGTACGGGGGTTCCGCGCTGTGCGGGCCTCTCAGGCGGCGAGTGCGTACGAACCGGGGGGCCCGCGGGGCCGGTGCGCCGAGGGCGCGGCGGGGGAGGGCGCCGGTGACCGGGCCGGGCACCGGACCGGTCCCGGGGCGTCGAACGCGAGGTCGGGGACGAGCAGCGGCGGCAGGGCGCGGGCGAGCAGGGCGGCCAGGAACCACAGGGCCGCCTCGCCGTGGGCGAGCAGGGCCGAGGCGAGCAGCGCGGCCCACAGGTGCCCGAGCAGCATGCCGGGGGCGAAGCCGAGTGTGTGCGACAGGAGCCCGTGGCCGGTGTGGCCGGCGCCGGTGTCGAGGGTGCCGAACGCGGGGTCGACCGATCCCTGGAGGACGAGGTGCAGGACGATCTGGACCGTCGCCATGACGGCGAGGATGTCGCCGAAGCCGCGCATGGACCGGGTGAAGATCCAGAGCACGGGGAAGAGCACCGCGGTCGCCGCGGCGAACCCGCCCGTGGAGGCGGGTACCTCCGCCCACAGGTTGTGGCCGCCCCAGGCAAGCCCCGTGCACGCCGCGGCGAGGGACGCCGTGCGTGTGAGGCGGAGTGTGCCATGGGCGGGTCGCACGTGAACGAACCTAGGCCGTGCCCCGAGGGGCCGCAAGATCCCCGAAAGGTGAGAATCGCGCCTCTCCGGTCGCGACCGGGTACGGCGCGGGGCGGTACTCCACGGTTCGGCACCTCACGGCTTCGGTCGGACCGGCGGCCCTCCGGGCGGTAGGGCGGGCGGGGAGAGGAGTGCGGGAGGGGCGGACATGGAAGAGGCCACCGGGCGCGGTCCCCCGCGCTCCCGGCGGCCTCCTCCGTCGCCCCTCGCGGCCTTCCCGCGCCGGCGGACCCGCGGGTCCGCTAACTGGCCGGTACGAGCTCGCGCCGCATGTAGCGGCGCTGCTCGGGGGTGGTGCCACCCCAGACTCCGTGAGCCTCCCCGGCACGAAGGGCCCACCGCAGGCACTCTTGGCGAACAGTACAGCTGCGGCAGACGGCGACGGCCTGTTCGGTGTCGGCGCGCCCGATCCCGGTGCTGCTCACCGGGAAGAAGATCTCCGGGTCGTACGAGCGGCACGTGCCCTGCTCGACCCAGTCCTCGCTCTCGTGGTACAGACGGTTCACGGGGCGCCTCCGATCCGTGGCTTGGTCCATGGTCCGTGGGCCGCGCCGTGTTCCCACGGCGGGCCGGAAGTTCTCCGCCCCGCTGGCGTTCCCGTCGACCGGGTGGAACTGCGGCGAAGCGATGCGACTAAGTGTAGTACTACATGAGGTCGTACTACACGGAGTCTGCTCGAAATCCGCCGAATCATCAAGGACGTTCGTCCGTGTCAGCGCTCCGCCCCGCCGGGGACGGGCGCGCGACGGGCCTTGTGCGCCGGGCGTTCCGGTGCGGGAGGGGGTGGAGGAAATTCCAGCGCACAGACCTATTTCTGCGCCCCGGCGCGTAGCGTGTGACCTGAGCCGCCATCCGGCCGGACGTTATGTCGCGAGGTTCCCACCGAATTGATGTGACTTAACGCACGCTTAATATTGCTTGGTAAGGCTCTATGTTTGACCCTGTCGGGCGGCCGCCGCGCGAGGCGACGGCTCCGCCGCCGCGCGCCGCACACTGTCGGCCCGCTCGCCGAACCGCCTGATGGACGGGGCGTGGACGGCGGAATGCGCGCCCCCGGGACGCTCCTCGAAAGCCCTGGTCAGGGCTTTGGTTCGCTGTTAAATAGACGGGCCATACCCGATGTGAACCTCCCGAAACATCTGCGCGGAATCTCTCCGGAACCTCATTGACATTCGTTCGCTAAGTTCGATCGACGTGCCACATCTACGAACGAACCTCCAAGCACGCGACCGTACTGACACCGGGGCCGAGAGTCCTGAGACCACAGGGGCCGCGGGCCGTGGGGACGTGTGCCTCGCGCACCCCTCCCCGGAGGACGGGCCGCACATGTGGCGGCTGGCCCGGGAGACGGGAATGGACGTCAACTCCCCGTACGCCTACGCACTCTGGTGCCGTGACTTCTCCGCGACCAGCGTCGTCGCCCGCGACGACGAGGGCCGTGTCGCGGCCTACGTCACCGGGTATGTGCGTCCCGACAGCCCCGACACGTACTTCCTCTGGCAGGTCGCCGTCGACTCCGCGTTCCGCGGACAGCGGCTGGCCCGCCGGATGCTCGACTTCATCGGTGACCGGATCACCGACCGTGGTCTGCGCTACCTCGAAGCGACCGTCACACCCGACAACACCGCTTCGCGCGCACTGTTCGCGTCGTTCGCCCGGGACCGGGGTGCCGGGGTCGTGTGGAGTCCGCTCCTGACCGGGGAACACTTCCCCCAGGAGGGCGACACCCCCCACGAGCCCGAGGACCTGGTACGCATCGGCCCCTTCGACCAACCCGAGTCAGGGGCGTGACCGACCATCCGCACCGGAACGACCGATCCCGACCCACCCCGTCGTCCAAGCCATGAGCCCACGAACCTGGGGAAAGGAACCGAGGTACACACGATGGAGACCTTCCAGCGCCTGGAGTCCGAAGTCCGCGGATACTGCCGGAACTGGCCGGTCGTCTTCGACAGGGCGGTCGGAAGCCATGTCTACGACGAGACCGGAAAGCCCTACCTCGACTTCTTCGCAGGAGCCGGCTCGCTCAACTACGGGCACAACCACCCCGAGCTGAAGACCTCGCTCATCGAGTACCTGACGGACGACCGCATCGTCCACAGCCTCGACGCGTACAGCGTGGCCAAACGCGAGTTCCTGAAGACCTTCGACGAGATCGTCCTCAAACCGCGGGGTCTCGACTACAAGATCCAGTTCCCCGGTCCGGCGGGCAACAACGCGGTCGAGGCCGCGCTGAAGCTGGCCCGCAAGTACACCGGCCGCTCGACGATCGTGAACTTCACCAACGGCTTCCACGGCATGACCCTGGGCGCCCTGGCCGTCACCGGCAACTCGATGAAGCGCGGCGGCGCGGGCGTACCGCTCGACCACGTGGCCACGATGCCGTTCGACAACTACCTCGACGGGCGCACGCCCGACTTCCTGTGGCTGCGCAGCCTGCTGGACGACAGCGGCAGCGGTCTGGACAAGCCGGCCGCGGTCATCGTCGAGGCGATCCAGGGCGAGGGCGGCATCAACGTCGCCAGCGCCCAGTGGCTGCGCGAGCTCTCCGATCTCTGCCGCGAGTACGAGATCCTCATGATCGTCGACGACATCCAGATGGGCTGCGGCCGCACCGGGGACTTCTTCAGCTTCGAGGAGGCCGGGATCACCCCGGACATCGTCACGCTGTCCAAGTCCATCAGCGGTTACGGCCTCCCCATGGCGCTCACCCTGTTCAAGCGCGAGCTGGACGTGTGGGAGCCGGGCGAGCACAACGGCACCTTCCGCGGGTTCAACCCGGCGATGGTGACCGGAGCCGAGGCGCTGCGGCGCTTCTGGAGCGACGACGCCTTCTCCGCGTCCACCAAGGCCAAGGGCGACATGGTCGCCGCACGCCTGGGGGAGATGGCCGCCGAGCACTCCGACTTCGGGGCGCACGTGCGCGGTCGCGGCCTCGCCCGCGGCCTGGCCTTCGAGCAGACCGGCATCGCCAAGAAGCTCGCGGCCGAGTCGTTCGACCGCGGGCTGCTCCTGGAGACCTCCGGTCCCGAGGACGAGGTCGCGAAACTTCTTCCGCCGCTCACCGCGACGGAGGAGGAACTGACCGCCGGGCTTGACATCATGGCTGACGCGGCCCGTGCCGCGGTCAAGGTGGCCCAGCCCGCCTAGGGGAGACCCGGGCAGCGGTTCCACATCCGCGCGGCACGGGGTCGGACGGCACCCCCACGGGGGGTCGTCCGGCCCCGCGCCGCGTCGCACCACCCCAGCAAGGCGTAGCAGCGCGTTCAAGGAGGAAACCAGTGATCGTTCGCAGCATGGACGAGATCAACGACACCGAGGCCGACATCAAGACGGAGAACTGGCGCAGCCGCCGGATCATCCTGGCCAAGGAAAAAGTGGGTTTCTCCTTCCACGAGACCATCCTCTACGCGGGCACCGAGTCGACCTTCTGGTACGCCAACCACGTCGAGCTCGTGCACTGCATCGAGGGTGAGGCGGAGCTGACCAACGAGGAGACCGGGGAGAAGCACATCATCACCCCTGGCACCCTCTACCTCCTCAACGGCCACGAGAAGCACACGGTCCGGCCCAAGACGGACTTCCGCGTGCTGTGCGTGTTCAACCCGCCCGTGACCGGGCGCGAGGTCCACGACGAGAACGGGGTCTACCCGCTCGTCGTCGAGGAGGACGCCCCCGCGTAGGGCACAGACACGGCAGGAGGTGGGCGGGGTCCGCGTGGCGGACCCCGCCCACAGTCGTCACCTGGGTTTTGATGATGATCTCTGGAGCGGAACTCGGGGGGCGGTATGGGGTGAGAACAGCGCGTCGGTCACTCGACGCCCCAGTGTGACCGGGATTCGGACCCAGGGTCACCAGGCACAGGTGACCCGCCCTGAACAGGACGAAAGCCCGGTAACTCGACGACCGCGTATCCATAACCAGTGCATAACGGACTAAACGTGTCTCGTTACTGCTGGGTGTGCCCGGGGAGGGAGACCCCGTACCAGCGCCGCCGCTCCGTGTCCCGACCGGCGGCCGCAGCCGCGGCCCAGCGCCGCGAACCGCCCGCACCAGGCGCCCACCATCCGAATGCGCGGCGCACTCGCCCTGTGCTTCAGGCGGGAGCGTCGCTCTCGCGAACCATCGAGGAGCAGTCGTGAAGAAGCAGGTACCAGCGATCAGCCGAGGAACCTGGGGCCGCCGAGACGCACTCCGTCTGGGAGGGGTGGGGCTCGCCACGGTCGGTCTCGCCGCCTGCACCCGCGTCGACGGTGGCGGAGGCGGGGAGGAGGGGGGACAGTCCACCCTGGAACGCCTGCGCGAACAGGGCTTCGTGAGCGTCGGCCTCGCCAACGAGATCCCGTTCGGCTTCATCGACGGCAGCGGAGCCCCCGCCGGGCAGTCCCCGGCCGTGGCCCAGGCGGTCTTCGAGGAGCTGGGCGTTCCCGAGATCCAGCCGACCCCCGTCACCTGGGACGGCCTGATCCCCGGGCTCCAGGCGAATCGCTTCGACGTCCTCGCCGCCGGCGTGTTCATCACGCCCGAGCGCTGCGAGCAGGTCGCCTTCACCGAGCCGACCGCGACGTCCCCGGAGGCCTTCCTCGTCAACGAGGGCAACCCCGAGGGCATCCAGCACTTCACCTCCTTCGTGGAGAACCCCGACCTGACCCTCGCGGTCCTCAACGGTTCGGTCGAGCAGGGCTACGCCACGCACTTCGAGGTTCCCGAGGGCCAACTGGAACTCATCCCCGACCAGACCACCGGCTACGAGCTGCTGGAGGCGGGCCGGGTCGACGCGGTGTCCATGCTGAAGGTCTCCCACGAGTACCTCCTCATCGACAGAGGCGGCCCCTTCGAGGTCACCGAGGGGTTCTTCCCGGAGATCAACGGCCGGGAGGAGAAGGGCTGGGGCGGCCTGTGCGTCCGCCAGGACGACACCGGGCTCCTGGAGGAGATCAACCGCGTCATCGCCGAGTTCAAGGAGAGCGGACGCCTCCTGGAACTGGGCGAGGAGTGGGGCTTCACCGAGGCGGACCTGCCCGACGACGCGACCACCGCCGAACTCTGCGAGGGATGACCACGACGTGGAATTCCTGATCGAGCAGCTACCCCGATATCTCGACGGCGCTCTGATCACCATCCAGCTCACCGTTGGTGGCAGTGCGCTGGCCTTCGTACTCGCCATGGTGTTCGGCATCCTGGGCACCATGCGGCACTGGCTGCCCAGGGCCGTGGCCACGGTCTACGTGGAGGTCTTCCGAGGGATCGCCGCACTGGTCCTGATGTTCTGGATGGCGTACGCCCTACCGCTGGTGTCCGGCTTCAAGCTGGACGACACCTTCGCGGCGATCGTCGCCCTGGGCATCAACGTCGGCGCCTACGGCGCCGAGGTGGTGCGCGCGGCCATCAACGCCGTGCCCAAGGCCCAGGTCGAGGCGACCGTCGCGCTGAACATGTCGTGGTTCCAGAGGACGCGCCTGGTGGTGCTCCCGCAGGCGTGGGCGCAGATGCTCCCCACGTTCGGCAACCTCGTCATCGAACTCATGAAGGCCACCGCGGTGGCCTACCTCATCGGTGTGGCCGACCTGACGGCCGTGGCACAGCAGATCCGCTCCGCCACGGGTGAGACGGTCCTGGCCTTCACCGGAGCCCTCATCCTCTACTACCTGATCGCGCAGGTGCTGATCTTCGGCATGCGACTGCTCGAACGCCGCGCCAACCGCAAGCTCGGACGGACCCCGCCCGGGGGCACCGGTCTGCTGGCACTTCTGCGGCCCCCGTCCGTGGGCACGAAGGTGGGTGTCGCCAAGTGATCTGGGACTTCGAGTTCACCCTGGAGGTCATGCCCGACCTCCTGCGCGGCCTGTGGGTCACCATCCAGGCCACCGTGTTCGGCTACCTGATCGCGCTGTCGCTGGGCCTGGTGATCGCCATCGTCCGCCGGGTCCCGGTGGTCGGGTCGATCGTCCACTTCGTGATGGAGTTCATCCGCACGACGCCGCTGCTGGTGCAGCTGGTCTTCGTCTTCGCCCTCGTCCCCGCGGGGTTCTCACCCCTGCTGGTCGGCATCATCGTCCTGGGCGTGCACTACGCGGCCTACACCGCCGAGGTGTACCGCTCGGGCATCGAGGGCGTGGCCGCGGGCCAGTGGGAGGCCGCGCGCGCGCTGAGCCTCCCGTCCCGGCGCACGTGGGGCGCGATCGTGCTGCCGCAGGCGATCCGCAAGGTCATCCCCGCGCTGGGCAACTACCTCATCGCGATGTTCAAGGACACCCCGCTGCTGTTCGCCATCACGGTCGTCGAGCTCCTGGCCACCGCCCAGCAGGTGGGGCAGGCGAGCTTCAAGATCGTGGAGGCGTTCACCCTCGTGGGATTCCTGTTCCTCCTCGTGAGCATTCCGTCCGCGATCATCATCCGACGACTGGAGCGACGCTATGCCGCCGTCTGATACCCCCACGAACGCACAACCCCAGGGTGTCGGGGCCGAGGCCCAGGGGAACTCCCTGATCGTCTTCGACCAGGTGGTCAAGCGGTTCGGGGACCTCACCGTGCTCGACCACCTCGACTTCTCGGTCGACGCCGGCGAGCGGGTCACCCTCATCGGGCCCAGCGGTTCCGGCAAGACCACCATCCTGCGCCTGCTCATGACCCTGGAGAAGGTCACCGAGGGTGTCGTCTGGGTGGGCGGCGAGCCCTTCAGCCACATGCCCCGCGGCGGTTCCGGAGGCATGGCCCCGGCCAGCGAGAGCTACCTGCGCGAGCGCCGCAAGCGCATCGGCATGGTCTTCCAGCAGTTCAACCTGTTCCCGAACATGACCGTGCGGCAGAACATCATCGAGGCCCCGGTCCACGTCCTCGGGACCCCCAAGGACGAGGCGAACGCCAAGGCGGAGCAACTGCTGGAACTGGTGGGGCTGGAGGACAAGATCGACGCCCACCCGACCCAGCTGTCCGGCGGCCAGCAGCAGCGTGTGGCGATCGCCCGCGCGCTGGCGATGAGCCCGGAGATCCTCCTCCTGGACGAGGTCACCTCGGCGCTGGACCCGGAGCTGGTCGCCGGCGTGCTCGACGTCCTGCGCGAGGTCGCCGAGAGCACGGACATCACCATGCTCTGCGTGACCCACGAGATGGGTTTCGCCCGCGACGTGTCGCACCGCGTGCTCATGTTCGACCAGGGGCAGATCGCCGAGGAGGGGACGCCGGACCAGATCTTCGGCGACCCGCAGGAGGAGCGGACCAAGTCGTTCCTCAGGTCGGTCCTGGACAACGGGGACTGACGCGGCCCTCCGCCCGGACCGGACCCGACACGGATCAGTGCGGTCCAGGGCGGATCCGCGGGAGGAACGACCACGGGGCGGCCCCGAGTCGACACACGACTCGGGGCCGCCCCGTGGCGTCTCCCCGCCGACGTGCCGGAGGCCCCTTCGAGACTGACGGCGACATACCGTAGTCATTGGGTAGCTTTTAGTTTCCCCTTGGGCAGAATGAGAGTTCTGATACAGGAGGGACTCTTGTGACCATGGTGCGAAGATGGGGGCTCACCTGGTGGTCCGCCCTCGCCGTCCTGCTCGTCGCGGTACCGATGATCACCCACCCCGCCCTGCGCTCCGACGTCCTGGGCGACTCCGCCGTCCTCCTCCTGGTCTCCTGGGCGCCGATGCTGCTCGGCGGCATCCTGGCCTGGGTCCTGGTCCGGTGGTTCGGAGCCCGCGAGGAACTGGACCGCCGGGTCGCAGCGGCGATGGTCGGCCACCCGCTCAACAGGGAACTCGTCTGGTTGGCGGTCTGCCTGGGCGGCTTCGTGCTGACCATGGTGCTGCTGTCGATGATCTTCGGGATGTACGAGGCGGCGATCGGCGCCGACCTGGCGATGTCCGCGTCCCTCGTGTCCCGGCTGCTCTTCCTGTTCACCCTGCCGCTGCTCGTCATGGACCGCTCCGGCGTCACGATCGACGGGAAGGGCACCGCCATGCCGTCGGTCGCGCTGAAGGTGACCGAGCCCTGGCGCTGGCTGGGCCTGGCCCCCGTCGCCGTCGTCCTCGGCCTGATGGCGTACCTGCTCATCCCGCGCACCGGGCTCCCCGAGGCGTCCTTCCCCCTGTTCGGTTTCGTGCTCGCGTTCGCCGTCGTCGCGGTCTGCGAGGAGATCTTCTTCCGGGGCATGGTGCAGACGCGCCTGGAGATACTGATGGGCCGGTGGGGCGGGATCCTCGCGACCTCGGTGGTCTTCGCGCTCACCTACGCGGTCATCCAGCCCTACGACGCCGTGTCACAGCTCACCGGGGTCGACATCGTGTACGACACGGGGCTGGCCCTGCTCACCTACGCCTCGGCCGGCCTGCTGTACGGCTACCTGTGGGCCTGCTTCCGCAACACGTGGATCAACGTCTTCATACGGATCGGGATGTTCGTCATGATCATGCCGCCGGACCTCAGGATCGGCATCACCTGAGGAGTGTGTTCTCGGAGTCTCTCGGAGCCCGGAAGGGCGCGAAGAACACGACCTGGCCGCCTCCTCGCACACGGCGCCTCCGGTCCCCGCTCGCCCGACCGGGGACGACGGGCCCCGTTTTCGTCCCCGTGGTGCGAAAGCTGTGCAATCTATGCGCGAAAATCCCGCGCGTTCCCGGCCTGGTGGGTACAGAAGCTCCATAGCAGCCGCGCGGCGGTCATTTTCCCCTCACGGGGTTGTCACCGTGCGGTCATGAAAGAGGGGGAGTCTGCCCACTGTGAGCACGGAATCAGCGCCAACGCCAGCGGGTCCCACCACCGAGCTGCCCGCCGACAGGTTCATGGATCGAGAGGAGGGGTGGCTCCGGTTCAACCAGCGGGTCCTGGAACTCGCCGAGGACGAGGACATCCCGCTCCTGGAACGCGCCCGGTTCCTGGCCATCTTCTCCAGCAACCTCGACGAGTTCTTCATGGTCCGGGTCGCCGGACTCAAACGGCGCCTGGCCACCGGTGTCGCCGTCGCCTCCTCCAGCGGACACCGGCCGCGCGCCCTGCTCGAACGCATCTCGCTGTTCACCCACGACCTGATGCTCCGCCAGGCCGCCTGCTTCGAGGACAGCGTCGCCCCCGCCCTGCGGGCCGCGGGGATCCGCATCGTCCGCTGGAGCGAGCTGGACACGGACGAGCGCGACTACCTGCACGGCTACTTCCTGCGCTCCGTGTACCCGCTGGTGACCCCCTTCGCGGTCGACTCCGCCCACCCCTTCCCCTACATCTCCGGCCGCTCCCTCAACCTCGCGGTCACCGTCCGCGACCCGCTCGACGAGCGCCGCATGTTCGCCCGGGTCAAGGTGCCCAGCTCCCTCACGCGCTTCATCGAACTCGGCCCCCGCCACAGCGGCCGGTTCGTCCCGGTCGAGGACGTCATCGCCGCCCACCTGCCCCAGCTCTTCGAGGGCATGGAGATCCTGGAGCACCACGCCTTCCGCGTCACCCGCAACGCCGACCTGGAGGTGGACGAGGACGAGACCGACGACCTCGTGACGTCCTTGGAGAACGAGCTCCTGCGCCGCCGTTTCGGCCCCCTCGTGCGCCTGGAGGTCGAGGACAGCATCTCCACCGAGGTCCTCTCCATCCTCACCGAGGAGCTCGGCGCGGAGGAGGAGGAGATCTACCGCGTGCCCGGTCCGCTCAACCTCGCCGGACTGTCCCAGATAGCCGACACGGAGAGGCCGGAGCTGCGCTTCCCGCCCATGGTCCCGGTCGAACCGCGCACCCTGACCTCGGGAGACCTGTTCGCGACCGTCCGCGAACGGGAGGTCCTCGTCCACCACCCCTACGAGTCGTTCGCCACCACCACCGAGCGGTTCCTGTCCCTGGCCGCCACCGACCCCGAGGTCGTGGCGATCAAGCAGACCCTCTACCGCACCAGCGGCGACTCACCCATCGTCGAGTCCCTCATCGAGGCCGCCCGCGCCGGCAAGGAGGTCGTGGTCCTGGTCGAGATCAAGGCCCGCTTCGACGAACAGAACAACATCCAGTGGGCGCGCAAGCTCGAACTCGCGGGCTGCCACGTCGTCTACGGCGTCGTCGGCCTCAAGACGCACTGCAAGCTGTCCATGGTCATACGCAAGGACGACGACGGGCTGCTGCGCCGCTACTGCCACGTCGGCACGGGCAACTACAACCCCAGCACCGCCCGCATCTACGAGGACTTCGGCCTGTTCAGCGCCGCGTCCGAGGTGGGCGAGGACGTCAGCGACCTGTTCAACAGCCTCACGGGGTTCTCCCGCAAGAAGCACTACCGCCGCCTGCTCGTCGCCCCGGCCGCCCTGCGCGAGGGCCTGCTCCGGCAGATCGGCCAGGAGGTCGAGAACAGCCTCAAGGGGGAGCCCGCCCGCATCCGGATCAAGGTCAACTCCCTGGTCGACGAGGAGATCATCGACGCCCTCTACCGGGCCTCCCAGGCCGGTGTGAGCGTGGACCTGTGGGTGCGCGGCAGCTGCGTCCTCCGCGCCGGCGTCCCCGGCCTCTCCGAGAACATCCGGGTCCGCAGCATCCTGGGCCGCTTCCTCGAGCACTCCCGCATCTTCGTGTTCGCCAACGGCTGGCGGCCGCAGGTATGGATCGGGAGCGCCGACCTGATGCCGCGCAACCTGGACCGCAGGGTGGAGGCACTGGTGCGGGTCTCCGACTCCGAGCAGTGCCGCCGCCTCGTCGGCCTCATGGACCTGGCGATGGCCGAGAGCACCTCGTCCTGGCGGCTCGAACCCGACGGCACGTGGACCCGGCACACCCGCGGCGAGGACGGGCAGCCCCTCGTCGACCTCCAGGACAGCCTGCGCGGCGACCGCCACCTGCGGGTGGTGGAGAACTGATGAGCGGGAGAACGGAGGACGGCGCGGACGCGGGGGACCCGATGACCGAGAACGGCGAGCACTCCCCGGAAGGTGCGGGGCCGGTCGAGGACGTGCGTGTGACCAGTGCCTTCCCGCCGAGGGACACGGCGGTCGGCGGCTACCTCGAACCCATCCGCGCGGGAGGCGCCGTGCTGTGGCGCGCGGGCGCCGGCGGCGTGATCGAGGTGGTCCTCATCCGCCGCCCCGACAGGGGCGACTGGACCCTGCCCAAGGGCAAGCTCAAGAACGGGGAGCACCCCGTCACCGGAGCGGTCCGCGAGGTCGAGGAGGAGACGGGGCTGACCCCGCTGATGGGGCGCAGGCTCCCGCCCCAGCGCTATCTGAAGGACGGGTGGCCCAAACAGGTGGAGTGGTGGGCGGCCACCCCGGACCACCCCGGCGGCACGATCGACTACCAGCCCAACGAGGAGGTCGAACTGGTCGAGTGGGTTCCCGTCAAGGAGGCCCGGGACCGGCTCACCTACGACCACGACGTCCAGGTCCTCGACAACTTCCGGGCCGGACCCGCCACCACCTTCCCCGTCATCCTGCTGCGGCACCTGTCGGCGGGGGAGAAGCGCGGATGGACCGACAGCGACCTGCTGCGCCCGCTGGACGAGGCCGGGCGGTCCGACGCCCTGGCCCTGCCCGCGGTGCTCGGCGCCTACGGGAGGCCCCGGGTGGTGTCGTCGGCCGCCGCGCGGTGCACGGAGTCGATGCTGCCGTACGCAGTGGAGTACGACGTGCCGATACGGACCGAGCGCGCCTTCACCGTCCGGGAGGGCTCGGAGTACGACGTGGAGGAGGCGCGGGAGGCGTTCGCGGGCATCGTCGCCGAGGGGCTGCCGACGGTGGTGTGCACGCACGGCGAGCTGGTTCCGAGGCTGATGACCGAGGCGCTCACCCGGCTCGGAGCGCCGATCACACAGCAGCTGGGGTTGCGCAAGGGATCGTTCTGGGTGGTGCACGTGGATTCCGGGTCGGGGACGCTGGCGGGGGTGGAGCGGCACGCGGTCCGCGGCTGACACGGGTTCGCCGGGCCCGTCGGGGGCGCTGTGAACCACGGTGACATGATGCGGTCATGGCCAAACACAAGGTTGCGCGGAGCGTCGTGGTGGACGCTCCCGCCAAGCGGATCTTCGACATCGTCGCCTCACCGGCACTGCACGCCGAGTTCGACGGTTCCGGCACCGTGCGCGGAACCCACTTCGGCCCCGAGAGGCTGGAGAGGGGCAGCGAGTTCGGTATGGACATGCGGATGCTCGGTATCGGCTACCGGATGACCAACCGGGTGGTGGAGTACGAGGAGGACCGGCTCATCGCCTGGCGCCACGGGGGTCCCCACCGCTGGCGCTACGAGCTGGAGGAGCTGCCGGAGGGCGGCACCCGGGTCACCGAGACCTTCGACTACTCGCGGGGGCTGCCGGCCTTCTACGTCCTGATGGGGATGCCCGCGAACAACGCGCGCAGCATCGAGAAGACCCTGGAGCGCCTCAAGGCCGCCGCGGAGCGGGCCGGGGCGCGTCGGCTAGTAGCCGTTGGGGGCGGTCTCGGTCTCCGCGCCCTCGGTCTCCTCGGTCTCCTCGGCCTCGACGGCCTCGGTCTCCTCAGCCTCGGTCTCCTCAGCCTCCTCGGCCGTCTCGGCGCCTTCGGTGTCGGTCGTCTCGACCGGGTGGGTGCCCTCGGCCTCGGTCGTCTCGGCACCCTCGACGGTCTCGGTGCCTTCGGCCTCGGTCGTCTCGACCGGGTGGGCGCTCTCGGCGTTGGCCCCCTCGGTCTCGGACTCCTCGGCGGTGGCGGTGCCCTCGACGGCGTCGGTGCCCGCGGCCTCCTCGGCGGGAAGGACCTCTTCCGATTCGGCGGCCTCGACCTGGTCCTGCCAGTGGCCGTCGTAGCCCACGTGGCCGATCGGCTCGGCGATGAGCTGCTCGATCTCCTGGAACCCGTCGTTGCCGACCCACGCGGCGGCGGGCGAGACGGCGAGGCCGATGGCCGCACCGGTGGTCAGGGTGATGAGGGCAAGTCCGGCAATACGCTTCACGACTGAATCCTTACTAAAAGTAGTCAAGGAACTACTGACAGTCGTAATGTAAGTCGGCCTCCCCCGTTTGGCCAGTTCATCGGGGAGGTGGATCCGTGTCTTGGCTCCGGGCCGACCGTCGTCCACAGGGCACCCGCAGCACTCGTCCAAATGCCCTAAAGTTCGGCAAGGGCCCGTGTTCTCCGCGTCTCCCGGCAGCCGTGGCGCGAACCGGTCGGGCCCGTCGACGGTACGCACAGCAGGAGTCGGGGGCAGTGGTGGGAACAACCTTGGGTGACGTCTGGCAGGAAGTCCTCTCCGTACAGCCGGAGCCGGAGCGGTGGATCATCATCGCCGCGGCCGTCCTGGCCCTGGCAGCGGTCCTGCTCGGCCCGCCGTGGAGGATCGGGCGCAACGTCGTCACCATCGCCCACGAGGGCGGGCACGCACTCGTCGCGCTGCTCAGCGGCCGGCAGCTCACCGGCATCCGGCTCCACTCGGACACCTCCGGGGTGACCGTCTCACGGGGCAAGCCGACCGGCATCGGCATGATCCTGACCGTCTTCGCGGGCTACGTCGCCTCGTCGGTCATCGGCCTCCTGGGCATCCTCATGCTCATGTCCGACCGCATCACAGCCCTGTTGTGGCTGAGCATCGTCGTGCTCGCCGCGATGCTCCTGATGATCCGCAACGTCTACGGCGTGGTGTCGATCGTCGCCACGGGCGCGGTGGTGTTCGGCGTCAGCTGGTTCACCCCGACCGAGGTCCAGGCGGCCTTCGCGTACCTGTTCATCTGGTTCCTGCTCTTCGCGGGCGTGCGCCCGGTCTTCGAGCTCCAGTCGCAGCGCAGGCGCAACCCGTCCCCCCACTCCGACGCCGACCAGCTCGCCCGGCTCACCGGTGTGCCCGGCACCCTGTGGGTGGTGGTCTTCGCCCTGGTCAACATCGCGGTGACCACACTGGGCGTGTGGCTGCTGCTCCTCTGAGGGCCTCCGGCCGGCCCGCTCCCCGCACGATGGCCGGTTCCGGACACGCGAGAGGTTCCGGGCACACAGAAGGGCGCGGCCCCGTGGTCGCGCCCTGTGCATTGCCGGGAGGACTGGACGGCCCTCACCGGCCGGGGAGCGGGTCGGGGCTCCCCGTCGGAGATCGGTCAGTTCGCACGCGGCGCGGCGAGCGCCTCGGAGACCGTGGTGAAAACGGGGATGCGCGTGTCGAGCGACGTCACCCGCAGGGTCTGCATCACCCGGTGGATGGGCGAGGCGATGGCGAGGACCGCCTGCTGCTCCTTGGCGGCCTTGTGCGCGCGGATGAGGACCCGCAGACCACTGGAGTCGATGAACCGCAGGTCGGAGCAGTCCAGCACGACCCGCCCGAACGGCTGCGTGGTCAGGGCCTGGGTCACCGCCTCCTGGAAGCGGTGCTCGGTGGCCATGTCGATCTCCCCGTCCAGCGCCAGAACCCGTCCGGCGTCGTGCAGGGTGGAGGAGATGTTCAGGTCGGGCATTGCGACTCCGGCGTAGTCGGGACGTGCCCGATGGGTCGGCGACACAGGCCGTCCGCCGCTCCATGAGCGCGTGTCGACCGGTACGTTCGCCGCGTTACCGCGGTGGCCAAGCTGATGGTTCATCGAGTTCCTTGCGTGGTGCCCCGGTCTGAGTCCGGGAACGAAACGCCTTCTCACCTGGGTGTCCTGCGGGCTCCGCGCAAAGCACGGATGTCCGTCGAACGTGTGAACCCGGGTCGAAAGTTCCTGGGCGCGCCCTGTCCTGCCGCCGATGGCGGAGACGCGTGGTGCGTCGTCGGACGCGTCGCTTGTCGCTTCGGGCCACTACCGACCCTCTGCAACTGTGAACCCGCCCGTAGGAGCGGGCATTCCCCCCGAGGTCGGGGGGCGGCCTTCCGGGGCGGCGGAAACGGGGCCGCGACCGTGTGCCGGGCGGTCGGCCCGGAGTCCCCGCGGGCCCCCGGCGGATGCCGATTTCCTCTGGCGGACCCGCCCGGCCTCGGACTTTACCATAGGGCCGTGGCCGATTCGTGACGTGAGCGACGCAAGGTCGTGCTCGTGCCGTTTGCTCCGCCTGTGCTGCATGAGGTATGGATCACAGGCAGTGGGCGTTCTCGGTCGGTTCGCGGCCGGGTGTCTGGTCCAGCTCCTCCCGCTGGACCGCCCAGACACACGCGGAAAGCGTCAGCGGAACAGCCACGGTGAGGGCGATCGCGGGGATCGCCACCCCCGAGTCGTTGGCCGCGAAACCCGCGAGGGCGGTGACCAGCGATCCGGTGAGCCCTGCCCTCAGCGTCGGCGCGTACTCGTAGGCGCGCTGGAGCGCTCCGATCCGCCACTTGGTCGGCCGGTTGAGCACCACGAACAGGAACACCAGCGCGCAGGCCGCCAGCAGGGTCAGCTGCCAGTTGCCGAGGGTTCCCAGCATCGCCCCCAGCTTGCGGGTCAGCACGGTCCCGGCCTCCCCGTTCACCACCTGCGCGGCGAACGCCCCCAGGTGGCTGCGCTCCTCCGGCGGGCGCAGGTAGTCCCGCCACGACAGCGCCGTGATCGCCGCCACCGCCACCAGCCCCACCGCCGCCAGCCGGACCGGCGTGATCCTCACTCCGGCGATCATCATCGTCGTCACGGCGAGCCCGGGGATCAGGGCGATCACACCGCCGAAGTCGGTGCCCAGCCCGGGCCAGCCGATGATCAGGACGGACGCCGTCCCGACGGTCAGGGTCGTCACCACGGCCGCCCGCTGCCGGCCCCGGGCGATCAGCTCGTGGGCGACCCCGGCGACCGCCATGAGCATGCCGGTCGCGAACGTCGCGAAGGCGATGTTCCCGATCCCGTAGAACCGGCCTCCCACGATCGGGGAGTAGCCGGTCGGCGAGTTCATCTGGAGGTTCGCCCCGAAGCACAGGTCGAGGAAGAGCACCGCCGTGGTCGCCCCCGCCACGACCGTCATCGGCCCCAGGATGCTCCTGCGCCACGGCCCGGCCACGGCCAGCGCCACCACCAGCGCGTCGGCGGTGACCACGCAGGCGAGCAGCGCCACCAGCGGGCTCTCCGAGGCCCACCACGGAATGAGGTTGGCCAGGTAGCTGGCCACGGGGAACGCGGCCCCCGCCAGTGCCACGATCCGCGTCACCGACAGCACCAGGGCGCGCTTGCCGCGCTGGTGCCCCGAGTACCGGTGCAGGGCGTACGCCGCCGCCGCGTAGATGAGGAGCTGGAAGGCGACCAGCCCGCTGAAGAAGCCGGGGATCGCCGCGCCCACGACCACCGCTGCGGTGTTGAAGTCCACCAGGCGCACGACGGTCTGCTCGACCGTCGGCGGCCGTTCGGTCAGGTGCCAGACCCGCCCGCTGGTCGGCTCGGTCGCCTCCAGTCCCAGCGCGGTCAGGACGGTGGGCGTGGTGTCGGTGAGGGCCACGAGCCCCGGGCGCCGTGTCGACTCCGACGCCAGGAACGCCTCGCTCCCGGAGAACCCCTCCTCGGTGATCTCCCCGGACAGGGCCACGGTGAGCTGGGAAGGGCCGGTGTCCATGGACACGCCGACGACCATCAGGGACGAACCGGCCGGAAGGATCCGCTCCAGGGCCCTCAGTCGGCCGTCCAGGTCGGCCAGCGCCTCCTCGCGCGCCCATTCGGGGACGTCCTCGGGGTCGGGCTCCGGCGGTTCCTCCGTCTCGGCCTGCCCCCGCACCCCCGGGGGATCGGGGTACAGCCGGGTGAGCTCGGGCAGTTCCACGGCGGCCAGGGACACGCCCTTCAGGCGCTCCGTGGTCAGGTCGAGCGGGCCGTCGACGTAGTGGTCGACACGGCCGGAGGTGTCGGCGACGCCGAGGGCGGCGCCGGGGCCCGCGGCCAGGGTCGTCCCCCCGGAGTCGCGGACCGTCTGCCCGAGCACGCCGACGGGGGCGGAGAAGGACGAGCGCTCGTTCACCCGCACGTAGGAGTCGAAGCCGGGGACGACCGCCCCCGAGCCGTCGCTCTCGGGTTCCGGCGCGGCCTCGCACACCGTGAAGCGTTCGCGTTCGGACAGGGCGCGCTGCCCCGCCGACACCGACAGCCAGCCGTCGGTCGGGCAGGTGCGGGAGGTGGCGCTGCGGATCGACACGTTGCCGACGGCGCCGTCCTCGGCCATCCCCCACAGGGTCGGCGTGTGCTCCGGGGTCACGTCCTGCCACAGCAACCCCGGAACTCCCACCAGGACCACCGGGCCACTGCGTCGATCGGCCGGTTCGGGGTCGGCCCCGGCTCGGAGGGCCGCCGCCTCGGCGGGCGCGGCAGAGCCCGCGGGCGCGGTCGGCGCCGCCGAGGCGCACAGCAGTACGGCCCCGGACAGGACGAGCGAGCCCAGGCGCGCTCCCCAGCGTGCCCTTGACCCCGTGACCAGCCGTCGTGGCATGGCGAACCCCCCAGTCGCGCTCAGCCGGACTGGCCACGATAGTGATCATCCGCGCCGGGTAGGGGGACCCGCGCGATCCTGGCGCGTGAGGAGGTCCGGTGCGGCGTCGGTCCGGTCCCGGACCGGCCAGCCGCCGGGTGCGGCGAGGTCCGCGGCCGCGGAACGGGTCAGGCGGTGACGCCCCACGCCCGGAGCGTCGCGTCGGTGTCGGGCTGCTCGCGTCCCCGGGTGACGCCGCCGGGGGTGCGGCCGAAGCGCGGAGCCGGGCCGGAGACGATCCGTTCGCCGTCGCGGACCAGGGACCCGCGGGAGCGCACGTGCGGATGGTCGGGCGCCTCCTCCAGGGACAGGACCGGCATCACGCACGCGTCGACGCCGTCGAACACCGCGGCCCACTCGTCGCGGCCGCGGGTGCGCAGGACCTCCGAGAAGCGTGCGCGCAACCGCGGCCAGCCCGCCCGGTCCCACTGGTCGGGAAGGTCCTCACCGGTCAGTCCCAGGCCGGCCAGGAACGCGGCGTAGAACTGGGGCTCGATGCAGCCCACCGAGACATGGCCGCCGTCCGAGCACTCGTACACGTCGTACCAGGGCGCGCCGGTGTCCAGGTAGTTCGTCCCGCGCTCGTCGCTCCAGGACCCGCGGGCGCGGTCCTCGTGCACCATCGACATGAGCAGGGAGCTGCCGTCCACCATGGCGGCGTCCACGACCTGGCCGAGGCCGGAGGCCTGCCGTTCGACCAGGGCGGCCAGGATCCCGCTGACCGCGAACATCGTGCCCCCGGCGAAGTCGCCGAGCAGGTTGATCGGGGGCACCGGCGGGCCGCCCGCGCGGCCGATGGAGTGCAGGGCGCCGTTGACGGAGACGTAGTTCATGTCGTGTCCGGCGGTGCGGGCGAGCGGACCGTCCTGGCCCCACCCGGTGACCCGCGCGAACACCAGGCGGGGGTTGAGTTCGAGGCACGCGTCGGGGCCGAGCCCGAGGCGTTCCATGACCCCGGGACGGAAGCCCTCCAGGAGGACGTCCGCGCGGGAGGCGAGGTCGAGGGCGAGGGCGCGCCCCTCGTCGGACTTGAGGTCGGCTGCCAGGACGGTGCGCCCCTCGCTCATGTGGGGGCCGCCGGCTCCGGCGTTCATCGCGTCGGCGGCCGGGGGGCGGTCCAGGCGGATGACGCTGGCTCCCAGGTCGGCGAGGATCATGCCGGCCATCGGCGCCGGGCCGATCCCGGTGAACTCGACGACACGGATTCCGGTGAGGGGTCCCATGGGCGCAGGCCTCCAAGCGAGCGAGCTGACTAGAACGTCGTTCGGGTCATTGTGCAGGTTCCGGGCCGGGGGCGCCACGGCGGTGTCCGGAGAAGGCTACCGAAGAAGAAAAGGAAAAGGGATGACTAAACACGACAGAATGACGGCCTTTCTGGCCAAGTAAAAAACGCGGTCCGCTGCCGGTGTTAATGTGTCCGTGCTCGTGGGGAAAGAGCCGCGAAGCCGCGTGGAGACTCTGCGGAACGCCGCCGCCAGCAGCGTCGACGGCTCCAGGACGCGCCCGCCCGGGCGAATCCGGAGAAACCCGATCCACCCCTTTTCCGAGAAGGACGCAGCCGCCATGCCCGGTACCCCGAACAAGCGCACGCGCCGCGCCAAAGGCCGACGGCGGGCACGCGGCAGGCTCCCGCTCCCGCTCGTCGCCGCGTCGGTCGCGGGGGTCCTCGCCGTCGCCGCAGGCGGGACCGCCTTCGCCATGGACCGCAGCGTCGTCCTCGACGCCGACGGCAGCGAACAGACTGTGCACACCTTCGGCGGCACCGTCCAGGACGTCCTCGACTCCGCGGGGATCACCCCGGAGGAGGGCGACGTCGTCGCCCCGCCCCCCGACACCCGGATCGCCTCCGGCGACCACGTGCTCCTGCGCTCCCCACGTGACGTGACCGTCGAACTCGACGGCCACCGGCTCACCCACACGGTCAACGCCCTCACCCTCGGAGAGGCGCTCCGCCAGATCGGGCTGGACCCCGAGGGAATCGAGCTCTCCGAGGACCACGACACCCGCATCCCCGAGGGCGGCCTCACCGTCACCGCCGAACGGGCCCCGCGCATGGTCGTCATGTACGACACCGTCCGCACCGAGACCCGCTCCACCGGGGCGACCGTCGCCGACGTCCTCCTGGCCGCCGGGGTGGACACGGGCGAGCACGACATCGTCTCTCCGGCGCCGGCCGAGCCGGCCGAGCCCGGCATGGTCGTCGAGATCACCCCCGTCCTCGGCGAACCCGTCACCGAGGAGACGGTCATCGAGGCGGAGACCGTCGAACGGGACAACCCCGACCTGCCCGAGGGGGAGCGCGAGGTCGTCACCGCACCCGTGGACGGCCTCCGCAAGGTGACCACCGCCACCATCCTGAGGGGCGGCGAGGAGGTCGAACACGAACTCGAGCGCGAGGTCGTCACCGCGCCCGTGGAGGGGCTCGTCGAGATCGGCACCAAGAAGCCCACGCCCTCCGGGGGAGCGGCCGCGGGCCTCAACTGGGGCGCCCTCGCCCAGTGCGAATCGGGCGGCGACCCGGCCGCCGTCAGCTCCTCGGGCAGCTACCACGGCCTCTACCAGTTCAGCACCGGCTCCTGGCAGGCGGTCGGCGGCACCGGGCTGCCCTCCGACGCCGACGCGTCCGAGCAGACCCGGCGCGCCCAGCAGCTCTACACCTCCGTCGACGGCAACTGGCAGAGCCAGTGGCCCCACTGCGGGGTCCACCTCTTCGACTAGGGCGTGTCCACTCGGGGCCTGCGCTCCGCTCCGGCCCCGGACCGTCGGACCACCGGCGGGAACCCGCGTGCGGCCGGGGCGGGCGGAGGCCGGGGAAGCGCGCCTCCGCGGACCGGCACCGGGGCAGCGGACGGGAGCTGGCAAGATATGGGGGTGACTCAGACACCCGTACCCGACGACCGCTCCCGCCTGCTGACGCCCGCCGACGTGCGAGCACTCGCCGAGCGGTTCGGCATCCGGCCCACCAAGACCCTGGGTCAGAACTTCGTCATCGACCACGGCACGGTCCGCCGCATCGTCCGGGTCGCCGGCGTCACCGACGAGGACGTCGTGGCCGAGGTCGGACCGGGCCTGGGCTCGCTCACCCTGGCGCTGCTCCCGCACGTCCGCCACGTGACCGCCATCGAGATCGATCCGGCACTGGCCGCCGCCCTGCCCGGAACCGTCGCCGACCACGCGCCCGACCTGGCGGACCGGCTCACCGTCGTCCCTGGCGACGCCATGCGCATCACCGAGCTCCCCGGCCCCGCCCCCACGGCGCTCGTGGCCAACCTGCCGTACAACGTGTCCGTGCCCGTGCTCCTGCACCTGCTCGAACTCCTGCCCAGCCTCCAGCGGGTCCTGGTCATGGTGCAGGCCGAGGTCGCCGACAGGATCACCGCCACCCCCGGCGGGCGCATCTACGGCGTCCCCTCCGCCAAGGTCGCCTGGTACGCCCGGGCACGTCGCGCCGGCTCGGTCGGACGCAACGTGTTCTGGCCCGCCCCCAACGTCGACTCCGGGCTGGTCGAACTCGTCCGCCGCCCCGAGCCCGACACGAAGGCCGCCCGCCGGGAGGTCTTCGCGGTGATCGACGCGGCCTTCGCCCAGCGCCGCAAGACCCTGAGAGCCGCCCTGGCCGGGTGGGCCGGATCCGCTCCCGCCGCCGAGACGGCGCTGCGCGCCGCAGGCGTCGACCCGGGCGCCCGAGGCGAGTCCCTGGGGGTGGCCGAGTTCGCGGCCATCGCCGAGCAGCGCCCCACCGCCGGATAGCCTCCGGCCCCGCGCCCCCCGCGATCCGTCACCGCGCCGGCCGCGCCGGACCGCGGACCACCCCGGACACGACTGTGCCGCACGCGTGCGGAAGGGCGCCGCCCCCGTCGGCCGGCGCCCTTCCGCGTGCCCCGCCGCCCGGTCCCCGCCGGGCGGCCGTCGGCGTCAGCCCTTCGTCTCGCCCCGGCCGTCCGCCCGGGCGTCCTTCCTCCGGGACCGGCGCGTGAGCGCGCGGGCCACCCCGGCCACGGCCAGACCGGCGGCCAGGACCGGCAGCACCCAGACCACGTTGAACTCCCAGTCGCCCTGCCCGCGCACGACGAACGCGACCGCCAGGGCGAGGAACAACAGACCCGCCACCAGCGAACCCCAGTCGGTTCTACGCTTCGCCATGCCGTACCTCCACTACCCCGACCAGTGAGTCGGTGCGCACGTTGATCAACGGGGGTTCGGCCGTGTCGTCCTCCGCCGACTCCTCCCCCGTCCCGTCCTCCGTCCCGTCCCCGGACCCGGACGCGGAACCCCTGACGGGTTCGTAGACCTCCTCGTACACGAGGGAGTGTCCGACCAGCTCACCACCGTCCCCCGTCCCCACGGGGTCCACCATCCCGAGGCCGAGGTCCGCCGTGAACGCGACGCGCGCGTCCTCCGGGAGGACGACCACCAGGTGGCCGACGCCCACACTCAACGACACGTCCGCGGTCCCGCCGGGTTCCAGGTCCTCGAGCCCGGAGAGGTCCAGGGACCCCGAACCGACGGTGAGCAGGTGGTCGCCCGCCTCCGCCTCGGCGACCGTCGTAGGCCGCCAGGTCTCGCCGCCGATCCGCACCCGGGTGAGGTCGGTCACCGACGCCAGCACCAGCGCCAGTGCCGCGACCAGCCCCAGGAACATCAGCCCCCGCGGGTCGCCCGCCCAGGTGCCGATCAGCGCGTAGAGGCCGATGACGGCCAGGACGCCGGACAGGAAGTACACCCCCGTCTCCGGACCGAACAGCAGCGTCGCCGACTGCGCGCTCCACAGCGAGGACGACCACCCGAACACCGACAGGGGGACCAGGACCGCCGCGGCGAGGACCGTCCACAGCGCGAACGACGCCAGCGGTGCCCCCCTGCGGCACGCCGCCTCCGAGCCCCGGGCACGACCGGGCTCGAAGCCGTGCCCGCCCCAGGGCCCTCCGCCGGACCCGTCCTCCGGTCGGTCCTCGGCCTCGTCGTCCGCATCGTCGTCGTCCAGGCCCCCGCCGGACCCGTCGGCGTGCGCGGACCGCTCCGCCACCACCGCCAGATCGACAGGGCCCTGCGGAGCCGACGCCCACGGCTGCGCCGGGTTGTAGTAGGTCGGGGTCGGCCCCGCCACCGGGACCGTGGGCGGCGGCTCCTTCGACCTCAGGTCCTGGCGCAGCTCCGCGAACGCCGCACGCAGGTCCACGCCGCGGTTCCGCGCCGTCAGCAACCCCAGCACCAGCGGTATCGCCAGCACCAGCGTCGACCACCCCAGACCGCCGACCACGCTGAACGCCGTCGCGACCGCCAACCCGACCGCGAGCAGCTTCGGCACGGCGCGCGACGGGAAACTCCGGTTCAGCATCTGCTCGAACGTCGCCGGACCGCCCTCCGGGCCGCGCATCAGCATCCACGCGGCGATGTAGAGCAGCAGGCCCGTGCCGCCGGCGAACGCGGTGAGCACGAACGCCGTCCGCCACACCACCGGATCGACGTCCGTGTACCGGGCCAGACCGGCGCACACCCCCGCGAGGACCCGGTCGTCGTCCCCCTTGCGGAGCTCGCGCCCGGGCGCCTCGGGACGCGCCTCGGCGGTCCCGGGACCGCCCCCCGCCGCACCCGGAGCCCCGGACGCGGCGGATGCGCCGCCCCCGGAGCCCTCGGGCGTCGGATCGTCAGCCATGGTCACTCACCGCACCTTCCTCACACACCCATGGTCACCCGGAACCGCCGGACAGGGAATCCGGGACGACCCTGAACCCACCCTGACCGAAACCAGGGCCGGACCAGGGACGCGCCCCGGATGCCGAGCGGGGGCCCCGGGGGGCATCCTGGACCACAGGACCTACGAGCGCGGCACGTGAACCCGAGCCGCACGACAGAAAGCGGTGATCGGGCGGTGGCAGCAACGGCCACGGACACCCCGCGGCTCACCCGCGCGGTGGACGGCAGGCTCCTCGGCGGGGTCGCCGCCGGACTGGCCCGGCACCTCGGACTCGACCCGGTGGTCGTCCGCCTCGCCTTCATGGCCCTGTCCGTCGGCGGCATGGGCATCGCCGTGTACGTCGCCCTGTACTTCTTCGTGCCCGCCGACCCCGAGGAGCCGGGGCGCGCACCCGGAGAGGCGGACACCCGGCGCAAGGGCCGCGACATCTCCCAGGTCGTCGCCTACGTCGGCCTCGCCGCCGCGCTCGGCTTCCTGTTCCTGCTCTTCGGAGGCGTGTTCGACCCCCTGCTGTGGTTCGTCGTGTTCGGAACGCTCGGGGGCGTCATCCTCTGGCAGCAGGCCAACCCGACCCAGCGCGACGAATGGATGACCAGCGCCGTCGGCAAGGGCGGCCGGGGGAGCAAGGGAAGCAAGGGGGTCATGCGCGCCGGAACGGGCGTCCTCCTCGTCGTGGTCGGCGTCATCGGCTTCCTCGTCTTCCAGGAACAGCTCCAGAACGCCCGCGCCGGCCTGACCTTCGCCTTCACCCTCCTCGCGGGGGTCTCCCTGATCGCCGCCCCCTGGATCATCGGGCTGGTACGCGAACGCGACCAGGAACGCCGCGAGCGCATCCGCAACGCCGAGCGCGCCGAACTCGCAGCGCACATCCACGACTCCGTCCTGCACACCCTCACCCTCATCCAGCGCCGCGCCGAGGACCCCCGTGAGGTCCAGCGCCTCGCCCGCGTCCAGGAGCGCGCCCTGCGCAGCTGGCTCTACCAGCGGCCCGCCGACGCCGACACCACCGTGTCGCCCGCACTCGAACGGGTCGCCGCCGAGGTCGAGGAGGAGCACGGCGTGCCCATCGAGGTGGTGTGCGTGGGCGACTGCCCGATGGACGACGCGCTGTCCGCGATGCTTCGCGCCGCCCGCGAGGCCATGGTCAACGCCTCCAAGTACGCCGGGACCGACACCATCTCCGTATTCGGCGAGGTCGACCAGGAGGAAGTCCTCGTGTTCGTCCGCGACAGGGGAGCCGGGTTCGACATGGACGGCATCCCCGAGGACCGCATGGGCGTGCGCGGCTCCATCCTCGGCCGGATGGATCGCCACGGCGGATCGGCCCGCATCCGCACCGAACCGGGCGAGGGCACCGAGGTGCAGCTGCGCATGCCCCGCATCCCGGAGGCGTAGCCCCGGTGGACGCCCATGCCCAGCGGCCCGGACCGCCCGCCGCCGACCGGAAGCGGTCAACCGGCCCCGCCACCGCCGCCACCGCTGTCCCCGCCGCCCCCGACGTGGGTAGAGTCCAGGGTGTGGGAGACGAGAGCACGACCTTCAGTGACGGTGACGCGGTACCCCGCGTCGTGATCGTGGACGACCACCGGCTGTTCCGCAGCGGTGTCCGTGGTGAGCTGGGCGACGCGGTCAACGTCGTCGGGGAGGCCGGGGACGTCGACAGCGCCGTACACGTCATCGGGGAGCAACAGCCCGACCTCGTCCTCCTGGACGTCCACCTGCCCGGCGGCGGCGGGGTGGAGGTACTGCGCAGGGTCCTGTCCCAGCACTCGCAGATCCGCTTCCTGGCGCTGTCGGTCTCCGACGCGGCGGAGGACGTCATCGGCGTGGTGCGCGGCGGAGCCCGCGGCTACGTCACCAAGACCATCTCCGGCAGGGAGCTGGCCAACGCGATCGTCCGCGTGGCCGACGGCGACGCGGTCTTCTCCCCGCGACTGGCCGGGTTCGTCCTGGACGCGTTCTCCGCGACCGACGCCCCGCCGGTGGACCCCGAACTGGACCGCCTCACCCAGCGCGAGCGCGAGGTCCTGCGGCACATCGCCCGCGGCTACGCGTACAAGGAAGTCGCCAAGGAACTGTTCATCTCCGTCAAGACGGTGGAGACACACGTGTCCTCGGTGCTCCGCAAGCTCCAGCTGTCCAACCGGCACGAGCTCAGCAGGTGGGCCACGGCCCGCAGGCTCGTCTGACGCACCGGAACCCCGGCGGACGGCGGCCCCGGCTCCGCACCGCGGGGCCCGTCCCCAGCCGGAACGGCGACGGCGGCCGTCCCCCCGGGGCGACCGCCGT
The DNA here is from genome assembly GCF_036327455.1 of Nocardiopsis codii. NCBI lineage: Bacteria > Bacillati > Actinomycetota > Actinomycetes > Streptosporangiales > Nocardiopsidaceae > Nocardiopsis > Nocardiopsis codii. The sequence continues at coordinate 5,678 of NZ_JAUZMY010000002.1, read as the reverse complement.
CAGCGCGTCGGTGCGTCAGCGCAGGGAGTCCAGCATCCTGCCGAGGAACTCGGCCTCCTCCACACCGGTGACCACCCGGGCGGCGCGACGGTCGTCGCGACTCGGACTCGGACGCAGGTCGGCGACGGTCATCCCGCGCGTGAGCCCGCCGGACAGCTCCACCCGCAGCGGCGCCTCGAACGACTCCGTCACCAGGTGCGGGTCCACCAGGACCGCCGCGGCCAGCGGGTCGTGCATCGCGCACTGGCGGACGCCGAAGATCCCCTTGTAGAACTCCGCGTAGAAGTCCAGGAACGCGGAGGTGCGCTCGGCGCGCTCACCCGGGACCGCCCGCAGGTCCGACAGCCACTCGGGCGTGGCCACCGTCTTCATGGTGATGTCCAGCGCCACCAGGTCCAGGGCGAACCCGGCCGCGAACACCGCCTCCGCGGCCTCCGGGTCGTTGCTGATGTTGGCCTCGGCGTGCGAGGACACGTTGCCGGCCACCCGGACCGCGCCGCCCATCACCACGAGGCGCCGCACCAGCTGCGGCAGCCGCGGCTCCAGCCCCAGCGCGATCGCCAGGTTGGTGAGCGGACCCACAGCCAGCACGTCGATCTCGCCCGGGGCCTCGCGGACCAGCCGCACCAGCAGCTCCGCCGCCGACTCCGCGACCGGCTTGCCCGCGGGCACGGGCAGCTCCACGTCGCCCAGGCCGTTGCCGCCGTGCACGTGCGCGGCCAGCCGCGGCTCCTGCACCAGCGGCCTCGCGGCGCCGACCGCCACGGGCACGTCCGGACGGCCGTACAGCTCCAGGAGCCGCAGTGCGTTGTCCGCCGTGATGTCGACGCTGTTGTTGCCGAAGACCGCGCCGACACCGACGATCTCCACCTCCGGGCGCGCGGCCAGGTAGGCGAGAGCGACGGCGTCGTCGATCCCCGGATCGCAGTCGACGAACACACGCATGGTCAAGGAAACTCCCCCCGAGACAACCACGGTCCCCCTCCGGGAACCCGTACCGAAACAGCCTAGGCCGCCGGTCAGCGCGCTTTCACCCACAAAACGGGCAAGGCGGGGCGGACCGCCCCCGGGGAGGGGGACACCGTCGTCCCCGGTCGGCCGTAACCTGGAGACGTGTCCTCCCAAGAGCAGCTTCTCGAAGGTCTGAACGGTCCCCAGCGCGACGCCGTCACCCACAGCGGCGCACCGCTCCTGATCGTGGCGGGCGCGGGGTCGGGCAAGACCCGCGTCCTGACGCACCGCATCGCCCACCTCATGGCCGAGCGCGGCGTGCGCCCCGGTGAGATCCTCGCGATCACGTTCACCAACAAGGCCGCGGCGGAGATGAAGGAGCGCATCCAGGCGCTCCTCGGCGTGCGGGCGGCCAACACCATGTGGACGATGACGTTCCACTCGGCGTGCGTGCGCATCCTGCGCAGGGAGGCGCACAGGCTCGGCTACCCCAGCAGCTTCACCATCTACGACTCCGCGGACTCCGCGCGGCTGATGCAGCTGGTCTGCAAGGAGATGGACCTGGACCCCAAGCGGTTCCCGCCCAAGACGTTCTCCTTCCAGGTGTCCAACCTCAAGAACGAGCTGATCGACTACGACACGGCCGCCGAGCAGGCCCAGACCGAGCAGGAGAAGAAGCTCGCGGAGGCCTACCAGCTCTACCAGCGCCGCCTGCACGAGGCCGGCGCCATGGACTTCGACGACCTGATCATGGTCACCGTCAACCTGTTCCAGATGTTCCCGGACGTCGCCGAGTACTACCGGCGCCGCTTCCGGCACGTCATGGTCGACGAGTACCAGGACACCAACCACGCCCAGTACGCGTTCGTCCGCGAGCTGGTCGGCGCGGCCGAGGACTCCGACACCAGCGTGGTGTCGCCCGCCGAGCTGTGCGTGGTCGGCGACGCCGACCAGTCCATCTACGCGTTCCGCGGCGCCACCATCCGCAACATCCTGGAGTTCGAGCGGGACTTCCCCAGCGCGCGGACCATCCTCCTGGAGCAGAACTACCGCTCCACCCAGACCATCCTGTCCGCGGCCAACGCGGTCATCGACCGCAACGAGGGCAGGCCGGCCAAGAACCTGTGGTCCGAGCAGGGCGACGGCCCGGCCATCACCGGCTACGTCGCCGACAACGAGCACGACGAGGCCGCGTTCGTGGTCGGCGAGATCGACAAGCTCACCGACGACGGCACGGTCACGCCCAGCCAGGTCGCCGTGTTCTACCGGACCAACGCGCAGTCCCGTGTGTTCGAGGACGTGTTCATCCGTACCGGCCTGCCGTACAAGATCGTCGGCGGCGTGCGCTTCTACGAGCGCAAGGAGATCCGCGACATCCTCGCCTACCTGCGGGTCCTGGCCAACCCCGAGGACACCGTCAGCCTGCGGCGCATCCTCAACGTGCCCAAGCGCGGGATCGGCGCGCGGGCGGAGGAGTCCGTGGAGCTGTTCGCCGCCCGCGAGCGCATCTCCTTCTCCAAGGCGCTTCGCCGGGTGGACGAGGCGCCGGGCATCGCGACCCGCTCGGTCAAGGCGGTGCAGAACTTCACCGCGCTGCTGGACGAGCTCGGACAGGCCGTGCCTGGCAGCACCCCCGCCGAGGTCGTCGAGGCGGTGCTCAGCAAGACGGGGTACCTCTCCGAGCTGGCCGAGTCCAAGGACCTCCAGGACGAGAGCCGGGTGGAGAACCTGGAGGAGTTCGTGGACGTGGCCAGGGAGTTCGAGCACACCTTCGCCGTGCTCCTGGAGGAGGAGCCCCCGGACGGGGACGACGAGGACGGCGCCGTCCCCTCCGGGACGCTCGACCCGGGGGAGCCGACACTGGTCGACTTCCTGGAGCGGATCTCCCTCGTGGCGGACACCGACCAGATCCCCGACGCGGACGACACGGGCGGCGTCGTCACGCTGATGACCCTGCACGCGGCCAAGGGGCTGGAGTTCCCCGCCGTGTTCCTCACCGGCATGGAGGACGGCGTGTTCCCGCACACGCGCACGCTGGGCGACAAGACGCAACTGGAGGAGGAGCGCCGGCTCGCCTACGTGGGGCTGACCCGCGCCGAGCGGCTCCTCTACATCAGCCGCGCCGCCGTGCGCAGTGCCTGGGGGACCCCCTCCTACAACCCGGGGTCGCGGTTCCTGGACGAGATCCCGTCCTCCCTGGTGGACTGGCGCCGGGCGGAGTCCAGCCTGGCCGCACCGCCCAGCCGCAGCATCGGGGGCGGGCGGGGGACCGGCGGGTTCGGCAGCACCTTCGGCGGCGGTTCGCGCCGGAGCGCCGGCAAGGAGGCGCCGACGCTCAGCGTGGGAGACCTGGTCAACCACGACTCGTTCGGCATGGGCCGGGTACAGCTCGTCGAGGGGGCCGGGGACAAGACCAAGGCCCGGATCGACTTCGGCGCCGACATCGGGGAGAAGGACTTCCTCGTCAAGTACGCCCCGATCGAGAAGCTCTGACGACTCCGTGAGCAGGCGTGTCCCGTTCCGTCCCCGTTCGCGGGCCGGACGGGACACACGACACCGACGGATTTCCCGGAACGCGTCACGAGGACTCCTGCACGGGGGTACAGTTGGTCAAGACCGAGCGAGACGGACGCGGAATCTCCGCGGACGTGCCGGTCTCTCCCCGAGTCACACCAGTACAGCCTCCGAACCTCGCGGTTCGAGCACTGCCCTGGACATGTAAACTCAGGGAGTCGCTTCAAAAGCCAAGTCCATTCGGACAAAAGCAAACGAAGCAAAACGGGCTTTACCCCGATCACGAACCACAAACCGCCGATTTGGCGGGGCGCGGAACACCTGATAAAGTAAAGACACAACAAAGCGGAAACGCAGACGCCTTCCACGGAAGAGCACACGGTCCACCAGGATCGGGCTTGTAAGGGAAGAGCGGTTGTTTCTTGAGAACTCAACAGCGCGTGTTTGATTTTCTTTAAGCCATGTTTGTTTTGGCCCCGTCACCCGAACAGTGGTTCGGTGTGAAGGGTTCCTTTGATTAACCAGGGCAACCTGGTTGGTCAGGATTTCTTCTAGGTTTATTCGCCCCAGGCTGACCTCTGGTCGCCGGGACGGATTGTTTGACCTTTATGGAGAGTTTGATCCTGGCTCAGGACGAACGCTGGCGGCGTGCTTAACACATGCAAGTCGAGCGGTAAGGCCCTTCGGGGTACACGAGCGGCGAACGGGTGAGTAACACGTGAGCAACCTGCCCCTGACTCCGGGATAAGCGGTGGAAACGCCGTCTAATACCGGATATGACACGCCACCTCATGGTGGTGTGTGGAAAGTTTTTCGGTCAGGGATGGGCTCGCGGCCTATCAGCTTGTTGGTGGGGTAACGGCCTACCAAGGCGATTACGGGTAGCCGGCCTGAGAGGGCGACCGGCCACACTGGGACTGAGACACGGCCCAGACTCCTGCGGGAGGCAGCAGTGGGGAATATTGCGCAATGGGCGAAAGCCTGACGCAGCGACGCCGCGTGGGGGATGACGGCCTTCGGGTTGTAAACCTCTTTTACCACCAACGCAGGCTCCCAGTTCTCTGGGGGTTGACGGTAGGTGGGGAATAAGGACCGGCTAACTACGTGCCAGCAGCCGCGGTAATACGTAGGGTCCGAGCGTTGTCCGGAATTATTGGGCGTAAAGAGCTCGTAGGCGGCGTGTCGCGTCTGCTGTGAAAGACCGGGGCTTAACTCCGGTTCTGCAGTGGATACGGGCATGCTAGAGGTAGGTAGGGGAAACTGGAATTCCTGGTGTAGCGGTGAAATGCGCAGATATCAGGAGGAACACCGGTGGCGAAGGCGGGTTTCTGGGCCTTACCTGACGCTGAGGAGCGAAAGCATGGGGAGCGAACAGGATTAGATACCCTGGTAGTCCATGCCGTAAACGTTGGGCGCTAGGTGTGGGGACTTTCCACGGTTTCCGCGCCGCAGCTAACGCATTAAGCGCCCCGCCTGGGGAGTACGGCCGCAAGGCTAAAACTCAAAGGAATTGACGGGGGCCCGCACAAGCGGCGGAGCATGTTGCTTAATTCGACGCAACGCGAAGAACCTTACCAAGGTTTGACATCGCCCGTGGACCTGTAGAGATACAGGGTCATTTAGTTGGTGGGTGACAGGTGGTGCATGGCTGTCGTCAGCTCGTGTCGTGAGATGTTGGGTTAAGTCCCGCAACGAGCGCAACCCCTATTCTATGTTGCCAGCACGTAATGGTGGGGACTCATAGGAGACTGCCGGGGTCAACTCGGAGGAAGGTGGGGACGACGTCAAGTCATCATGCCCCTTATGTCTTGGGCTGCAAACATGCTACAATGGCCGGTACAATGGGCGTGCGAGACCGTAAGGTGGAGCGAATCCCTAAAAGCCGGTCTCAGTTCGGATTGGGGTCTGCAACTCGACCCCATGAAGGTGGAGTCGCTAGTAATCGCGGATCAGCAACGCCGCGGTGAATACGTTCCCGGGCCTTGTACACACCGCCCGTCACGTCATGAAAGTCGGCAACACCCGAAACTTGTGGCCTAACCCTTCGGGGAGGGAATGAGTGAAGGTGGGGCTGGCGATTGGGACGAAGTCGTAACAAGGTAGCCGTACCGGAAGGTGCGGCTGGATCACCTCCTTTCTAAGGAGTCTTTTGAAGGCCAACACTTCCTATTGTTGGTCGGACTCGAAAGTGGACCCGGCAGCATTCGGGATCA